>CAYJEW010000017.1:27245-45390 GCA_964369525.1 uncultured Oscillospiraceae bacterium | reverse complement strand
CACCTTTTGCAGCTCTTCTTGTTTTGCTTTGATATCATCAAGGTTGTCGCTGTCCAGCGCGCGTTTTAGCTCGTCTTTCTTTTCGTTTAGGGCTGTGCGGTCTTCGTCAGAGAGCTTGTCGCCAAGGTCGCCAATGGTTTTTTCGGTTTGGTACACCAGCGAATCTCCGGCGTTGCGAATGTCGATTTTTTCTTTCAGCTTGCGGTCCTCTTCGGCATATTGCTCGGCTTCTTTAACGGCCTTTTCCACATCGTCTTTGCTCATGTTGGTGGAGGCTGTGATGGTGATGCTTTGCTCTTTGCCTGTGCCTAGGTCTTTAGCGCTAACCGCAACAATTCCGTTGGCGTCGATGTCGAATGTGACCTCAACTTGAGGCACACCACGAGGTGCGGGCGGAATGCCATCTAGGTGGAATGTGCCAAGCTTTTTGTTGTCTTTAGCCATCTCGCGCTCGCCCTGAAGCACATTTACCTCAACGCTTGGTTGGTTGTCGGCTGCGGTGGAGAAGATTTGGCTCTTTTTGGTGGGGATGGTGGTGTTGCGCTCGATAATTTTTGTGCACACGCCGCCCATGGTTTCAATACCAAGGCTAAGCGGGGTAACGTCTAGCAGTAGCAGGCCTTTTACGTCACCGCCCAAAACGCCGCCCTGAATTGCCGCGCCCAGCGCCACGCATTCGTCGGGGTTGATGTCTTTAGAGGGCTCGATGCTTAGGTATTGCTTTACAGCGTCCTGCACAGCCGGAATACGGGTGGAGCCGCCAACCAGCAGTACCTTGTCGAGCTCGCTGGGCTTAATGCCGGCGTCGCTAATGGCGCGCTTTACAGGCTCCATTGTTTTGTCTACAAGGTCGGCTGTAAGCTCGTTGAATTTTGCGCGGGTGAGGTTGGTATCAAGATGTTTTGGGCCGGAGGCGTCGGCTGTGATAAACGGTAGGTTAATCTGGGTACTGGTAACGCCCGAAAGCTCTATTTTAGCTTTCTCAGCTGCCTCTTTTAGGCGCTGTGCGGCCATTTTATCGTCGCGTAGGTCTATGCCGTTTTCGCTTTTAAATTCGGTGGCAAGCCAGTTGATGATGCGGTCGTCGAAATCGTCGCCGCCAAGGTTTGTGTTACCTGCAGTGGAGAGAACCTCTGTAACGCCGTCGCCCATCTCAATAACCGAAACGTCGAAGGTACCGCCGCCAAGGTCGTACACCATAATTTTTTGGTCGGCTTGTTTGTCCATGCCGTAGGCCAGCGCGGCGGCTGTGGGCTCGTTGATAATACGTTTTACGGTAAGCCCGGCAATAGAGCCTGCGTCTTTGGTGGCTTGGCGCTGAGAGTCGCTAAAATATGCGGGCACGGTGATAACCGCTTCGGTTACCTTTTCGCCAAGATAGCTCTCGGCGTCGGCTTTTAGCTTTGCCAAAATCATTGCCGAAATTTCTTGCGGGGTGTACTGCTTGCCATCTATTTCAATTTTATCGTTTGTGCCCATTTTGCGTTTAATAGAGGATATTGTGCGGTCGGGGTTGGTAATAGCTTGGCGCTTTGCCACCTGACCCACAAGGCGCTCGCCGCCTTTGGTAAAGCCAACCACGCTGGGGGTGGTGCGGCCGCCTTCGGCGTTTGGAATAACAACGGTGTCGCCGCCTTCCATAACAGAGATGCAGCTATTGGTAGTTCCAAGGTCGATACCTACAATTTTGCTCATAATATATATACTCCTTTTGTTTTGTAAAAGTGGGGTGTTTTAGCATTTAGATATTTTTTTAAAATAAATATTTAGTGAATAATGCTTTGTTTTGCAAGTGGAACTTACGGGGCAACCGCTACCATGGCGTGGCGCACAACACGCTCGCCAAGGCGGTAGCCTTTTTGCACAACCAGCGTTATGCTACCGCTTTCGGCGCCATCGGCCGGCTGTTGCATACAGGCGTTGTGTAGCTCTGGGTCGAAAGGTAGGCCTAAAGACTCTATCTCTTCAATGCCAAGCTTTTTGAAGATTTCTTCGCATTTTGAAAGGGTCATTAAAACGCCTTTTTTGTACTCTTGGTCATCTGTGGTTGTGTTTGCGGCGGCCTCTAGAGTATCCAGCACCGGCAGCAGCTGCAAAACAGCGTGGCCTACGCCGTCGTTAAAGGCGGCCTCGCGCTCTTTTTGGCTACGGCGGCGGTAGTTGTCGTATTCGGCGGCGGTGCGCAGCAGCTGGTCGTTAGTATCGGCTTGAGCTTGCAGTGCTGTTGCCAGTTGTTCTTCAATGGCGGCTAGGTGCGCAGCGTCGGGTTTTGCTTTTTTGGGTTTTTTGTTTGGTGCTGAGGCGGCTGCTTGTTCTGCCGCGGCGGATGTGGCTTTATCTTCGGGTGTTGCCATGGTGGTTGCCCTCCTAAATGTATTTACAAGCTGTGGGTGGGTGCAGTGCTACAGAGCGGCGTTGCCGCTCATGCCTTGGCCCAAAAGCCTGCTAAAATAGTCTAGCTTGGGTATAACTTCGCGGTAGCTAATGCGTGCCGGGCCAACAACCGCAAGTATGCCGCTTAGCCCGCCGCCGGCAAGGTACTGCCGAGAGATAACACACAGCCCGGATATTGGCACGGGCAGCTCTTCGCCAAACAAAACGGTGGTGTGGCCTTGGCGGGGCTGTAAGATTTCGTCAACGTGCTCGGCGTTGCTGAAGAGCTGTAGCATGGGCCGCAGGTTTGCCTCAATTTCGGGCCAACGCAGAAGATGGGGCAGGCCCTCGAAGTAGAGGCTTGGGCGGCCTATCTCGGCTAGCAGTGTAAGTGCTGCAGAGGCAATGGGCCAGTAGCGGTAGCCCTCGCCGCCAAAGTTGTCTAGCATGTTGCGGATAAGGGTGGAGTCTACATCGGCATCGGCCACAAAGCGCAGGTACTGGTTTAGCATATGGCTTACGCGGCCAATGGCGTGCTCGTCTAGCTCAAAGTCTACTTTAGCAACCCGCGTGTGCACCCCGCCAGCCGCCGTAACGGCCAGCACGGCAGCTGTAAAGCGGCCAACCTGAATTACCGTGAAGTTGGCAATTTTAAGGTCTTTTGCTCTGGGGGTTGTGGTAATTACAGCAAAGCCCAGCAATTTTGCAAGCTCTTTAGCAGCGCCCAGCGCCATTTTTTCGGGGTCGTAGTCTAGGCGGCGAAAGGCTGCGTCTAGCGCGGTTTTGTCTTTTGGTAGCAGCGGGGCTGTGTTTAGCAGGTTGTCTACATAGTAGCGGTAGCCCTTTGCGGTGGGTACGCGCCCTGCCGAGGTGTGGGGCTGTTCTAAAAGACCAAGCCGTGTAAGGGCGGCCATCTCGTTTCGCAATGTGGCAGACGACACCGCTATGTCTAAATATTGGCACAGCAGGTTTGAGCCAATGGGCTCGCCGTCGGAGGCATAAAGCGAAACAATTGCCATCATAATGCGTTGCTTTCGGTCATCAATAGCCAAAAGGTGCACCTCCTACTTGGCATGTTTTAGCACTCAACATTAAAGAGTGCTAATATTATTTTACCCTGTTTTTATAAGATGTCAAGGGGTAGCGCTTGTATTTTTTTGTTTTTTTTAAAACATCACAAAATGTGCACAAAAAAATACTCGGCCAAATGGCCGAGCGGGTGTGTGGGTGCTGTTGTAGGGCGGGGGTGCTTTGGCGCCGGCGCTGCACAGAGCTATAGTAGCGTAGTGGCGAGGGGGTATAAAATGTTGCATGTTTTGGCAGGTAGGTGGAGGGGCTTATGCCGTGCTAGCCCGCTGTACCCAAGAGGCCAAGCTCTGCCGCGTGGGGCTTCATGCCATTTATGCAAATGGTGGTGAGCTCGGCAAGGCTAAGGCCCAGCATGTTGGCCCCGTTTTGGATAACCGCGCGGTCTATTTTGGCGGCAAATGCTTTGTCTTTAAATTTTTTCTGCACGCTTTTTGGCTCTAGCGTGGCTATGCCGCCCGGGCGCATGCGCGCTGTGGCAGAGATGAGGCCGGTGAGTTCATCTACGGCGTATAGGCTTTTTTCAAGGTTTGTTTCGGGTTTTACGTCGGTGCACAGGCCATAGCCGTGGCATAGTATGGCGCGGATGGCTTCGGCATTTACACCTGCTTGTTGTAGAGGGGTTTCGGTGTGTTGCAGGTGCTCGTTTGGGTATTGTTGGTAGTCGTAGTCGTGTAGCATACCAACCGCCTGCCAATAGGCGGAGTCTTGGTTAAAGTGCTGTGCCATTGCGCCCATAGCGGCGCTTACCGCAAGAGCATGTTGCAGTAGGTGTGGCTCTGAGGTGGTGGTGGCAATTAGCTGTTTTGCTTTTTCAAGGCTTAGGTTTTCCATAATGCTTCTCCTATATATTGGTGTGGGAGCAGAAGGTTATGCACCTACCCCCAAAGCGTGGTTTATGGTATTATAGCATATAGGACGCAGCTTGGGCGTATACTTTGCTAGGTGCAAAAGTATAGCAGCCCATTTTATATTGTATTTTAAATGAAAGAAGGGGTATGTAGATGAAGTTTGAACAGATGGAGTATCAGCGGCCAAACATAGACGACGCAGTAGCACGCCTTGAAGAGATGACCGAGCAGGCAAAGGCCGCAAGCGGCGGCGACGAGATGCTGGGCCTATATAAAGGTATGCGCGAGATTATGGACAATACCGCCACCGCAGGCACCATTGCGTCTATTCGTCACACGGTAGACACCACCGACGAGTTTTACGACAAAGAGAACAACTACTTTGACGAGCAAGGGCCTATTTTGTCAGACAAAGCGCTTAGTTTTTACCGTGCTGTGTTGTCTTCGCCCGCAAAGCAGGCGCTGGCTGACGAGTATGGCAGTATACTGCTAAGCAAGATGGAGCTGGCAATAAAAAGCAGCGACGAGCGGCTGATTGTGATGCAGCAGGAAGAGAATGCGCTTACCACCGTTTATGAAAAGCTGTATGCTTCGGCGCGCATTCCTTTTCAGGGAAAAGAGCTTACCGTGGCGCAGCTAACGCCGTATAAGCAAAGCTGCGAGCGCGAGGTGCGCAAGCAAGCGTATGAGGCAGAGGGCGGGTTTTTTGATGCAAACCGTGAGGAGCTGGACGGCATATACAGCCGCCTTGTGCGCAACCGTACCCAGCAGGCAAAGCTGCTAGGATACGATAGCTTTACCCCGCTTGGCGATATTAGAATGGAGCGCATAGGCTACACCCGTGCCGACATTAAAGCCTGCCGCGACGCTGTGGCCAAAGATATTGTGCCTATTGCGCAAAAGCGCAGAGCCGCACAGGCAAAGCGCATAGGGGTAGACAAGATGTATTTTTGGGATACCGAGCTTACATTTGCAAACGGCAACCCAACACCCAAAGGCACACCCGAAGAAATTCTAGAGGCAGGGCGCCGCATGTATCGCGAGCTATCGCCTCAGACGGCTGAGTTTATAGATGTGATGATGGAGGGTGGGCTGTTTGACGTTTTGTCAAAGCCCGGTAAAGCGCCCGGCGGCTACTGTACATTTATTCCAAAGTATAAAACCCCGTTTATCTTCTCTAACTTTAACGGCACAGCAGGCGACGTAGACGTGCTTACCCACGAGGCGGGCCATGCATTTGCAATGTACCTTGCGGCACAGCGCAACCTGCCGGGCGAGTTGCGCAACCCGGGGCTGGAAAGCTGCGAAATTCACAGCATGGCAATGGAGTTTTTAACAAACGAGTACCACCCGCTGTTCTTTAAAGAAGATGCAAAAAAATATGCGCAGTCGCACGCCGAAAGTGCGCTATACTTTATGCCGTACGGCTGCCAGGTGGATGAGTTTCAAGAAACAATGTACAACGAGCCAAACCTAACCGAAGCACAGCGCTGTGAGCTGTGGCTGGAGCTGGAGGCAAAGTATCGCCCGTGGAACGATTTTGGTAGCCTACCGTTTTATGCAAGGGGTGCCGGCTGGCAGAGGCAGATGCACATATATGTAAGCCCGTTTTATTACATAGACTATGTGCTGGCGCAGGTAATAGCGCTGGAGTTTTTCCTAGCGCAGAACAAAGACAAGGACGACGCATGGAAACGCTACCTTGCGCTAACCGAAAAAGCAGGCACCGAAACATACACAGGCCTTGTACACGCAGCGGGATTGCAAACGCCGTTTGAGGCCGGCACGCTGGCAAAGGTAGGTAGCGAGATAAACAGCTGGATAGAGCAAAACCTGGCATAGCAAGATGGCGGTGAAAACTGCCTGTGATAGGCAGGTGTGAACTATAAACAAAGCGCGGCGAAAGCGCGCATTTGTCCAAAACGTAAAAAAGCCCCCTTCAGCTTAGCCGAGGGGGGCTTTTTATGTGGCAAAAGGTATATCTGTAAGGTGTACTACAGCTCGCTTAGGTCGTACGGGGTTTCCTGGTATACATAGTAGTTTAGCCAGTTGGAGAAAAACAGGTGGCCGTGGCTACGCCAGCGGAAGAGTATGCCTTTTTCGGGGTTATCATCTATATAGTAGTTTTGAGGAAGGGGTGGGTTTGTGCCTGAGCTTTGGTCTCGCAGGTACTCGGTGTGTAGCGTTTCTTTGTCGTATTCCATGTGGCCCAGCGCATATATCTCTCGGCCGGACTCGGTGCTCATTAAGTGTATTCCGGCCTCGGCGCTTTGGGCCAGTATGCGCAGCTCTTTAATGCGCTGCACATCGGCCGGCGCAACAGAGGCGTGGCGGGAGTGGGGCACATAAAATACCTCGTCGAAACCGCGTACCAGAGGGTTGCTTGGACGGTTTACCGTATGGGCAAATACGCCATGCAGTTTTTGCTCAAGGTCTACCTTGGGTATGTTGTATCTATGGTAAAGCGCGGCCATGGCCGCCCAGCATAGGTATATGGTGGAGTATACATTATTGCGGCCAAACTCAATAAGGCTTTGTAGCTCGCTCCAGTAATCGATACTTTCGTATTGCAGGTGCTCCACCGGTGCGCCGGTGATAATCATGCCGTCGTAGCGGTAGGGGCGCACCTGCGAAAGTGTTGTATAAAAAGCGCCAAGGTGCTCTGCAGGTGTGTGGGTGGGCAGGTGAGAGCCGGTGCGTAGCAGCGTGAGCCGCACCTGCAGGGGGCTGTTTGCCAGCATGCGCGCAAGCTGTGTTTCGGTGGTTATTTTATTTGGCATAAGGTTTACAATAAGTATTTCAAGCGGGCGGATATCTTGCGCAATGGCGCGCTCGCGCTCCATTACAAAGATGTTTTCATCCTGCAATGTGCGGGTGGCGGGCAGCTGCTTTGGGATAATTAAGGGCATGCAAATCGCCTGCCTTTCGGGGGTGTTTATTTTGATTTTATCTGCAATAATAATAGCATTTTAGGGGCAAAAAATCCACATAGCAAAACAAAAGAGCGGGAAAACCGAAGAAAATAAAAATATTTTTAAATTTTTTTATTGTAAATGTGGGGAATATTAGCGCAAAACATATGGTAAATATACGCCAATATGCTTAAAAGTTGAGAGAAAATTTTAGAACAGAATAACAAAATTTTTTTTTATTTTAGCAAAAAGGCCAAAAGTTTTATAATTTTCTAGGAAATGCGCTTAAGAGAAGAGAGTGTGAAGCAAAACACTTTACATCGAAAAATCTATTGCACAATGCGGTTTTATTAGATATAATGAAGGTGCGCAAGCGATATAAGTGCATTATAAAAACATAAAAATATAAATAAAGCAACAATAGCAGGAGGTATAATCAAATGACCAGGTCCCAATTAATTTCCAAAGTGGCACGCCAAACAGGCTTGCCGGCAGCTCAGGTAGAGAATGTGTTGTCTGTTATTGTAGATGACATCATCGAGTGCCTACAGCAAGACGAGAAGGTAACTATTGCAGGGTTTGGCCGCTTTGAAATGCGCGACCGCAAAACAAAAGCGTACACAAACCCAAAAACAAAGGTTTCCAGCCAGCTTAACCCCACCAGCATTCCTGGTTTTAAAGCAAGCGGGCTGATGAAACAGCGCATTGCAGAGGGTACTAAGTAGTAAAGCATTAAAAAAGCACGGCTTGCAAACATGCAGGCCGTGCTTTTTTTGTTGTGTATACATAGCAAAACAGGTATAATTTAAGCCTGCATGTTGCAGGTAAGCGTGTAAACATAATTATTATACCGTAAAAAGTGATATAATAGGGGAAGTGTGCATTTCAAAGGGTTGTGCCAAAAGGGTGCTGATTTGGAATGTGTTTTATAAGGCTTTGCGGGGCTGGATTCCGCCGCCTTAAGCTAAACGGTGCATAAAGTGGAAATGCGGCGAAGTGCACCTTAAAAAGGGGAAGAGCATATGAAGCTTAGCTACAGAACAACCTTACTTGTAGGTCTTGGATTTCTTTCAATCTCGGCGTTTTGGCAGATGTACGAGCATGTTGTGCCGCTAATACTGCAAGACACATTTGGCTTGCAAGAGGTACACGCCGGCATGATAATGGCGGCCGACAATGTGCTGGCGCTGTTTATGCTACCGCTAGTTGGTATGCTTAGCGACCGCACAAACACCCGCCTTGGGCGGCGCATGCCATATATTATTATAGGTACAATAGGCGCAGCTATTACCATGATGTTTATGCCGATTGCAAACAGCACAGGCTCTATTGTGCTGTTTATGGTGGGCCTTGGACTTACGCTGTTTTTTATGTCTTGCTACCGTAGCCCGGCTGTGGCGCTAATGCCAGACGTTACCATAAAGCCACTGCGCAGTAAAGGCAACGCAGTTATTAACCTAATGGGTGCAACAGGCGGTATTATGATACTGGGGCTTACAAGCCTTTTACTGCCGTCGGATGCGTCGGAGCCAAACTATTTTCCAATATTTTTAAGCTGTGTTGCCATTATGACAATTGCGGTGGTTGTGCTGTGGCGCACGGTAAATGAGAAAAAACTTGCAGAGCGCATGCAACAAGATACCGTAAAGTATGGCCTGCAGGAAGAGGAAGAACCGCAGGCACAGCAAAGCGGTAAAGTGCCTATGGACCGCGCAAAGTTGCGTAGCCTTTTATTTTTGCTGGCCAGCGTGGTGTTTTGGTTTATGGGCTATAATGCTGTTACCACCTGGTTTAGCTCGTACTATCTGTATGTATTCGACACAGGGGCCGGCGGCTCGGCGCTGGTGCTGATGATAGCGCAGGCCGCAGCTATTGTTAGCTACCTGCCTGTTGGTATGATAGCCACCCGCATAGGGCGTAAAAAATGCATAATTGCAGGTGTAATTATGCTGGCGGTAGCGTTTGGGTGGGGAAGTTTGTTTACATACTTTAGCCCGCTTATGTATGGCGTGTTTATACTGGCGGGTGTTGCGTGGGCAACCATAAACGTAAACAGCTACCCCATGGTTGTGGAGATGGCCCAAAGCACAACAGTGGGTAAATTTACGGGGTATTATTACACAGCGTCGATGGCGGCACAGATTTTAACGCCTATTTTGTCGGGCTGGTTTTTAGAAATAGACTATCGCTTGCTTTTCCCGTATGGTGCGGTGTTTGTGGCGCTGGCGATTGTAACCATGCTTTTTGTGAAACACGGCGACTCAAAGCCTATGCCGAAAGCGGGAGCGCTTGAGTCTTTTGAAGAGATGGACGGCTAGGCTACATAAAGTGATGTGGCGAAAGATATAAAAAGCAAAGCGCCCCATCAAGCCGTAAGGTTTGGCGGGGCGCTTTTGTGGATATATGTTGTTTTAAATAGATAAAATAAATACCGGAAAAATAGGTGGAAAATAATTTTAATCTATTTTTTTATCATATAGCCTGGCCGCATTTAACACCACCAGCACCGAGCCTGCATTGTGAACAAGCGCGCCTGTGGCAGGGGTTAGCAGGCCTAAAACAGATAGTATAATGGCCAATATATTTATTGCCATAGAAAGTGTGATGTTGAACTTTATAGAGAATATGGTGGCGATAGACAGTTTTTTGATATATGAAATTTTAGAGATATCGTCGCCCATAATGGCAATGTCGGCGGCGTCTATGGCAATGTCGCTACCCATGGTGCCCATGGCTATGCCAACATCGGCGGTTTTGAGCGCGGCGGCGTCGTTAACACCGTCGCCCACCATGCAAACGCTCTGCCCTTTTTGCATCATTTCTTTTATTGCAGCAACCTTACCTTGCGGCAGTAGCGAGGCAAAAACATCGGTAATGCCAACCTTGTTTGCGGTAAAAGCGGCGCTTTGCTGGTTGTCGCCGGTTAGCAGAACAGCCGTTTCTATACCGGAAGATTTAAGAGAGGCAATGGCGGCTTTAGATGTTTCTTTTATACTGTCGGCAAACGCCATAACCCCCAAAACCCTCTCGCTGTTTGCAACAATTATAATGGCCTTGCCCTGCGCCCTAAAGCCGGAAATAACATCGGCCACAGCAGTTTCGATAGCAACTGCGGCGTCTTCAATAAGTTTTTCGTTGCCGCAGAATATTTTTTGGCCGCTAACATCGGCCAACACTCCCTTGCCGGGGGTCATCTCAAAGTTTTCGGCATCGGCGGCGGTTATGCCGTCGGCCGTAGCATAACTGACAACCGCCTTGCCCAAGGGGTGCTCACTGCGGCTCTCTACAGCGGTGGCCAGCTGCAGGAGCTGTTGTTTATTAAAATCGAAAGTTTCAATATCGCTAACAGCAAGTTTGCCGTGGGTAATTGTGCCGGTTTTGTCAAACGCTACGGCGCTTACCTTTCCCATGCGCTCCAGCGCTTCGCCCGATTTTATAAGCACACCTTTTTTGGTGGCCTGACCAATTGCCGCCATGATAGAGGTGGGGGTGGCAAGCGCCAGCGCACAAGGGCAAAACACCACAAGCACAGTTACGGCGCGTACTAGGGCATAGTCTGGCTGGTTTAGTGCAAATGCAAACACTATATATGTGATAGCCGCAATAACGCAGGCCAGCGGTATAAGCCAGGCGGCCCATTTGTCTACAATTTTTTGGGTGGGGGCTTTGTTGTTTTCGGCCTCCTCCACAAGCTGTATCATCTTTTGCAGTGATGAGTTAGCAAAAGATTTTACCACCCGTACGTCCACCGAACCAAAGCGGTTTATTGTGGCGGTAAAAATTTCGTCGCTAACTGTTTTGTCCACAGGCAGGCTCTCGCCTGTGATTATGCTTTGGTCCACGGTGGTATGGCCGGCTGTGATAACGCCGTCTGCGGGGAAACTTTCGCCTGGCAAAACCCGAACAACATCGCCCACGGCTATATCTTTAGCGGCCACCATGCTAACGCTGTCGCCGCTAACTACCCGCCCTTGTGTAGGCACAAGGTTTACAAGTTTTTCTATGCCTTTTCGTGCTTTTTCAACGGTGCGCTCTTCCAGCCACTCGCCTATAGCCATAATAAACGCCACCTCGCCAGCCGCAAAAACATCGCCAATATATACAGCAGCTATCATTGCTATGGTAATTAAAAGCGGCGAGGTTATCTGCCGATTTAAGGTGTTTACAACAGCGTAATAAGCAAGAGGTATACCGGAGATTATCAGCGACACCCACGCAGGGTTTATGGGTAGCTCAACCGCCATACCCATTAAAGGTAAAATGTATTCTAATATAAAACTTGCAAGCAAGAATATGCCCGAAATCCAAAGCATGGGCACAGAATTAAGTTTGGAAATATATTTTCTCATGGTTTCACACTCATATAGTTTTAGAGAACTGGTTAAGCGCAGATATAAGATTATCTATCGTTTCGCTCTCTTTTCCGCTGCTAATGCCGTCTAGCACGCAGTGGTGCATATGCCCTTCTAATATAATTTGCCCTGTTTTATGCAAAGCCGATTTAACGGCCCCAATTTGAATTAAAATATCCTCACAGGGTTTGTCGCTTTCAACCATCTTTGCAATTCCGCGTACCTGCCCCTCAATTTTTTTCAGGCGAAGGTTTATGGCGGCGGTGTCCATGCATTGGTGCATAAGAGCCTCCTTGTTTTTATTGTATACATATAGGGGGTATAGGTATACAATACATCAAAGCGCAGCCGTTGTCAAATAAAAAAAACAGGCTTCGCAAGAAGCCTGTAAAAAGGAGATATGGGTACCTGGCCTAGGCTGCGCGGGGGCCTTTAGGGCCTTGGCGCTGGCCATCTACCACCTGAAGCTGCGGTTGCATGGCGGTATAAACAGGGCGGGCGCTACGCTGTGCGCGGCGCTTGCGGGCCTTGGCAGGCCGGCGCAGCCCTGCGGCAAACAGATAGTAGGTAGACATAGCGCACAAAGGAGTAAAGGCGAGTGCGGTGATAAAAGAGATGTCGCCGGCTAAAAAGGCATCAACCAGCAGTACGGTTGCGATAAATAGTAAAACGGCAGTTGTTTGTAGAATAAGCCGACGCATAGTGTGAACCCTCCAATACAATCAATAATTGTTTTCTATACTCAGAATAATACAATAGTTGATTGTTGTCAAGAGTTTTTACTATTATTTTTAGTAAAAACATTTACAAATACAATAATTGCTTGTATAATGAGGGCATAACCTATATAGGAGGGGCCGTTATGCTAGCACAACGTTTAAAGCAACTGCGAAAAGAAAAAGGTATTACTCAGGGGCAGCTGGCGGCGGCCTTAGGCCTTACCCAGCAGGCGGTTGGCCGCTGGGAAACAGGGGCGTCTTCGCCGGACCCCGAAACATTAATGAGCATTGCCTCCATACTGGAGGTTAGTGTAGACTCGCTGCTGGGCGTGCAAAGCGTCCATAGCACCGTGCAGCAATATATGGCGGCGGCAGAGGTGCTTGTGCCGGTGGTGGGTACGGTGCGTGCAGGGTATGGCGCGCTGGCGTTTGAAGAAGATTTTGGGCAAGAGCCAGCCTCTGTGCGCGACCCTGAAAATTATTTTTACCTTGTGGTAAGGGGCGACTCGATGGAGCCTCGCATCCACGAGGGCGACCTAGCGCTGGTGCGCCGCCAGCCCACGCTGGACGACGGCGACCTTGGGGTGGTGGTATTTGGGCAGGGCGAGGGCACGCTTAAGCGCTACCGCCGCAGCGGTAATGCTATTTTGTTGCAGCCGTTTAACCCAAGTTATCAAACGCAGATTATTGCAGGCGAAGAGCTGGAGCATCTATATATTGCAGGCAAGGTTGTGGAAACAAAAGCTCGCTGGTAAGCGGGCTTTTTGGTTGGGGTAAAGCATGAACTTAATGGAAAAATTAACCATACTGGCCGATGGCGCAAAGTACGACGCCGCCTGCACGTCTTCGGGCGCCAGCCGCCCCGATAATCCGGGGCTGGGTAGCACAATTGCGGCCGGCTGTTGCCATAGCTTTTCGGCCGACGGTAGGTGTATATCGTTGCTTAAGGTGCTAATGAGCAACGAGTGCGTATATGACTGCGTATACTGCGTAAACCGCCGCAGCAATGAGGCAGAGCGCACCTCGTTTACCCCGGACGAGCTGGCCGAGCTGACAATTCAGTTTTACAGGCGCAACTATATTGAGGGGCTTTTTTTGTCTAGCGGCGTAGTAAATAGCCCGGACTATACCATGGAACTAATGATAAATGCGCTACATCGCTTGCGCCATGGGCATGGGTTTGGTGGCTATATTCACGCCAAAACAATACCAGGAGCATCGCCCGAGCTTGTGTGGCAGCTGGGGCTGCTGGCCGACCGCCTAAGCGTTAATATAGAGCTGCCCAGCGAACAAAGCCTACAGCGGCTGGCGCCGAGCAAAACAAAAAAAGCCATACTTGCGCCCATGAATATGATAGCAAACGGCCGAAGGCAAAACACAAAAGAGCTGGTGCAGTATAAACACGCGCAAAGTTTTGCCGGCGCAGGGCAGGCCACGCAGATGATTATAGGCGCAACGCCTGAGAGCGATTTTCAAATTATTCGCCTGGCCGAAAGTCTTTATAACAAATATGAACTAAAAAGGGTGTTTTATTCGGCGTATATTCCGGTGGTGGAAGATACGCTATTGCCTGATGCTTTAACAAAGCCTCCGCTACTGCGAGAGCATAGGCTGTATCAGGCAGATTTTTTAATTAGGCGGTATAATTTTGCGGCTAATGAAATTTTGAGCGAACAAACACCGAATTTTAACCCGTATTTAGACCCTAAATGCAACTGGGCTGTGAACAATATGCATTATTTTCCGGTAGATGTAAACTGCGCAGAGCTTAGCGAGCTACTGCGTGTGCCGGGCATAGGGCCTGTAAGCGCAAAAAGAATTTTGGTAGCGCGGCGCAGTAGCAGGCTGGGCATGGCAGAGCTAAAGCGTATAGGCGTTGTGCTAAAGCGCGCGCAGTATTTTATAATAACGGCCGACGCCCCAAAAGGCCTTTCTATTGGTGCGCAGGCTACCGTACGCGCTTTGATAGACCCTGCGGTGTACTCGGCAGGGGTGGAGCAATTAAGCTTTTTTGAGCCGCCACAAGACAGATATGCTCTGCCAAAGGCGAAAGACGCAAAAAATGTAGCCGAGGCGGCAGAGGAGGCGATATTATGCCTAGCCAAAGCAATGTAGCTATGCCATGTGGCAGAAAAAACTATTGCGGCAAGGCGGCGTGTGCCTTTGCCACAAAATGCAGCGCAAGGCAGGCGGCGCAGCAGGCCGCGAAGGCCCAATATTGTGCAGCGCAAGGTAAAAGCGCACGGCCGCTGGCTAGTGCAACAGATATAGTATATATATACGACGGCAGCCTGCAAGGCTTTTACAGTTGCGTGTTTGAGAGCGTGTATTCGGGGCAGCTGCCCTGCGATGTATGGCCACATCAGCAGGCCGAGCCCACGCTGTACCCCACAAAAGAAATTGCCACAGATTTTGAAAAAGCAGCGCGGGTGCGAGCGTCGGTGAAAAGCAAAATTTCGGCACGTGCTCTGGAGCTTGTTGAGACGGTTTTTTTGAGCTGTATGCCGCAAAAAGAGCTGGCGATGTTAAAATTTTTACTGCTGGGGTATAGCCAAGGTGCAAAAACCCCGCACATGATGGGCCACGCGCAGGTGTACCCACTTTTGGCGGCTGAAAAACACCTGCTTGGTGAGGCGCACCTGCTGAAAGGGTTTGTGAGGTTTGCTGACTATGGCGGCGCGCTGGCAGCACACATTACCCCTAAAAACTTTGTACTGCCGTTTTTGGCAGAGCACTTTGCCATGCGCTACTCGTCCGAGCAGTTTATGATATACGACAAAACCCACAAAGCCGCGCTTATTCACCAAAACCGTAAAAGCAGTATTGTGCCTCTAGACGACATACAGCACCCCGAGGTTAGCGACGAGGAACTGCAGTACCAAGCGCTGTGGAAACAGTTTTACAACACCATTGCAATAGAGGCTCGTACCAACCCGCGCTGCAGAATGTCTAACATGCCAAAGCGTTACTGGGAGAATATGCTTGAGGTGAGCGAGCTTTTATAAGCATTTAAATAGGAATAAATTACGCATATGCTTTGGCGATGAAGGCATAAAAAGCTATAGATAAAAAGTCAATTAAATACAAAATAAATACACTAAAATATTTTTTCAGAGCAACAGCCAGACAAAATATGGGGATATAAATAGACAAATTTGTATAGGCAGAAATGAGAATTAAATGGCCAATAAAATAATTGAATTTGATGCAGTAATAGAAAAAAGCACCCAAGGAGGTGCTTTTGTGCGCTGCCCATTTGATATAAAAAAAGAGTTTGGCAAAGGGCGCTTGAAGGTAGACGCAACATTTGACGGCATTTCGTATTCCGGCAGCGTTGTGAATATGGGCGTGAAAAACCCCGACGGCTCGCCCTGCTATATTTTAGGGATTTTAAAGCAGATACGCGCAGAGCTAGGCAAGCAGGCAGGAGATTCAGTACATGTAGTGATAGTTCCAAAAGAGGAATAAATGCTATTTTATGGCGGGTGCGTTTAGCGCCAGCTAACAAACCAAAACAAAAAGCGTACACCATAAGGGCGGTAAAACTTTTGCCCACATGGTGTACGCTTTTTTAGTTAAGTTTGTTTGGCTAGGTGCTTTGCGCACAGCCGTTTTAATTTAGTAGAGCAGTAAAATACTAGTTGCGGTTAGCGAATTAGCCTACCATAGCCAGCTATGTGGTAAATCAATATGCGGCGCTATATCTGCCGCTCGGCAATTTCTTTTTGAATGGTAGCAATAAATGCATCCAGGCTTTGCACGCCGCCGTTTTCCTGCTTGCGTGCACGCACAGCCACAGTGCCCTCGCTTACCTCTTTGTCTCCCATAACAAGCATGTAGGGAATTTTGCGCATCTGCGCCTCGCGAATTTTGTAGTTCATCTTCTCTCGGCGCAGGTCTGCTTCTACGCGGATGCCTGCGGCTTTAAGCCGGCTTTGCACCTGCTGTGCATACTCGTGGTGGGCGTCGGTGATAGGCACAAGCATTACCTGCACGGGAGACAGCCAGCAAGGCAGTGCACCTGCAAAATGTTCGATTAATATGCCAATAAAACGCTCTACACTGCCAAGCACAACGCGATGTATCATAACAGGGCGGTGGCGCGCGCCGTCTTCGCCCACATACTCAAGCTCGAAGCGCTCCGGCATTTGAAAGTCTAGCTGAATGGTGGCGCACTGCCAGGTACGGCCTATTGCGTCTACAAGATGAAAATCGAGTTTTGGGCCATAAAAAGCGCCGTCGCCCTCGTTTATTTTGTAGCTGCGGCCCACCTCTTCCAGCGACTCTCGCAGTGCGGTTGTAGCGCTGTTCCACACGGCTTCGTCGCCCATGTGGTCTTCGGGCATGGTGGATAGCTCTATAAAGTAATCAAAGCCAAACAGCGAGTAAACCTCGTCTATCAGCCGCATAACGCCTTTTATCTCGTCTTTAATCTGCGAGGGCATCATAAAGATGTGCGCATCGTCTTGTGTAAATGCGCGCACCCGCATAAGGCCGTGCAATGCGCCCGAAAGCTCGTGGCGGTGCACCAGCCCGCGTTCGGCCACACGCATTGGAAACTCGCGGTAGCTATGCATACTGTTTTTGTAAAAAAGCATTGAACCGGGGCAGTTCATGGGCTTTAGGCAGAACGTGCCGTTGTCGATTTCGCAGGCATACATGTTGTCTTTATAGTGTGCCCAGTGGCCGCTGCGTAGCCACAAATCTTGGTTTAGCATAATAGGGGTAGAAATTTCTTGGTAGCCTGCGGCGTCGTGTACCTCTTCCCAGTAGCGCATAAGCTCGCGCCTAAGTACCATACCGTTTGGCAGGAAAAACGGGAAGCCCGGGCCCTCTTCCATCATAGTAAAAAGCCCAAGCTCGCGGCCAAGGCGGCGATGGTCGCGCTTTTTGGCCTCTTCCAGCATGTTTAGGTATGCGTCCAGCTCGCTTTGTTTTGGGTAGGCTGTGCCGTATATTCGGCTTAGCATAGGCAGGTTTGAGTCGCCGTGCCAGTAAGCGCCGGTGGCGCTGGTTAGCTTAATGGCTTTTAACGCACCTGTGCTCATAACATGCGGGCCTGCGCAAAGGTCGGTAAAATCGCCCTGGCTGTACAGGCTTATGTTTTGGCCTGCGTCGGCGTGTTTTTGCAAAAGCTCCAGCTTATATGGCTGGTCTTCAAACAGCTTTACGGCCTCGGCCGGCGCTACTTCGCGACGTGTTATAGGCAGATTTTCTTTAACAATGTTTTTCATCTCGGCTTCAATGGCGGCAAGGTTTTCTTCGGTGAATGCCGGGGTAACATCGAAGTCGTAATAAAAGCCATTATCTATGGCAGGGCCAATGGCAAACTTGGCGTTTGGAAAAAGGCGCAACACCGCCTGCGCCAAAATATGGCTGCCGCTGTGCCAAAATGCGTGGCGGCCGTCGGCGTCGTCAAACGTGCATATCTCAAGCGCGCAGTCTTCGGAAAGCACGGTGCGTAAATCGCACGCCTCGCCGTTTATGCGTGCGGCGCATGCCGCTTTGGCAAGGCCTGCACCAAGGCTTTTTGCCACGTCTATAACAAGTGTGCCCGGCTCGAATGTTTTTTGGCTACCGTCTTTTAATGTAACGTTAATCATATAAACTCTCCTTAAAATTGAGGTGGTAAGGGGTGAGGTTTACACCACCTGTTGCTATCAAATTTAGCGCCTTTGTTTAATAGGTATTACTTTGCGGCGGTAGATGCCGCCTTGATATAGCCTAAAAATTTCTCGCCCTACCGATTTTTAGACATTTTGGGCAAAATAAAACCGGCTCAGCTGGAGTTACCCAACTGAGCCGGGGTGAGAAAGCCCACGGTTCCACCCGGCTTGCGCAAAAAAGCGCCG
>CAYJEW010000017.1:0-27235 GCA_964369525.1 uncultured Oscillospiraceae bacterium | reverse complement strand
GCCGCTTTTAGCTGCTGTAACGGGCAGGCCCGGCAGAAGTTCGCTTCTGCGGCTAGGCGGCTAGCGCCTTCGGTGGTAGCTATGGTGGCGGCTTGGCAGGCTTGCAGCGTGTGCCCACCTCTCTAAAAAGCAGCGTGTTACCAATAGCGTTGTCCGATTTATCGCCTTATATATTTTTACTATGATATCATTGAGGCATGCACTTGTCAAGCAAATAATTGATTACAATGCTTGACATTTGATAAGGCAGGTTCTACAATAATAGGTGGTATAATAGGTTTAATCTTATTTACATTTTTACATATATCAAAAAATAACTTTTTAATGTTTTTCTGCGTTTTATTTTTTAAATTTTTCTATTTTTTTGATATTTTATATCGAAGGTTTTTTTGCCGAAGACGTGTTATTTTGTGCAAAAACCAACACTCAACATTTAACAATTAACTATTTAAGGAGACGACACCATTGACTACACCAGTATGGATTGCGCTGGTGGCTGTCGTGGGCATTTTGGCAGCGGTAATCGCATTTAGAGCCGGCATAACTTATCGTCGGCGTACAGCCGAGGCAACCGTAGGTTCTGCAGAGGAAGAAGCCAAAAAAATTGTCAACGATGCCATCAAGAACGCCGAACAAAAACTAAAAGAAGCAACCGTAGAAGCTAAAGACCAAGCCTACCAAGCCCGCCAAGAAGCCGAAAAAGAGATACGCGAGCGGCGCAGCGAGGTAAGCCGCCAAGAGCGCAGGGTAGAGCAAAAAGAAGAAGCGATAGACAAAAAAACAACAGCGCTGGAGCAAAAAGAAGAAGACCTAAGCCAGCGCACAAAACTGGCCGAGGCAAAGCTGGCCGAGATAGACCAAATTAAACAGCGCGAGCTGGGCAAGCTGGAAACTATTGCGGGCCTTACCCAAGACGAAGCCAGAGGGCTACTGCTTTCAAGGCTGGACGAACAGCTAACCCACGAAAAAGCCATGAAGATATCGCTGTTTGAGGCAAGTGTGAAAGACGACGCAGACGAGCTTGCCCGAGAGCTTATTGGCCAGGCAATTGCTCGCTGTGCGGCCGACCATTCAAGCGAGGCCACCGTTAGCGTGGTACCGCTGCCTAACGACGAGATGAAAGGCCGAATTATTGGCCGCGAGGGCAGAAACATTCGTGCGCTGGAAACAGCCACAGGGGTAGACCTTATTATAGATGACACCCCCGAGGCTATCACGCTGTCCAGCTTCGACCCTGTGCGCCGCGAGGTTGCAAGGCAAACGCTTGAAAAGCTTATTGCCGACGGCCGTATACACCCCGCCCGTATTGAAGAAACTGTAGAAAAAAGCCGCAGAGACCTAGAGCTTGTTATGAAGCGCGAGGGCGAGCGCGCCATTATGGAAGCAGGCGTGCATAGTATTCACCCCGATATTGTAAAGCTGCTTGGCCGCCTTAAGTACCGCACAAGCTATGGCCAAAACGTGCTGAACCATTCGCTGGAGGTAGCCTATCTTTCGGGCATTATGGCCGCAGAACTTGGCATGAACGTAACCCAGGCAAAACGCGCAGGCCTTTTGCACGACCTAGGCAAGGCGCTGGACCACGAAATTGAAGGTAGCCATGTACAAATAGGCGTGGATATTGCAAAGAAATACAAGGAAAACCCTGCTGCAATTCACGCCATAGAGGCCCACCACGGCGATGTAGAGCCAAAAACCACGCTGGCGTTTATTGTTATGGCGGCCGACGCTATCTCGGCGGCAAGGCCTGGCGCACGCCGCGAAAACCTTGAAAGTTACATCAAGCGCCTTGAAAACCTGGAAGAGATTGCAAAAGGTTTCTCAGGGGTAGAAAGTAGCTATGCTATCCAAGCAGGCCGCGAGGTGCGCATACTTGTAAAGCCCGACCAGATAAATGACGACCAGCTGGTTATACTGGCGCACGACATAAGCCAAAAAATTGAAAACGAGCTGGACTACCCCGGACAAATTAAGGTAAACGTAGTGCGCGAAAGCCGTGCAATTGACTACGCGAAGTAACAATGTCGCAAAAAGTCAGGCACCAAAGGTGCCTGGCTTTTGTTTTGCGGTAAGGCGCATGGCCGCCTGTTAAAACCGTGGCGGATTACCCCCGCCCACTTATAGGTGAAGAGATGAAAGTATTATGTATTGGTGATGTGGTAGGGACAAATGGGCTGGAGTATCTATGCAGTCGCCTGCCGGCACTGCGCAGGGAAACAGACGCCCAGCTGGTGGTGGTAAATGCCGAAAACTGTAGCAGCAGCGGAGTGGGCCTTGGCAAGGCCGAGGCAGAACAGCTTTTGCAGTATGCCGACGTGCTAACAGGCGGCAACCACAGCCTGCGCCGCGCAAAAATGCAACTTTACTCCGAAAACGAGCGCATATTGTGTCCTGCAAATCTGCCGTATGCAGAAGATGAGGCAGGCTGCTGCGTGGTAGACACAGGCCGCCATGGCACAATAAGGGTAATAAACCTTGCAGGGGTTGCGTGGATGGAACCTATCGACAGCCCGTTTAAACGTGCCGATGCACTGCTAAAAAAAGGCAACGCCACCTACACGGTAGTGGATTTTCATGCCGAATCCACCGCCGAAAAAAAGGCGCTGGCTTTTTATTTAGACGGCAGGGTTAGCGCATTTTTTGGCACCCACACCCATGTGCAAACGGCCGACGAGCAGATTTTGCCCGGCGGCACAGGCTACATCACCGATGTTGGTATGACAGGCCCTGCGCTAAGCGTTATCGGCGTGCGCCCACAAGACGCCATAGAGCGCCAGCGAATGCATGTGCCGGTGGTGTTTAATGTGGCAGACGGTCCGTGCACAATAAACGCCGTGCTATTTACACTAAATGCCCAGAATGGACTTTGCAGTGAGGTTCGGCGCATCATATTGTAGCCAAGCAATTTATACATAGGGTATAGCTAAAAATCACAAAACAGCCTGCAAGCAGTGCTGAAAGAAAGGCTTAACATGACCACCAAACAACAAATTGAACGCAGGCGCACATTTGCAATTATCAGCCACCCCGACGCCGGCAAAACAACACTAACCGAAAAGCTACTGCTGTATGCAGGTGCCATTGGGCTTGCAGGTAGCGTAAAGGGCAAAAAAAGTACCCGCCATGCTGTGAGTGACTGGATGGAGATAGAAAAACAGCGTGGAATAAGTGTAACCTCCAGCGTGTTGCAGTTTGAGTACGACAACTACTGCGTAAATATTCTAGACACCCCCGGCCACCAAGATTTCTCGGAAGACACCTACCGCACGCTAATGGCGGCCGACGCCGCAGTTATGGTTATAGACGCGGCCAAAGGCGTGGAAGCACAAACCAAAAAATTATTTAAGGTATGCGTAATGCGAGGCATACCTATATTTACATTTATAAATAAGATGGACCGCGAGGCAAAACCTGCGCTGGAGCTGCTGGAAGATATTGAAGATGTGCTGGGCATTGAAACATATGCAATGAACTGGCCGGTAGGAAGCGGCAAAGACTTTAAAGGCGTGTACAGCCGCGAGCAAAGCACAATTTTAGCGTTTGAGGGGGTACTGCGCGGCGCAAAGCAGGTGGCCGCGCGCAAGCTACCACTGGGCAGTGCCGAGCTGGACGAGCTAGTTGGTAAGGCCGCCCACAGCGTACTGCGTGACGACATAGAGCTTTTAGATGTTGCAGGCACGCAGTTTGACGAGCAGGCGATGCAAAGCGGTAAGCAAACACCGGTATTTTTTGGCTCGGCGCTCACAAACTTTGGGGTAGAGCCGTTTTTGCAGGCGTTTTTGCAGATGGCGCCACCTCCGCTGGCGCGCATGGCCTCCACAGGCGAGGTGGACCCATATTCAGAACAATTTTCAGCGTTTGTTTTTAAAATTCAGGCAAACATGAACCCAGCCCACCGAGACCGTATTGCGTTTTTGCGGGTGTGCTCCGGCAAGTTTGAAAAAGGCATGGAGGCGCAACATGTGCAGCAGGGCAAACAGATAAAAATGGCCATGCCACAGCAGATGATGGCCGAGGAGCGGCAGGTTATCGACGAGGCGTTTGCAGGCGATATTCTTGGCGTGTTCGACCCCGGCATATTCTCTATAGGCGACACGCTGATGGCCGGCAGCAAGCCGTTTGTGTTTGAGGGCATACCCACATTTGCGCCGGAGCATTTTGCGGCACTGCGCCAAAAAGATACCATGAAGCGCAAGCAGTTTGTAAAAGGTATCACACAAATTGCACAAGAGGGTGCTATACAGATATTTAAAGAGCCGGGCGGCGGGCTGGAAGAGGTAATTGTGGGCGCGGTGGGCGTTTTGCAGTTTGAGGTGCTGGAATACAGGCTGAAAAACGAATACGGCGTGGATATCCGCCTACAAAACCTACCATATCAGCATATCCGCTGGGTGCAAAAGCATGAGGGCGAGCTTGCAAAGCTAGACCTTACAAGCGACTCAAAGCGGGTGGAAGACCTTAAAGGCAACGCGCTGGTGCTGTTTACAAGTATATGGAACGTAAGCTGGGCGCTGGACCATAACGAAGGCCTTGAGTTTTCCGAGGTGGGCCGCTAAGCTAGCAGCTTTGGGCTTATTGCTGCTGCGCAGAATATGGCTTTAAGCAGCCAAACCTCGTAGGCTTTGCAGCATAAGCGAAAGATGTGAATTATAAACACGAAGCGACCAATTATGTTTGAAAATTTAGCTTTGGATGCTTATAATAAAATCAAAAATAAACCATAGGCTAAGGAGTGAAAGCGCTTTGAAAAAACTGCAGTTTATCTTTAACCCAAACACAGGCGGCGGGCGGCTGAAACACCGGCTTATGGATATACTTTGCCGCTTTTCGCAAGAGGGGTACGAGCTTAGCGTATGGCCAACATCAGCGCAGGGCGACGCACGCTATTTTGCCGAAAAATATGCCGCAGGGCACGACATGGTGGTTTGTTGTGGTGGCGATGGCACGCTGAACGAAGTAGTAAACGGCTTGATAACGCTAAAAAACCCACCTCTGCTGGGCTATATTCCCGGCGGCACCACCAACGATTTTGCAAGCTCACTACGCCTGCCTCGCACAAATATGGGTTCGGCGGTAAGCCGGATAATAAACCCTAAAAAAATCATTCAATATGACGTGGGTATGTTTAACCAAACGGCGTTTACCTATGTGGCGGCATTTGGCGCATTTACAGATGTTCCCTACACAACATCGCAGGAAACTAAAAACTCATTCGGATATTTTGCCTATATTTCCGAGGCGCTGCAAGCCCTACCAACCTTGCAAAGCTATGCGGCTAGCTTTGTGTGCGACGACGAGGTGCTGGAGGGCGAATTTCTTTTGGGTATGGTGTCTAACTCGTTTTCGATAGGCGGCTTCAGCTTAAAAAGATTGCATAAAAAAATAGATTTAAGCGATGGTATGCTAGAAGTAACGCTACTGCGTCGCCCACAAAACCTTAGCGACCTACGCACGCTGTCTACAGGCCTACTAAGCGGCAGTTACAACTCCGACATACTTATAGTGCGCCAGGTGAAAAGCTTTAGTTTTGAGGGCGGGCTACCAATATCATGGACGCTGGACGGCGAGTTTGGCGGCAACCTAACAAGCGCAAACATCACAGCAAAAACACAGGCGCTAAATATATGTGTTTAGTGCCTATATGTAAATTTCGCGTTAACAGCCAAAGCAGAAAGAGGTAGTGCGGGTGGCCTTGTTTAAACAAAACTTCAGCAAGCCAGGGCCGGGTGTGCCTAAAAATGCACCCAGAAAAAAAGGCGTTGCACGTTTTTTTGAGGTGCTGGCGCGTGACGCAGGCGGACTGCTAAAGTTAAATATTATCTACCAGATTTGCCTGCTGCCAGCACAAGTTATGCTGCTTTTATGCATATACAACCCTGCAAGCCCGCTATTTTTTGTTTTTGCTGTACTAGGAGTACTCCTAAGCTTTCCGGTTGGACCGGCAGGCGTTGCGATGGCGTTTTGCATATCGAAGATGCTACGAGATGACCCCGGATTTATCTTGCACGATTTTAAGCGAAAATTTAAAGAAAACTTTAAAAGCGCACTACCTGTGGGAATGGTGTATTCACTTGTGCTGGGTGCGCAGGTGGTGGTGGGTATATTTTACCTTTTGCCAATGCTACGAACAGATGTTATTTTTACAGCTGTGTTCTTGCTTTCGGTGTTAATGGTTGCGCTAATATCGCCATACTACTTTGTGCAGGCGGGCTACCTTGAGCTGGGCACAGGCCAGCTGCTAAAAAACAGCATGTTGCTTACGTTTGGCAGCCTACCCCGCAGCCTTGGGGCTATGCTACTGGGCGGCGGCCTACAACTTGCGCTGGTTGTGCTGTTACCGTTTTCGCTGGTGCTGTACCCATTTTTTGGCTACGCGTTGCCGTCGCTTCTATGCCTTATGATGATATGGCAACCAATAGATAAAGCATTTAATATTGAAAAAATATTGCGAGAGCGGCAGGAGAACGAGCTTGTCCACTCGGTTGAAGCTGAAACAAAAGAAAAATAGCTTAAAATACACAATTAAATTTATAGAAAAACGTGGTTTTGTGAAAACACCATAATTAACAACATAATGCATGTTACTGTAGCCGAATAGTATAGCGGTTATGATTGTGCTTATATCAACTGTTCATTTTATAAGAATGCCGCATCGGTGGACAATGGGCAGGCGCTTCAAGCGGCCTGCATAGTTTTTGTCTGTGCCACCTGCGGCATAAACGGAGATGATCTTATGCTGCCATTCAGGCGTGGGTAAAAGAGCAATAAGCGTTTATTTGTAATGCAAGCTTTAAAGATGCCGCAAGGGAAGCCCTTGCGGCATCTTTTTTGCGGCAAAATTTTAGTGCTGAAGAATGCATTTCAAGTGACAAATTTAACGGCAAATTATATAAACCGATTGACAAATTAGAACAATAAAAGCTATGCTAATAGAAGAGAGGGGCGGGTAAAATGGGGAAACAGGTGTACAGCTTAGTGCTAAACGACGAGGTGGTAGCGGCGGTGGACGCGCTAGCGGCTCAGCGGGGCTACAGCCGCTCGGCGCTGGTGAATCATGTGCTTGCAGAGTTTGCCAATGTTACATCGCCACAAAAAAGGGCAAGCCAAATTTTTGAGGCAATACAGCAGGCGGTGGAGGGCGGCGGCCTTCGCCCGTTTGCTCAAAGTGGAGAAAGCCTAACGCTACGCACAGCACTTAGCTATAAGTACAATCCGGCGCTCAGCTACACTGTAGAGCTACGCGAAAACAGCTTGAAAAGCGGCCAGCTACGCGTAGTACTGCGCAGTCAAAACGAGGATGTGCTGACATATTTTAAGCAATTTCTTGATATATGGGACGCACTGGAAAAAAAGCACCTGATGTCGTATTTAATAAATCAGGGGCAGACCCTTGGGCCAAAGCGCTACCAGCGAACGCTTAGGTTTTCGGCGTTGCAACTTGAAAACAACGAAATAGGCCGCCTTGTTGCAAATTATATAGGCTTAATGGACGGTTGCCTCAAGGTGTTTTTCCAAAATATAGACGACACTGCCAGGGCCTCAAAAGAAGCCGAGCTTGAATATGTGTCGCGGCTGTTGGCCGACGAAAATCTATCTAAACTTTAAAATTTTATTATTTTATAGCATAAAAAGCTCGTGAAAATATTGCGATGTATATAATTATAGCAAGAAAAGCCCTACTCAAAGCCTGCGGGTGGTGTAGGTGCAACCCAGCAATAATTGGGCTGTAAGTTTTAAAAGAAGTTATATTATAAAGCGCTGTGGCATGACTGTTTTGGGGTTTGCGGCAGGGCCGCACGGGTATTTAGATAAAGAAACAGGATTAAAGTAAGTAATGGGAGGCGTGTGGAATGGCGCTGATAGAGCTGATTAATGTGAAAAAAGAGTACAAGACAGGCGAGGTGATTACAAAAGCGCTGGACGACGTAAGCTTTGAGATAGAAAAAGGCGAATTTGTGGTTATTGTGGGCCCATCGGGCGCGGGCAAAACCACCGTGCTTAACCTTATAGGCGGAATGGACAGCGCCGACAGCGGCAAAATTGTGGTGGGCGGCAAAGAAATTACCGGTTATAACACAAAACAATTAACCGACTATAGGCGCAATGAAATAGGGTTTGTTTTTCAGTTCTACAACCTGATAAGCAACCTTACAGCGCTAGAAAACGTGGAGCTTGCCACCCAAATTTGTCCAAATGCATTAGAGCCTGCCAACACACTGCGCCAGGTAGGGCTGCAGGATAGAATGAACAATTTTCCAACACAGCTTTCAGGCGGTGAACAACAGCGGGTGGCGATTGCCAGAGCAATTGCCAAAAACCCAACCCTGCTTTTGTGTGACGAGCCCACAGGCGCGCTGGATTATGTGACAGGCAAAAAAATACTGGAGTTACTGCAACATACCTGCCGAGAGCTTGGCATGACCGTTGTGGTAATTACCCACAACAGCCAAATTTCGCCGGTGGCAAACAGGGTTATCCGCTTTAAAAACGGCAAGGTGGCAGAGTGTATTAAAAACCAAAATCCTATGTCTGTCCAAGAGCTAGAATGGTAAAAAGTAGCATTATTAACAAAACACCACGATTTCAAATCGTGGTGTTTTGTTGTGATTTTTTTATTATTTTAAATGTTTATCGTAGGCAAGGCGCTTGCCGGCTTGTGTATGGCCGCTGTCGAGGTAGATGGTGCCTCGGTGGGTATAGTTATTTTTTGCAAGCAGGCGCTTCATGGGGGTGTTTTGGGGGTGGGTGTCGATACGGGCGATGTGCACCCCAGCCTTTAGTGCATGCGCTTCGGCGTACAGTAATAGATGCGTGGCAAGGCCGCTGCCTCGGTGCTGGGCCTTTACCGCGAAGCGGTGCAGGGTAATGTATGGGTCTGTGCTGGCCCATTCGCCGTCGTGGATATTGGCGTAGGTAGGCTCTGCGCCAAACACCAGCGCAGTGGTGGCTACAATTTCGTTTTGCGATAAAAGCAGAAATGCCCGCCCCTCTTCAATGTCGGCTTTTAGTGTGTCGGCATTTGGGTAGCCGTTTTGCCACTGGCTTAGCCCTTGCTCGTGCAAAAATTCCTGCGCCTGCATAATGATAAGGTGCATTTCATTTAAATCTTGTGGCAGGGCTTTGCGGAATATTAGCATTTGGCTAGCCTTTCTTTAAGATAAAATAAAATAAAAAGCTAAAATGGCTACTGGGGTAGTGGGGGTAGCTGCTGCTCTAGCTACGGCGGCGGCGCTCAAACTCTATGCGATTTTGGCGGCTGAGCGTTAAAAGCTCGTGCAGACCTTCGTGGTCTTGGTTGGAAAGACGGCGGCGTAGTTCGCTGAGGCAGTCGATATAGCTGCCAATTTGCGCCGAGAGGTTGGCCGAGTTTGCAAACATAAGCTCGCTCCAAAGCTCTTCGTTTATGCCGGCTGAATGTATAAAGCGCCTGAATGTGCTACCGGTTACATCAGCCAGCTGCTCGTAGGGCTGGCAGCTCATAAGGCATACGGCCAAGGCGTGCGGCAGTGCGCTTACATAGCTAATTAGCTCATCGTGGTCGGCAACAGTTAGCTCTGTAACGCGCTTAAAGCCAAGCGCTTGGCCAAGGGCGGTTGCAAAGTTTATGCCGGTTTCGGTGTTGGCGGCGGTGGGTACAACCAAAAAGTTTGATTTTGCAAACGAGGCGTCGTCGGCGTATTGCGCGCCAACCCACTCCAGCTCGGCCATGGGGTGGCTGGCAATAAACTCACAACCGGACGGCATAAGGCTTTGAGCTTCTTCTATAAAGCTACCTTTTACCCCCGCCATGTCGGTAACAATTGTGCCGGGGGCAAAAAGGGTGCGGTATGCCCGTAGCCAAGGCAGAATATCTTCGGGATACAGCCCAAGCACAATGCGCGTTACAGATGAAAACATGGTTTGCAACGCACGCACATTTTGGGCAGACAGCGAATAGTCTGCCGGGGCAAGCACAATGCCTTGCTGTAGCC
Source organism: uncultured Oscillospiraceae bacterium (assembly GCA_964369525.1). Classification (GTDB taxonomy): domain Bacteria; phylum Bacillota; class Clostridia; order Oscillospirales; family Ruminococcaceae; genus JAAYCI01. The sequence continues at coordinate 17,264 of CAYJEW010000017.1, read as the reverse complement.
AACCTTGGCTTTTGCCGTGGGCTATGGCCTCGGCTCTTTTGTCTACCGCAAAAACGGTGTAGCCTTTTTTTGCCAGCGCCATGGCGTAGCTGCCGCCCATTACACCAAGGCCTACAATTAGAATTTTGCTCTCGCCTGTCATGTGATATCCACCTCCGTACCAATGCTGTTTAGTGCTGTGAAAAATGATGGCCAACTTTTGTTTATGGCTTGTGCGCCGCTGATGGAAACAGAAATGCCTGCGCCGCATGCCGCTGCCGCCAGCGCCATGGCAATTCTGTGGTCGTTGTGTGAAGCTAGCTGTGCGCCGCCGCAAAGCTGCTGTGGGCCGCTGATGTGCACGCTGTTTTGTTGTATATGAATCTCTGCACCAAGGCGGCGTAGCTCCTCTTGCATAGCGGCCATACGGCTACTTTCTTTTGTTTTTAGCCTTGCTGTATTTTGTAGCACTGTTGTGCCGCTGCAAAACAGTGCCAGCACGCACAGCGCAGGCGCAATGTCGGGACAGCCGCTAACGTCTATTGGCGGCGGTGCGCAAAGGCCGCCTGCTGAAGGCGCTAAAAAGCGAAGCTCATTACCCATTTGGCAAAAGCGCGCGCCGCACTGCTGCAAAATAGGCAGTATGGCGGCATCGGGCTGTTGCGTTTCGGCACAAAGACCGTGTAGCAAAGCCCCCCCGTGCACAGCGCCTACCACCGCAAAGGGGGCGGCGGCGCTCCAGTCTGCCGGGATAGTATAACTGCAAGCAGTGTACCGCTGGTGTGCGGGAATTATAAGAGTGGCGGGGTCTTGCCAGTGGCTGTGTACGCCAAAGGCGGCCTGCACCTCACGGGTTAGCTCTATATAGCCGCGGCTTACAATATTGCCTGTAAGCTGTATGGTGCTAGGCTTGCCCAGTAATGGTAAAGCAAACAAAAGGCCGCTGACAAACTGGCTGGACAGCGAAGCGTCCAGCGTGTAGAGCCCCGGCTGTAGTGGGCCTGCAATGCTAAGAGAGCTATCGGTTAGCTTATATGGTAGCCGCAGTAGGGCAAAAAGCCGCTCGAACGGTGTATGCGGGCGCTTTAGCAGGCGGGGAATACCTGTAAAATGGGTGGTGGCTTGGCTGAGCGCCGCCAAAGGCAGTAAAAAACGTAGTGTAGAAGCGCTGGCGGCGCAGTTGATGCTAGTTGCGCTTTGCAGCTGGCCGCCTGTGCCGTGCAGTGTGCAATCGGCGCCACTAAGCTTTGCCGTAGCACCAAAGCGCTGTAGCGCCACCAGCGTGGCGGATATATCTTCTGATAGCTCCAGCGGCGACACAAAAGAAACGCCAGACGCCAAAGCGGCGCATATAAGCGCCCTGTGTGCAATACTTTTAGATGGCGGAAGCGCTACGCTACCGCCGGGCGTACTAGGGCGTATGTGGGCCGTCAAGGGGCAATCTCCGCATTTTGCCACGCGGTGCCGTAGCGCTGGGTGCATAGGTCTACCATCGCAAATGCGCACACAGCCTCGGCCACAGCGGGTATGCGCGGGAGTATGCAGGGGTCGTGCCTACCTTTCGACGAAAGCTGTTGTGGCAGGCCGGTCTGTAGGTTTACGGAGGTTTGGGGCGTGGCGATGCTGGGAGTGGGTTTTACCGCCAGCCTGTACACAATTGGCATGCCGTTTGTTATGCCGCCGTTTATTCCGCCGTTGTGGTTGGTTTTGGTGCGCACAGCGCCGTCTTGTATCGCAAATGCGTCGCCCGCCTCGCTACCGCGCATATCGGCAAACGCAAACCCCGAGCCAAACGACACGCCTTTCACCCCGGGAATTGCAAAAAACAGTGCCGAGAGCACGCTTTCTACCGAGGCAAAAAACGGCTCGCCCACGCCTGCGGTAAGGCCACACACAGCCCCCTCTAAAACACCGCCAACGCTGTCGCCAGCATCTTTTGCGGCCAGTATGGCGGCCTGCATTTCGGTGGCGGCATCGTCGCTTAGTGTAGCAAATGGCTTTTGGGTAAGCGTATGCAGAGCAAGAGCCAGCTCCGCAGGCTCTTGCGGCAGGGGAATATCGCTAACGCCGCCACAGCGGGCAATGTGCGCCCCCAGCGTGATGCCGTGTTGTGCCAGTATCTGCTTGCATATAGCCCCTGCGGCAACCAGCGGCGCCGTAAGGCGGCCCGATAGATGCCCGCCGCCGCGAAGGTCGGCATGGCCGTAAGATTTTACAATAGAGGCATAGTCGGCATGGCCCGGGCGGGGTAGCTGGGCTGTATTTGCGTAGCTGGTGCTTTGCACGTTTTGGTTGCGGATAAAAAGCATTAGCGGTGAGCCTGTGGTGCGCCCTTGGTATAGGCCTGCGGCAAACTCTATGTTATCGGATTCTTGACGGGCGGTGTGCACAGGGCTGTAGGCGCGGCGCCTGTCCATCTCGGCGGTAATGGCAGAGATGTCCAGCTTAATTCCGGGGGCAAACCCCGATATAACCGCACCCACAATAGGCCCATGGCTTTCGCCAAACAGGCTTATGGTTAGCGCTGTTCCAAAACTGCTTTTGTTCATGCTCACTCCGCTTGCACCAATAGGCGCAACTCTTCAAAATCTATGGTTTCCAGATAACCGCCACCCGGGGTTTTTACACGTATAACGGTGTACATGTTTCCGTCTTCTCGCTTTTTGTCGGAAGAAATAAGCTTTAGTATCTGCTCTGCGCTTACGCTGTGACGTAGCGGCAGACCCAGCTTTTTCATCACGGCGCGTGTACGGCGCGCAAGACTGCGGCTTTCCAGCATGGGTAGCATACCCAGCGCCACCGCCTCGCCGTGCAAAAGTCGATTTTCGCCAAAGCCGCTTGCGGCCTCCAGCGCATGGCCAATCGTGTGGCCAAAGTTTAGCAGGCGACGGTTGCCGTTGTCTTGCTCGTCCTGCTGGGTAATTTGTAGCTTGTAATGTAGGCTGTGATACAGTATGCGCTCAATGTTTTCCTCTATGGGCTGGTGTTCCAGCAGTTCAAACAGCTCGCGGCTACCCACAAGACCCATCTTTAAAGCCTCGGCAAGGCCTGCGGCGTGTTGGCGTGCAGGCAGTGTGGCCAGCGTGGCGGGGTCTATAGCTACAAAGCAAGGGTGGTGAAACGCACCCACAGTGTTTTTTACGCCGCTAAGGTTTAGCGCTGTTTTTCCGCCAATGGCAGAGTCTACCTGGGCGGTGGTGGTGGTGGGAATATGACACAAGCGCACCCCGCGCATGTAGGTGGCGGCCGCAAAACCCGCCACATCGCCCACAACGCCACCACCAAGCGCAACAATAATGTCGCCTCGGCCAAAGCCCTGCGCCTGCATGGTGCTAACAATGCGCTGCCATGCCTCTATGCTTTTGCTGCCTTCGCCCTCGCTTAGTATAAGCACGGTGGGGTTCGCACACTGCGCCGCCACCGTTTTTATATATCGTTTTGGCACGCCGCTGTCGGTTACCAGCATAACACGCTCGCCAAGGCGAACCATCATGCCAATGCGTGATAAAATGCCGCGTTTTATTACAATGTCGTAGCCAATGCCTCCGTAGCGAGCTTGTAGCTTCATGTGGTGTGCTCACCGCCTTGCAGTATATCGTCTTGGTAGCTACGAGATAGCGCCAAAAGGCACTCGAACAGCTCTTGGCAGTAGCCGCCAAGCTCGGGGTTTTGTAAAAGCGTGCGCCGTGCGGCTATAAGCTGCGCCTCGCGTGCGGCGTCGCGTACAGGCAGGTTGTGTTGTTGCTTATATACGGCAACCTGTGCGGCCACAGCCATGCGCTTTTCAAACAAGGCAACAATGTGGCTGTCTATATCATCTATCTGCCTTCGGGCGTCGTCTAAATGGTTCATGCCTGCACCTCCGAGGCCAAGTTTATGTGCCTAAATATTATACCATAAAATGTGCATGTAATACAGCGCAAACGGCGGCGCAGCCCAGCTATGCTCCAAAATCACGGTGCATAATATAAAACCAATCTTTGTGTTTACTACGAGCATTTATAGCTTATTTAGGTGCAATTTTTCTCGCCACGGGCAAAGCAACCAAGCGAGCGCTGTATATTATGCGGTGCATACTATAAAAAAATATCCGTCCACTCCTACGTTTTATACAACTATTTGTGCTAAGATATTAAAAGTGAAAATATTTGCTCGGCCTTTTGCCAAAGTTGTGCGTATTCGCTTTGGTCGGCAAGCTCTTGCCCTGTTATGCCGCGCATGCCAAGGCGAAATTCGCCAAAATGTGCATCTATATTATACACAGTGTTGTTTTCAAGCGTAACGCTGCCAAGGTTTTGCAGTGTATTAACATCGCTTAGGGCAACGCTGTGGGCGGCGCTTGCATCCGCGGCCATGCCTCCGCCCTCGGTGGCAAATATGCCGTACGCTTGCTGTAGCGCCGAAAGCTGAGAAGGCTCTATTAAAAATATCATCGGCTCGCCCACGGCCAGCGCAGTGCTAAGGCGCACCACATTTGCCATTCCTGTGTATGCGCCCAGCGCAGAGGGTGTAGAGGCCGCATCGCTCTGCGCCAAATAAGCGTCCTCGGCTATGTCTGCAGCCGACAGGGTATACTGCTCTACATACACCAGCGCGGTGCCGTCGCCGTTGAGGTCGCCCACAAAATCGGCAAGGCTTTCTTCCAGTGTGTGTATGGCCTCGGGCGGGGCGGCAAACGAGGATATCATGCCAATGCGCAGGTCGGGTATGGGGGTCTTGGTGGTGTTCCACACAAAAAACACAACAGCCGCCACCAAAACAACCCCGGCGACAACCCAGCCCCAGTGGTAGTGCCACCAATTGGCGGCTTTCTGCTTTGGGGTTTGCGGCGGCGCAGGCGGTGGCGGTGGCTCGGCGTTTTGTATCTCGCGCAGATAGCGGTAGCTGGGCATGGCGGCACCTTTCTTATTATGTATATATATTTATTATAACAATTATAATACTATAAGCAAAAAAATGTACTGTGGATATAGTAGCACGGTATGGCAGTTTTTCACATGCTTTTCATCTTCCTAATAAATTATATTCACTTGTTAATTTTATACTATCAAGTATAAACCCGTTGCAAATTTCTGAAAAGGTGGGAAATATAATGAATAACTATCCAAACGAACAAAATAAACACAGCCAATATACGCCACCGCAGGGCTCGCCTGTGCGAGGCACAAACAGTGAAATACATAGCGAGGGCTATGTGAGGCCAGAGGGCTACCATGTAGCCGAGGCGGATGCCGCCCAAAACGGCACAGCCCCAAGCGGAATGCCTCAAAACGACACAGCCCAAAGCGATACAAACTTTGCAAAGCATGCCGGCATACATTACACCGCCCCCAGCGGCGGCGCATGGCAGCCTGCGCCGCCAAAAAGAAAACATAAAGGCCCAAGGGTGCTGGCGCTGCTTTTGGCCTGCCTTGTGTGTGGCTTTGGCGGCGGTGTGGCGGCAGTGTCGGTTATGGGCACGGCAAACCAAACGGTGATATACAGAGCAATCTCGTCTAACAACGCTGCGGTTGGCGTAAGCCAAAGCGGAGAGCTTACCGTGAGTGATATTGCACAGCAGGCGGGGCAGTCGGTGGTGTCTATCACCACCGAAAACATGGTGCTGGATGGCATGGCAAGCGGACAGATTGTATCGGGCGCGGGTAGTGGAGTTATTATTAGCGAAGATGGCGTTATACTAACAAACGACCATGTGATAGACCAAGCGCAAAACGTGCAGGTCACGCTGGCCGACGGCCGAGTGTACGAGGCTGAAATAGTGGGCAGCGACCCCGCAAGCGACATTGCCGTTTTAAAAATTGACGAAACAGGCCTTGTGCCTGCGCTGGTGGGCGACTCGGACGCACTGGTGGTGGGTGAGTTTTGCTTGGCAATAGGTAACCCGCTGGGCCAGCTTTCCGGCACGGTAACCGATGGCATTATTTCGGCGCTGGAGCGTCGTGTAACATTTGACGAGCACACCATGACGTTGCTACAGATGAGCGCGGCTGTGAGCCCGGGTAACTCCGGTGGCGGGTTGTTCAATGCACGCGGCGAGCTGGTGGGCATAGTGAACTCAAAGCTAGACAGCGAAGACGCCGAGGGCCTTGGCTTTGCGGTGCCGATAAACACAGCCATGGACGTGGCCGAGCAGATTTTAACAACCGGCGAGGTTGTGCGCCCGGGTATAGGGGTTATGCTGGTTAACCCAACCTCTAAAGAACAGGCGCAAGCTTATGGCTATCAAGATGCAGGTATATATATTTTAGAGGTAGAACAAAACAGCCCGGCCGAGCAGGCAGGCCTTCAGGTAGAAGACCGGATTATTGCTGCGGATGGCGTTGAGGTGGGTTTTACAGATGAGATAGCTGTAATAATTGCCGAAAAAGAGGTGGGCGATAACCTACAGCTTACCATACTACGCGACGGTGAAGAGATGGATATAGATATAACGCTTGGCAGGTTGGACTAGCATCAAACAAACATAAATCATGGAAGCCACAGTATAAAAATCCGCTTAGCTAGAATGGTAGCATAGCGGATTTTTTAAAAAAATAGGTGAAAAATGCAAAAAAATATAGGTTATTTTGAAAGCTTGTAAAATTTACGGTGATGCGCAGGTATATTGCAGTAAGAAATTGGGCAAAATGACGGAAAAATTAGAGTGTTATTCATATGTTAATAATTTATTCATATTAAGGTGTTAGCATAAGCAAAACCGCTTGTGCGACGGCTTTGCGTGCAGCTATGCCGCTTTGTGGCCGCAACACAGCATTGAAGCAAGATGAAGGAGCTATGTGGTTAGCTGCTTTAGGTATAGAACTTATAGGGAGATGTTTCCAATGGAACGGCGTACGGTTTACTATTCTAAAAAGTATACGCAGCAATTTGCTGCTGTAAAAGCAAAGCCGGATTCAGAAGCCCCGAAGGCGGAGGCAATAGCCAAAGTACCCTCTAAAAAGCGCACATCAAAAACTGGGGCGGCTATTTTAATTATATGTTTAGCGCTTGCCATTATAGCGGTGCTGGTGGTACCTTTGCTGGTAGGTGGGGCAGCGCCTTCAAGTGCTGCGGCCCCTATGGCGGTGGCGGCAGTGCAGCAAGAGGCATTGCCTCAGGTAGAAAGTTACGACACGGCAGAGCAAGCGGTTGCAGCTATTGGTATGCAACCAAAGCTGCCTGTGCAGCTACCTGAAGGGTTTGAGCTGGTGGCACAGCGTGTGGTAGATGGATATATGCTAGAGTTTGAATATATAAACGGCCGAGTGGTTGTGCTGTTTAGGGTAGCGCAGGGGAGCGAAGACCTAACAGGTATAGCGACAGATTCTGCTGCATATACAACCTCCGAAGAGGTGCAGGGAATAAGGCGTGGGTACACAGGCGTTTCGCAAAATGAGTTTAATTCGGCTGTGTGGATTGATGGCGATTATAGCTATGCACTGGTTGCGCAGGGCGGCATGGCTGCCGAGCAGATGCGCCAGATGGCACAGGGCGTTGCATAAACTTGTCAGCTAAAGCTCGGCCTATATGGCCGAGCTTTTTTGGTATAATATCGCATTTGTTGCCAGAGTGCGGTAAATGGAGTATAATGCATGTATATTGCGAACAGGGCAAAGCTTGCGTACAGTACTGATGGGAGGCTTTTGTAGGTGCAGGTTGACAGTATAAAAATACATATGTTGGGCGAATTTTCGGTGTGGGTAAATGGTGAGCCAGTTATTCAAAGCGCACCTAAACTTACAAAGCCTTGGCAGTTATTTTGCTGCCTTGTTTTAAATCGAGAAAAATTTGTATCCAGCCGCAGGCTGATATCTATGATGTGGGCCGACGATATGTTAACCGACCCCGCAAATGTACTTAAAAATGCAGTATACAGCCTGCGCAAAGAGCTTTGCGGTGGCGAAAGTTTAACCGAAAGCCCTATTATATATTCCACAGGCGGCTATAGGTTTGACCCTGCTGTGCACCTGGAACTTGATGTGGATGTTTTTTCAAAGCATTGCGAGCAAGCGCTGCAGGCAAGCGAAAGCTCGCCTGAAAAGATAGAGCTGTGCCGACGTGCAGTGCAGGCATATGCAGGAGACTTTTTGCCGCAGCTAGACCAAGACCTTTGGGCGGTGCCGATAGCACTTGATTATAAACGTAAGTATACAGAATGTGCGCACATGCTGTGCGAGCAGTTGTGGAAAAATAAAGACATGGAAGGTCTGCTGAAGGCGGCCTCCGATGCTATAGAAGTAGAGCCGCTGGACGAAAAAGCAGCGGTGTACATGTTCCGCGCAATGGACGCGCTTAAAATGTACCGTGTAATTGTAACCACATATTCCAAGATGGCGAAGAATGTGGAAGACAGCATTGGCGGTGTGATGCCCGAAGAGGCGCAGAATATCTATAATGCGGCCAGCGAGCGTATTAATAAAACCGAGCAGGACATTATTGTTATAAAAAGCGAAATTGTGGGCGCAGAGCAGGCGGCTCGCCCACAGCGTGGCGCATATTTTTGTAGCTACTCTAATTTGCGTCACATGTATTCGCTTATGAAGCGTGCAGGCGAGCGCAATAATCAGGTGCTTGTGCTGGCGTTGTTTACCCTTTCGCCCGCGCGCAATATACAAACCACTCAGTACGACATGGTGCACGCTATGGCCGAGTTTAAGGTGGTGGCAATGAATGCATTGCGTAAGGCCGATGCATTCGCCAGATATTCGCAAAACCAGTATGTTATGCTATTAAATGTAACCTCACTGGAAGATGGCCGCCTTGTGCGCGATCGCATACGAGAAAATTTTGCAAATGCAGTAGCAAGCCGAAAGGTGACGGTTGATGTAAAATTGGTGCAAATTTAAGATTGACTTATGTTAAAGCAATATAAAAAACAAACCGGAGATTTTCCGGTTTGTTTTTTTATGATTTTTTTAGCTGACATTACGGCGGGAATGGCCTACATCTGCTCGTCTAGCGGTAGGGACACATTCTGCTCGCAACCCAATGTGCGTATGGCGTAGTTCATGTTTGCCACGGGCACCTCTTGCCCTAAAAGGTTTGCCACAGCAGGCCAGCCGCTACAGTTTACGGCAACTGCCATTTTGGCCTCGCCGCTTTCGCGCTGGTACACAAGCAGGCCGTTTTTGGCCTCGATAAATCGCAGCGAGCCGCTTTGCATTGCGGGGCATTGCCGCCGCAATGCCGAGAGCTCTATCATAAGAGGAATTAGGCGGTTTTCGCCGCTGGTCCAGTTGTAGTAGCCGCGGTTGAAGGGATCGGCATAGCCTTGCATGGCAATCTCATCGCCGTAGTAAACGCAGGGGATGCCGGGCAAGGTGAACTGCAACACAAATGCAAGCCGCATGCAGGTGATGCCAAGGTGGTACTGCTCGCGCGATAGCCGCTGTACGCTTTGCCAGCTGCGGTCGTGGTTTTCTTGTGGCTCGCCTTTTATAGCTGTGATAGCACGGGCGGTGTCGTGGGTGGATATGTGTGTGGTACAGCTGGCGAGTGCCATGGGCGGGTAAAGCTCGCAGATATTCATAACCGCGTTTGAAAACTCGAGCGCGTCGAACGACTGCAAAAAGGAAAGTATAGCCGTGCGAAACGGGTAGTTCATCACACCGTCCAGCTCGCCGCCCCAAAAATATCTGCGGCGGCTACCCCAGCCTTCTTTCAGCACCGCATCTTCCCAAACCTCGCCAATTAGCAGGTTGTCCTGCCCGTTTCGTTTTACGGCGCAGCGAATCTCTTCAATAAAGTCGTCGGGCAGCTCGTCTGCCACATCCAGCCTAAAGCCCGACGCACCAAGCCCCAGCCAATAGTCAACAACGCCGCCCTCGCCTGCAATAAAACTGCGAAATTCGGCGTTGTGTTTGTTGCAGTTGGGCAGCGTGTCGAACCCCCACCAGCTGTCATAGTTACCGTCAGGGTGGAAAAAGTACCAGTTGCGGTAAGGGCTTTGAGGGCCCTGCCACGCGCCCACCGAGGGGTAACGGCCTTCTTTATTAAAATAAAGGCTGTCGCTACCGGTGTGGCTAAACACACCATCTAAAATAATTTTTATGCCAATATCATTTGCCGCAGTGCAAAGCCGCCTAAAGTCTTCGTTTGTGCCAAGGTAGGGGTCTACCTTCATATAGTCGGCAGTGTTGTAGCGGTGGTTTGAGTGGGCCTCAAATATAGGGTTTAGGTAAATAATGGTAACGCCCAGCGATTTTAAGAACGGCAGGCGTTTTTCTATGCCTGCAAGGTCGCCCCCAAAATAGTCTTGCGTAAGATTGCCGTAGGTTTTCTCTTCGCCCCAAAAGTATGGCTCGTTTTGCTTGTCTTGGCGGTACACACGCTCGCTGTAAAGGCGCTGTTTGTCGGGGTCACCCTCAAAAAATCTGTCGGGGAATATCTGATACATCACCCCGCTGCGTGCAAATTGTGGCGTTTTAAACTCAGGGTCGTACACAAGCAGTGGCCACTTTGCGCCCTCGTCGGTGCGTATTTCCGAGCCGGAAAACAGCCCGCGGTATAGCTTTTTGTAGTCAATCCATAAGTCGAACCAGTAAAAGTAAAGCCCTGTGGGCGGAGCTGTAAGCGTAACGGTGAACAGCTCGCGCCCGTTTTCTGCGCCGGCAGGCTGTAGGGCGTGTTGCTGTGGCTCGCCGCCATCAGGCTGTAAAAACAGCATAGGCGTGCGGCTTTTAACCTCGGGCGGAACACGCAGCGTGAAGCTAACTTCTTCACCGGCCTTCACCGCGCCAAACGGTTTTTTATATTCCTCGTACCTGCTGTTATAGATGTTAAGCATAGCGCCCTCCGTTGCTTTTGGCAAAGAGCGGTTGCACACATGCTGCCTGCTAAGGCATACGCTTTGCTAAAAGCAAATATGCGCAGGCTGTGTTTTGCCGCTTTGCCAAAATGGAGCTAATAAAAGCGGACGGATTGGTTTAGTAAAGCTAATGCACCACAAACCCGTTTTTTATTTAGCCAAAAGCCCTAAAACTGCGGCAGCGCTACTGCGCGGCACGTTTTTTGTTTAAAACTTTGGCGGAATAAATTTTACAACTTATTTAGTGTATAGTGGGTAAAAACACAAAACAATGTTAAATTTTGCAGCGAAAAAACATTCCCGTATATCAAAGCGGGCTAGCGTACCTCGGTAGCTCCCCATATATCGCGTGCGTAATCTCGCACCGAGCGGTCGGCAGAAAAGATGCCGCTGCCGGCAATGTTTGCAAGGCTCATTTTTGCAAACCGCATGGGGTCGCGGTAGATGTTTTCTACCTCTACCACTGCACGGCGGTAGTCCACAAAATCGGCCATAACCATGTATGGGTCGGTTGTGTTAAGGTTAGAGGTAATTTCGGTAAAGTTTTCGCCACCCCAGCCTTTTTCTAAAAATTTCAGCACATCACGGGCAATGGCGTCTTTGGCAATAAATTTAGAGGGGTGGTAGCCTTTAACCTTAAGCTCATGAACCTCTTCGCTAAGCATACCGAATTGCACAAAGTTTGCAGCCCCCGCAGCCTCTGCAATTTCAATGTTTGCGCCGTCGTATGTGCCAAGCGTTATGGCGCCGTTTAGCATAAACTTCATGTTGCCTGTGCCCGAGGCCTCGGTGCCGGCAAGGCTAATCTGCTCCGACACTTCACTGGCCGGCATAAGCAGCTGGCTGGTGGTAACATTAAAATCTTCAAGATAGATAATACGCAGCTTGTCGCGCACCTGCTTGTCGGCCTCGATATACTCGCCAAGCTTTGTAATAAGGCGAATCATCTGCTTTGCCATGTAGTAGCCGGGCGCGGCTTTTGCGGCAAAAAAGTATGTTTTTGGTACAACATCCATGCCGGGGTTGTTTTTAAGCGCCAGATACTGCGCCGCAATGCTAAGCGCATTCAGGTGCTGGCGCTTGTATTCGTGCATGCGCTTTACCTGACAGTCGAATATAGAGGCGGGGTCTATAGAGCGGCCGGTAAGCTTTGAAACATGATTTGCAAACTCCACCTTGTTAGAATATTTAATTTCGCCCAGCTTTTGCAAAAACGATGCATCTTTTGCATATTTTTTAAGCTTTTCAAGCTCGCTCGCATCTTTTTTGAAGCCTTCGCCAATCGACTGTTGCATAAGGTTTGTAAGCGCAGGGTTTGACTGAAGCAACCAGCGGCGGTAGGCTATGCCGTTGGTAACATTTGTAAATTTTTCGGGGCAAAAGAGGAAATAGTCGTTAAAAATAGTTTTGGTAATAAGCTCGCTGTGTAGCTGAGACACGCCGTTTATCGAGTGGGTGGCATAGCAGCAGATGTTTGCCATGCGAATCTCTTGTTTATCCATAAGCGCCATGTAGTCAATTTTGCCGGTATCGCCCGGGAAGGCAAGCTCTAGCTCTGCCCTACAGCGGCGGTCCATCTCTTGCAGTATCATAAATATGCGGGGCAATGTGCGCTGGAATAGGTCTATGGGCCATTTTTCCAGCGCTTCGCTCATAACTGTATGGTTTGTGTATGCAAATGTGCGCTGGCATATGCTAAACGCTTCTTCCCAGTTGTAGCCGCACTCGTCTAGCAGTATGCGCATAAGCTCGGGAATGGCAAGCGTTGGGTGGGTGTCGTTTATATGAATTGCAACCTTATCGGGCAGGTTGTCCAGCGTGCTGTACTGCGCAAGGTGTTTGCGCACAATGTCGCCAATAGACGCCGCAGACAAGAAATACTGCTGGCGCAGGCGCAACAACTTGCCTTCAAGGTGGCTATCGTTAGGGTACAGCACCTTTGACAGGAGCTCTAAGTTAGCGTTCTGCGACATGGCAGTAGAGTATTCGCCTGCGTTAAAAGCGCCCATGTTAAAGCTGGGGGCCTTTGCCTCCCAAAGGCGCAGCTGCGATACACCGCCTGAGTCGTAGCCGGAAACAAACATGTCGTACGGTACAGCCTTAATTAGCATGTAGTTTTTATGGGTAACGTAGTGGTGGGCGCCGTCCCATGTTTCTGCAATTTCGCCGTCGAATTTAATGTCTATGGTGGCCTCTGGGTGTGCGTTTAGCCACACAGAGCCACCGGGCAACCAGTTGTCGGCCAACTCTTGTTGCCAGCCGTCCACAATAATTTGTTTAAATATGCCGTACTCGTATAAAATAGAATACCCTGTGGCGGGAATACCGCAGGTGGCCATGCCGTCTAGGTAGCAGGCGGCAAGCCGTCCAAGGCCGCCGTTGCCAAGGCCTGCGTCTGGCTCTTGGTTGTAAATGTTTTCCAGCTGAATGTTGTGCGCCGCCAAAACCTCTGCGGCCACATCTTCAAGCAGTAGGTTGCTTAGGCTGTTTTGTAGGCTACGGCCCATTAAAAATTCTATGCAAAGGTAGTACACCTGCTTTGCATTAACTCCGTAGGTACGAGAGATAAACTGCTTACGCTGTGCGCTTAGCATGCGGCGGGTAAGGCTGGCAAGGCCCCTGTAAAGCTCTTCTTCGGTGGCGAGGTCTAGGTTGGTGCCAAGCTCGCTAAGCAGGCTGTCTTGCAGTAGCTGTTCAAATTCTTTTGCTGTGCATTTCTTGTTCACGCAAACACCTCATTTCGCATGTGGGTGGTAGGTTTAACAAAGCGGAATAATATAGCACCGAGCTAATAAAAATTATACTCGCTTTAGGCTGCAAAAACAAGGCGAATATTGAAAAAATAGCGCGATAATTCGACATGCAAAATATTTTTTAAGGATTTTGCGGTGCTAGGCCACCCCGCATATGGCTAAAAGCTATTAAAGCCGCCCCACCGCCGCGGATGTGCGGAAAAAAAGTACCTAGAATTGTGAATTTGCATGGTGGTTTAATATTTGTAAGGGCTAAAAAGCTTGTGCTAAGCAAAGTACTTTTATTTCGGCGTAAGTTAGAGTATAATATATAAAACGCATACGTGCGCAAACAGGAGGGGCTAGGCATGTCTTCTTCGCATAAAGTAAAGGTGGAAATTTGTGGCTCCAGCTATGTGCTGGCTACAAACGATTCGGAAGAGTATCTGCTGGGTTTGGCCGAGCGGCTGGACAAAGACATGAACCAAATATTGATAGAGGCGCAAAACGCCAGCGTTACCGCGGCGGCGGTTATTACCGCGCTTGCCTATCTTGACGAGGCCGAAAAAAGCGCCTTTGGGGCCGACAATATGCGAACACAAATACAAGGGTATTTGGAAGATGCGGCAAAAGCACGCCTTGAAGCAGAAGAGCTGAAGCGAGAGCTGGTGCGCCTGCGCAACGAGCTTAGCCACTACGAGGGCAGAGGTGCCGCCCGAAAAGACACGCTTTTGGATTATGGACAAAACACGCTGGGGACTACCGAGAGTGTTGAGCAGACCGATATGGACGAGGTGTAACAACAAACAAGATGCAACATAGCTTACAAATTCTTGCGCCTGCAGGGGATGCAGGCATGATGCGCGCCGCTGTTTTCAGCGGCGCCGATTGTGTTTATGTGGGTGTACGGGGGTTTAACGCGCGAAGCACGGCGGCAAACTTTGGCGCAGACGAGCTGGCCGAGGCGGTGGCTTTTTGCCATGCACGCAACTGCGAGGTGTATGCCGCTGTGAACACGCTGGTTTTTCCGGGTGGCGAGCAGGAGATGTATAAAGCGGTGCAGGCGGTGGCGCAGGCAGGTTGCGACGCCGTTATTGTGCAAGATTTAGCTGCGGCCAAAGCGGTGCGCACCATGGCGAAAAGCCTACCGCTACACGCCTCTACCCAGATGAGCGTGCACTCGCTGGCAGGCGTTTACCAGCTGGCCGAGCTTGGCTTTACCAGGGCTATACTGGCAAGAGAGCTGAGCGAGCGAGAGATAGCCGCCATTGCGGAAAAATCGCCAATAGAGCTTGAGGTTTTTGTTCACGGCGCGCTGTGCGTTTGTGTGTCGGGGCAGTGCTATGCCAGCGCATTTTTGGGCGGGCGCAGCGCCAACAGAGGCGGCTGCGCAGGGCCGTGCCGCCTGCCGTTTGTGCAAGCAGGCGAACAAGCAGCAAAGCATGCAAATACTGCAGACGGGTACGCACTTTCGCTGAAAGATTTATCTATACTAAAAGCGCTGCCACGCCTTGAGGCTATGGGTGTGAAATCGGCAAAAATTGAGGGTAGACTGCGCGGGCCCGAGTACTGCGCTGTGGCGGTGGATTCTGCTATAAAAGCAAGAGAAGGAAAAGCATACGATAGCGAGCTTTTGGAGAGGATATTCAGCCGCAGTGGGTTTACCGACGGCTGGTTTACCGCTAAGGGTGCGGCGGATATGTTTGGCGTGCGCAGTGATGACGCACTAAGCGAAACAAAGCGTGCCATGCCGCAGGCAAGAGAGCTTTACAGGCGCGAGCGGCCAAGGGTGGCTGTGGATGGTAAGCTACAGCTTTGTGCGCAGGGGGCAAGCCTTTTGGTGCAAGACGGCACACACACGGTGAGCTGCGAGCTTAAAAAGCCACTGGAAGAAGCAAGGCAAAGTGCCGAGGGTACGCTGTTACAGGCATTATGTAAAACTGGCGGTACTCCATTTTATTTTGAGCCACAGCCAAGCATTGAGGCAGGTGGATATTTTTTGGCGAGCGGCGAGGCGGCGCAGCTGCGCAAGGACGCACTACACCAGCTTTTGCAGCTGCGCCAAACGGTAGTGCCACACAGCGTTACAGCGCCGCCATCTGCGAGGGCAGAGCGGCAGACGACTAAAGATTATCACAAGCCGCCAAAGCTTTGGGCGCGTTTTGAACAGCTGGCCCAGCTACCAAAACAGCCACTGCACTATTGCGAAAAGATTATTGTGCCGCTGGAGCAGGCAATGCAGCTGCCGCCCCAGCTGCGCCCACATACATATTTAAGCCTGCCGCGCGTACTGTTTGGCGAGCGAGAGGCGCTGGCCGTACAGCAGGTACAGCAAACTTCTCAGCTGGGCTTTGCAGGGTATGAGGTGAACAACCTAGCCCATCTTACACTATGCAAAGGGCTACCTATGGTGGCGGGCTTTGGCATGAACCTTACCAATGCGGCGGCGCTTGGGTGTATGGAGAGCCTTGGTTGTGTGGCGGCTACGCTTTCGGTAGAGCTTAGCATACCGCAGATGCATTCGCTAAACGCAGGGCGGCAAGACAATATGCAAAGCGGTGCGATATGCTACGGGCATATTCCGCTAATGATAACACGCGCATGCCCTAAAAAAGGCAAAGGCTGTGCCACCTGCGCAAAGCAGGAGATTTTGATAGACCGAAAGGCGGCCGCGCTTCAAGTTAGGTGCGATGGTAGCATGCGCACAATATACAACCCCGTTGCGCTGTGGATGGGCGATAAGCTGGGCGAGCTGCCGTGCGACTATGCGCTGGCATACTTTACCACCGAGGGCGCAGAGCAGGTAGAGGATATTCTGCATAGGCTGCCGCAATCCGCGCCTGCGCCCCAAAGCTTTACACGCGGGCTTTATTATAAAGGCACAAACCAAGGCAATGTAAACACAGGCGCAGAGTAGAGGCTGGCGGTTTTTGCACACAGTTTGCCTGCGAGTGCCTTTGCAGTAAGCGCTTTGCTAGACGTGACAGATATAGCGATAATGAGTATACTATTATAGGATTGCGGTAAAATTTCAGATAAACAGCAATGATAAATAGGGGGCTTTAAGTGAAGCTGAAGATAAGACGCATCAGAGCGGGCGCACACCTGCCAGGCCGTGCAACCGATGGCTCTGCAGGGGTGGACCTTCGAGCATGTTGCGAGGCGGGCGGAATTACGCTACAACCAATGCAACGAGAGCTGATACCCATAGGTTTTGCCATTGAGCTACCTAGCAAAAACATGGTAGCGCTTATATTTGCCCGCAGTGGGCTTGCATTGCGAGAAGGACTAAGCCTTGCCAATGCAGTGGGCGTGATAGACTCGGACTACCGAGGCGAGATTGCAGTACCGGTAATAAACCTGTCGGATAAACCGCTACACATAAGCCGAGGCGAGCGCATTGCGCAGATGGTGTTTATGCCGATAGAACTGCCGGATATGATAGAGATAGACGAGCTGTCGACCACAGAGCGGGGCGGCGGAGGATTTGGCTCTACCGGTGTTGGGTAGGCTTTGCATATCCTGCATCGGGCTTAGCGGGTAAAATTTGCCTGTGCGGCCCAACGCCCCTTTGCAATACAAAGGGCATTACCTGCGTTTTTTATTGCCAAGCAAAATTTGCCATGTTAAAATTGCGACGCACCTATTGGCAGGCGATTTCTGAGGGATTTTAGGTTATGATAACATAGCATTGCCTGCGCAAGGCAATGCTAATGGGTAAAAAGGATGGGTACTGATGAAGATTAAAAGAACGTTGTTGTTGTGTT
>CAYJEW010000016.1:35303-46315 GCA_964369525.1 uncultured Oscillospiraceae bacterium | reverse complement strand
CCTTCGGGTTATGAGCCCGACGAGCTACCGGACTGCTCCACCCCGCGATATTGGCGGCGCTATCTGCCGCATTTAAGGTGCTTTACTATAATACCACACAGCCACGGTTATGTCAAATGTGGTTATGCCAAATGCGGGGCAATGTTTTGCTTTGTGTGGGTTTGTGGTATATTGCGCTGGGCTGCTATATAGTTATCTGCGCCAGCGTTTCGCCTATAGCGCTGCCTATTACAAGGTCTGCCCACTGGTCTTTATGGGTAGAGCCTTTATTTATTAGCACAAGGCGGCCTCCGTCGTAGTAGTCTACAAGGCCTGCCGCAGGGTACACAACAAGGCTGGTGCCGCCTATTATAAGCGCATCGGCCTCGGAAATATGCTTTACCGCTCGGCGCATATCGTCGCTGTTTAGGCCCTCTTCATATAGCACAACATCGGGCTTTACATGGGCTGTGCATTTATTGCATCGCGGCAGGCCGTCGGCGTCGCGCATATACTGCATATCGTAAAATGCGCCGCAGTCTTCGCAGTAGTTGCGGTGGATGCTACCATGCAGTTCAATTACATTTTGGCTACCCGCCGCCTGGTGTAGGCCGTCGATGTTTTGGGTAATAACCGCGCTTAGCTTACCTGCCGCCTCTAGCTGGGCCAGCTTTTGGTGGGCGGCATTTGGCAAAGCGTTGTACGCTAAGATTTTGTTGCGGTAAAACTTAAAAAAATCCTCTTTGTGGCGGTAGTAAAATGTGCGGCTAAGCATAACCTCTGGTGGGTAGTCGTACTGCTGATTATAAAGGCCGTCTACACTGCGAAAATCGGGAATACCGCTTTCGGTGGACACCCCTGCACCGCCAAAAAACACAATATTGTTGCTTTCGTCTATTATTTGCTGCAGTTTTTGAACAACAGTTTGCGACATGGGGGCCTCCTTTTTATGAAGAAATGGCCGCTATTAAAGCTGTGGATATGATGTTGATAGGTGGCTTGCGATGTGCGATGCAAAGGTACGTTTAAAATGTATACCCAAAGCGGGTTAATTGCATGTGCTACGGTAGCGGTGGAAAGCCAAACACAGCAGCCTCACCCTCAAAAAACAGGTTTGGGTTAATGGCAGTTTCGCCAAGGCGCAGCTCGTAGTGCAGGTGGGGCTGTTCGGCATAGCCGCTTTGGCCGCTAGTGCCTATTACGCCGCCTGCAGGCACAATAAAGCCCACATCCACGTCGAGGTCGTCTAGGTAGAAAAACAGGCTTTTCAGGCCACCGCCGTGCTCTATTACAACAACGTTGCCCAGGCTTGTGTTGCTACCTGCAAACACAACCATGCCCGACGCAGGCGCAAGCACTTCGGTGCCAACAGGTACATCGTAGTCTATGCCGGTGTGGTGCAGCGGCGCTTGGTATGCGCCCATATAGCGCAAAAAGCCGTATTCGTCTATAATGTCGGCATCGCCCACAGGCGGTAGAAACTCACTTAGGTTGCAGTAGATGGTGGAGGATGGGCTTACCAGCAGGGGGGATATGTCTGCGGCAGATTCGGGGTAGGCCAGCGCATCGTCTCGGTTGGCAGGCGGCCAGCCTGTGTATGCGTCTTCTATGTCTTGCGTTTCAAATACTTCGGTGGTGATGTCTACCAAAAACGAGAAGGAGTGTTGTGCTATCTTCACGGTTATCTCGTGGGTGCCGGGGGATGCATCGGCGGCAACGGGGAGCATCACGGTTACAATACTTTGGGTTGTTTGCTGAAAGTATACATCGCTAAGGCTGCTATATACCAGCGGCAGTGTATTTTGCGGTAGGTTATATACCCTTAGCGCCGCCACGCCACCCTGCGGCACTCTAGAGGCGCCAAGCTCTACCCGAGGGGCGGCATCTACGGTAAAGGCGGCGCGATATTCCAGCTGGCCGTAGCCACGCAAACCATCCACGGGGTTTTCACAGCTGATGTCCAGCTTGTAGTTGCCGTTTGTTACAAACTGGTAGTTGGAAAGCTCGTTTGTGGTGCCGTTCCACACAATAGTGCTGTTTAGCGTTATGCTGGCGCTACCGCTGTAGCCCTGCGGCATCTCAAGGTCTAGGTAGGGGCGGTTTAAAACGCCAATGTCGGTGTAGATGGTGGCGGCTTGTTCAAATTCTTTATACACAAGCCCGCCAAACACAGGCTCTTGCCAGTGGTAGCCTGCGGGCAGGATGGAATTTTCGATAATGCCTACCGACGGGCTGGGCACAGAATTACTGGTGGTACTGCTGTAAGATATGCCCACTATTAAACACACAGATAGCGGTATTGCCACAATAAGCGTAACCGCAATAATAATTAACCGCTTCAAAAACAGCCTCCTCAAAAACCGCCGCAATAATACAAACAATTATATCACAAACAATATTTTTCGTACAAGTAAAATAAGCAGTAATTTATTGCATGGGTGCATACTGCGCAGCTGCGTTTCTTTGTGATTTGCGTGTGGCGGTATAAAGGCAGGGAAGCTTAGTTTATATGGCTGACATGTTACTAAAACCGGTAAAAGTAGTGGGGGGATAAAATGGACGAATAAAAGAGGCGTAGCCGCTAAGTATTTGTAACTCTTTAACTCTTGGCAAAACAGCAAAGCTTTAGTATACTGTTACAATACAAATAATATATAGCTAGGTGGGGAGGGCACAGGTTTGGAACGTGTTACGATAAGTAGTTTATATGCAAGCCCGCCGCAAGACGGCAGCGTAATTACGGTGTGTGGCTGGGCACGCACCGTGCGAGACTCAAAAACCATAGGATTTTTAGAGCTAAACGACGGCTCGGCGTTTAAAAGTGTGCAGGTAGTGTTTGAGCAGGCAAAGCTTGAAAACTTTGAGCAGGTAGCCAAAGCCGGCGTGGGCACAGCATTTTGCGTGAAGGGGCGCGTAGTGCTAACGCCCGAGGCAAAGCAACCGTTTGAGATAAATGCAGACGAGATACAGCTATTGGGCGAGTGCGCGGCAGATTATCCGCTACAAAAAAAGCGCCACACCATGGAGTTTTTGCGCACAATAACCCACCTGCGTGCACGCACAAATACATTTTCGGCGGCGTTTAGGGTGCGCAGCGCAGCGGCGTTTGCCATACATAAATTTTTTAACGAAAACGGCTTTGTGTATATCCACACACCCATTGTTACCTCGTCTGACGCAGAGGGCGCAGGCGAGATGTTTAGGGTAACAACGCTTGCGCCCACCTCGCCGCCGCTATGCGAAGACGGCAGCGTGGACTACAGCGAAGACTTTTTTGGCCGCCAAACAAACCTTACGGTTAGTGGCCAGCTGGAGGCCGAGGGTATGGCGCTGGCGTTTGGCAATGTGTACACATTTGGCCCCACATTCCGCGCCGAAAACAGCAACACCCCCCGCCATGCGGCCGAGTTTTGGATGATAGAGCCGGAGATTGCGTTTGCCGACCTTGAAGATGATATGAACCTGGCCGAGGCTATGGTGAAGTATATTGTGGAGTATGTGCTAAGCGCCTGCCCCGACGAGATTGCGTTTTTTAATCAGTTTGTGGATAAAGGCCTGCACGAGCGCCTTAGCGCGCTGGTAACGTCGGACTTTAAGCGCATTACCTATACGCAGGCGGTGGATATTTTAAAAGAAAAGAACGATATGTTCCAGTTTAAGGTAGAGTGGGGCGCCGACTTGCAAACAGAGCACGAGCGCTACCTTACAGAGCAGGTGTTTAACAGCCCTGTGTTTGTAACCGACTACCCCAAAGAGATAAAAAGCTTTTACATGCGCCAAAACGACGACGGCAAAACTGTGGCGGCGTGCGACATGCTGGTGCCGGGCGTGGGCGAGCTTATTGGTGGCAGCCAGCGCGAAGAGCGCGAAGAGGTACTGCGTGAGCGTATGCTGCAGAAAGGCCTTAGCCTTGAAGAGTACGGCTGGTTTTTAGACCTTCGCCGTTTTGGCAGCGTGAAGCATGCGGGCTTTGGCCTTGGCTTTGAGCGCATGATAATGTACCTTACAGGCATAGCCAACATTCGCGATGTGTTGCCGTTTCCACGTACAGCAGGCGGGTTTTAGCAGGTGTGGCCGGGTTTGAATTAACATACAAATAACACGATTTGACATAAAATTGCAGTTGTAATTTGCAGGCAAAACTAGTATAATGGATATACATTAAGTAAAACCTGTAAAACAGTATGTAAAAGGAGGCTGGCCATGACCCAAAAGTTAACCCGCAAATTAGCCGATACGCGCGACGGCTTACGCAGCGCCCACAGGTGGGCAGCCAAGGTAGGCAAGGCGGCAATTGTAGGTGTGGCAGGCCTTGCCATAACGTTTAGCACTGTACTTAGCGCTATTCAAGACGGCGCAACCGAGCTGAAAAACCATGTAATGCATCAGCCTAAAAAATCTGGGGAGGCAATCGAGATGAAAAAATCTACCGTAATTGCACTGTTTGTTGCACTGGCAGCTATTGCAGGTGTGCTGGGCGTTTTGTATTGCTATGTACTGCGCCGCGAAAAAGAGCTGGACGAGTACGAGCAACTACTCTTTAACGAAGATTTTGCAGACGATTTTATAGACGACACAGTAGATATGGACATTGAAGCAGAGCTTGAAAAAGCATAAATAAGCATATACACACAAAGATGACGGCGCAAAGCCTTTGGGCTTTGCGCCGTTTTTTAGTTATCACAAGGAGGTGTGCCCATGTCGGGTAAAATTGCGGCTATAAAGCCACAAAACGAAAAGCCAACAAAAGCCCCAAAACAGCCAAAACCGCCACGCCCGCTTTTTCAGTACGGGCTTGGGGAAGAGGTATTTAATGCGGTGAGCCATGGCGTGGGAGCGCTTTTGGCGGTGATAGGCGGCAGTGTGGTGGTTACACTGGCGGCTATATATGGCGGCGCGCTGGAGGTTACAGCCTGCGTTATATATGCAATATCGCTGTTTTTGCTATACACAATGAGCACGCTTTACCATGCGTTCCCGTTTCCAAAGGTGAAGTTTGTGTTTCGTATATTCGACCATTCCAGCGTATTCTTGCTTATTGCAGGTACCTACACGCCGTTTATGCTAATTACGTTGCAGGGCAACATAAAGGGCATTGTAATATTTGCTTTGGTGTGGGCGGCGGCAATTATAGGTATTGTGCTAAACTCTGTAAACATACATAAGTTTGCAAGGCTTTCGCTGGTGCTGTACCTTGTAATGGGCTGGAGCATTGTGTTCGCTATTGGCGATGTAGTGGCGGCGTTGCCGTTGCCGGCCATGGTACTTTTGCTGGTAGGCGGAATTAGCTATACTGTGGGTGTAATATTTTACGCCATTAAAAAAGTGCGCTATTTTCATGGCGTGTGGCACTTGTTTGTGTTGGCAGGCAGTGTGCTGCACTATGTGTGCATTGCGGTATTTGTTTTGTAGGAAAAATACTGTTGCCAAAATGATTAGAATTTGATATACTACTTTAGCAGGCAAAACATGCGCTGCATGAATTGCTTGTTATGCGCTGGTGTAGCTCAGTTGGTAGAGCAGCTGATTTGTAATCAGCAGGTCGGGGGTTCAAGTCCGTCCACCAGCTCCAAAAATAAAAAACCACACTTCGGTGTGGTTTTTTTGTTTTTGGAACGAATGTTATAAAAGACGGGCTTGAAAGGCGGCTCTTAGCAAAGTGCCTGTGGCACTTTGCAACCGCCGTGGCTTTTGCGCACAAAAGCAAGTTTGTCCACCAGCTCCACGTCGTCACTCACTTCATTAAGTGGGTGACGATTTTCTTTTGTCTATTTATGAAAATCATCACCCACACCATTTTGTCGCTCCTCCTCTGCCGAAAAAAGGCGCGTTTCGGTGTGGCTATGGCTTTGCAAGCGCAGCCATTACGCCACACCCTCACTACCACCTTTTTTCGGGGAACACCCAAGTTTTGGGTATCTGTTTTGTAAGCCAAAGGCACATGCTTTGTCGCGGACTACATTTAGTTCGCGACGATTTTTTTGCAAAACTATAAAAATCATCGCTCACACCATTTTGTCGCTCCTCCTCTGCCGAAAAAAGGCGCGTTTCGGTGTGGCTATGGCTTTGCAAGCGCAGCCATTACGCCACACCCTCACTACCACCTTTTTTCGGGGAACACCCAAGTTTTGGGTATCTGTTTTGTAAGCCAAAGGCCACATGCTTTGTCGCGGACTACATTTAGTTTGCGACGATTTTTTTGCAAAACTATAAAAAAATCGCTGCCGCCGTTTTGGTTTGTGCTTGAATTTTTGTGTAGTAAAAGTAGCGGATAAAAACGACTTTCTGTTTGCATTTAAGGCATATAAACAGCAAAACACACCCTTGCTCTACAGGCTAAAGCTGTAAAAGCAAGGGTGTGTTTTTTTATTTATTTATGGAAGTAAGTTGTTTGCAGCAAAGCGCAAGCCCCTGTGTGTGTCGTATGCGTCAGATAATGCAGACGCTAATCCTATCGAGTTAGGGTATGCGCTTGACCATGTAGCTCCATCAAAAATAGCATAGTACATATTACCGGCAAAGTTTTTGGTGGACGCATCTCTATCAAACGCTATGCCGTTTCTGGGAGCGGACGTGTTTATATCGCCTGTACCGGCTAAGCCGCCTATTGCCGTTAATTCTCCGCTGAACGCAGTTGTAGTAGTACCTATGTGTATGTCGCTAGCTATTGCAACAATTCCCTCGCCACCAGAACCGGGGGCGTACAGGGAGCCGGAATAGTTACCGCCGTTACCGCCTACTGCATACACTGTGCCACCCAAAATGGTTATTGGCGCATATGCACGAATTCCAAAGCCGCCGTTGGTGCCGGCATAATTACCAACGTTGTTGGAGCCGTTAGCGCCGGTTGCTTTTACTGTGCCGCCCGAAATGGTTATTGCGCCAGCTGAGTTAATTCCGTGATTGTTGTTGCCGATGCCATTTGCAGTTACTGTGCCGCCCGAAATGGTTATTGCGCCAGCTGAGTTAATTCCGTGGCTGTCGCCACCATTTGCAGTTATTGTGCCACCCGAAATGGTTATTGCATTTGCGTTAATTCCGCTTCCGCCGCTAGTGCCTGTTGCTGTTACCGTGCCTGCGCCTGTTATATGTAAAGCGCCGGTGGCGGTAATTGCATGTCCCAGATTATAAAACATGGTTTTAACGACGCTAGTGCCCATTAAATTTATTGTTAATTCATTTGTTAGCCGGGAATTTATTGCCGCATCATTAGCGGTAAAATTGTAGTATAAAATGTTTGCTGAGTTAAGCGTTAAAGTGCTTGTTGCAAAGTTATATGAAACGCTGCCCCCGCTACCGAGAACATCGGTGTAGTTGCTTGCGTTAATTTGTACGCCCATAACAAAAAGCTCAACAACCGGGAAAACGTCGATGGCCGCTACTGTGCTTGTAACTGTGTGTGTGATGCCGCTTGACAACGTGTTTGTTATAACACAGTAATAGTTTTCGCTGCCTAATGTTGCAATTGGTGGTGTGTATGTGGCTGTTGTTGCAACGCTTGTGGCGCTGCCGGAGGCCGGGGTGCCTTTAAACCACTCGTAGCTTAGTACGCCGTTGTTGCTGGGCACGTTTGCTGTTATGCTAAGGGCTGCTGCTGTTGCGCCTGCGTCATAAGCCGCGCTTAGCGGCTGCGCTGTTATAACAGGCAGGTCTGACGGCGCAGGTGCAGAGCCGCTGCCGCCTGTTGCACTACCAACTGCGCTTGCCGTTGCAATACGGGTTGTAAGCGTTAGGCCTGTGTTTTGCTGCGTAATTACGCAGTAATAGTATTGTGTAAAAGGGGTGTTTGTGTTAAGGGTAACTGTGCGGCTGGTTTGGCCTGTCATTGCAATGCCGTTATAGTTATTTGCTACGCTTGCATACCACCGGTAGCTTAAAGTACCGCTGCCGCTTGCGGTAACGCTTAATGTAAGCGGCGAGCCTGTTGCAACGCTTGTGTTTTGGGGTTGCGCTGTAATGGCAAATGTGGGCTGCGCGCCTGCGCTTGTTTGTGCGCTGCTTGTTTCGCTGCTATCGGCGCCGGAGCCGGCGGGGCTAGAGCTATCGCTGGCGCTGCTGGCGGCGGCGTTTGAGCTGCCGGTGTCGGCGGAGGTGCTTTCTGCAGATGAAGCGCCTTGTGTTTCGGCGCTGCTGCCGCTTGCAGCGCCGGCAGAAGAGCTGCCGATGGTAGAAGTATCGCCGCAGCTGCTTGTGCAAGCAGCAAAGCTGATGCAAACAGCAAAAATTATTATTAGGCTAACTACGCGTTTCATTATCTTCCTCACTTTATGGCGGGTATCAAGCTTTGCCTTTTTATGCAGTGTGATGTGCTGTAGATATACATTTTTTATTATATCAAAAATTCGCTGATAGTTCAACGCAAAAATACTACAAAATGTGAGGTGATGCAGATGTGCGGTGGATGGGCAGGGATATAATAAGGGAAAGCTCGGGAGAATATATTGTTTTTAGCAAAAGTGCCAAGGCGTATAAATTGCAGATAGCGCATGCGTAGTATATTAATTGGGATTATTATCGGGCTAAAAAATAATGCGCATGGTGTACTGCGCCGCTGAGCGAATAGGCGCGCCAGCTAAAGCAGTACAAAATTCGGCCTGCTTTTTCATTTAACCAAACGCTTAAACGGCGCAGAGCCCTTTATAAGGCGGCAGCTTTATTGCGCCTGCAATAATATTTTTTTTAGGTTTTTCAGGCAGGTGAATAGGCGGAGCGCTTAGGCAAAAATAATTTGTAGATATGTTATTTTTTGAAAAATACATAGCTGGCTGAGGCAGGCAAGTAGATGTATAATATAGGTGTGTGCAAAAAAGTTTTGCATTTTTATGCGCATAATGATAAAATAATGGTAGTTACGCGTTCTATGGGTATTAAAGCGCACTTCACACAAGTATTTGGCATGGGTGGCATTAGATGAGCAAAGCTGTAACAAACAGAATTAAACTAGCGGTGCTGCTGGCGCTGCTGTTTATAGCGCTGGCCGGCTGTGCGGGCGAAACGCTGGCGGCAACCCAGTTTACTGTTGGCGCACCTGTGCTTGAATATCGCTTTGATTTGGACGAAGAAGAAGCCCAAATTGCTGTGCAGATAGCCGCTACGGCGGGGGACAGCGATGAAAACAATATTACAGATGAAGATTTAGATATGGACATTAGGTGGTATGCAAATGCCGCCAATACCTATTCCGATGGCGAGCAGGTGTATAGAGAAGCTGCTATCCTAGATAGCGAAATTGGCACAACCGAGGTTGCGCTGGAAATTGACACAAACGTGCCGGGCGTTACCTATTATTACGCAAAGGCAGAATATTTTGTGGAGGGCAATGCCTGCGACAAAGGCGGGAGATTGTACTATGCAAACTCGCCACTAATAGTGGTGGTTGTGGGCAATATTGCAACCGACACAGGCAACGACCCGCCAGCCGATAGCTCGGCAGTGGATAGCTCTTCGTCGTCCGGCTCGGTAGCAGAAAGCTCGACGCAAAGCAGCTCGTCTGCCGCGAGCTCCAGCCAAAATCCACAGCCGGAATATCAGTTCTATATTACCAGCCAGCCGGGTGCGGGGCCGTTTAATTATGCCACCGGCAACAACGTAGCAATATCGGTGAGTGCATACAGTAGCGCAACAGCGGCTGAAAACCTGCAATACCAGTGGTATACAAGCGTTGCAGCTACCACCGAGGGCGCAACTATGCTTACAGGCCAAACGGGCCAAACGCTTACAATTGCAAGCCAAAACCCGTCCAACCAATTTTACTTCTGTGTGGTTACCGACCCCGCAACAGCCCAAATTAGACAAACAGGCATTACAAATGTGGCGGTGCTAGGCGAGGCGGTGGGCCAAAACTGGGTGCGGGTGGTGGTATCGCCGGCTACTATACCGCTAGATGGCGGCACGTTTACTGCCAGCGCAAGCGGCGCAGGCACAATAAGCTACCAGTGGTATGCCTCCAGCGATGGCAGGTACTCTAACCCTGAGCTTTTGGTGGGGCAAACAGGCGCTACACTAGAGGTGACAACGGGCTTATCTCCGCACGCATATTACTACTGCGTGGCAACAAGCACACTTAACGGTAGTAGCGTTAGTGCGTATAGCAACGAGGTGCAGAGAAGCGACAGTAGCGACAGTAGCGACAGTGGCTAGGGCGGCAACATAATTTTGGTTCGTTTTTGTGTGGCGAAAATTTTAAAACTGAGCTGGTGCGTTTTGTAAGGCGAAAGCCTTACAAAACGCACTTTATTGTTTTTATAACTGTTGGCCAAATATTATAGCTTTGGCAAATATGAAGGGGGCGCGCGCCGCCGCTTTTAGGGCAAAAAGCGCAGCAAGAAAATAATGTTGCACTTTTTGTAGATTTGTGGTATATTTAATGTGATATAGGGTCATTAGGTTAAATTTTGGCCATAAAACTATAACACAAATAAAGGGGACGTTACCATGGGCGGATTTTCAAAAAAGAAGATTAGAATAGTTTTTGCAGCCTTGCTGGCATTGGTTATGGTGTTGGCATTGGCCGGCTGCGCCGGTGAAACGAAGACGGCGGAAGAATTCTCGGTTACCGCAGATGTGCTTACCTACCAATTTGATGTGGGCGAAGAAGGTGCTACCGTTAGTGCACAGCTGAACATGCTGGAGGGTAGCAACAATCTTGAGGTTGATGTTAGATGGTATACAAATGCCGCCGAATCATACGACAATGGCGACCAAATTACCAGAGATAATATTACCTTGCCCGGCGCAGGTAGCGACCCGATAGACCTTACCGCAGCTGTGGATACAAGCGAGCAAGGCGTTACCTACTATTATGTTAAGGCATTTTATGCTGCAGATTCCGGCTGTTCAGTCGACGGCGTAAGGTACTATGCAAACTCGCCTATTATAATGGTGGTTGTAGGGGATGTTACAGAAGGTTCTGGAGCAGGTAGCTCGATGGCCGACAGCTCTGCAGTTGACAGCTCGATGGCCGACGATTCTGCCACAGATAGCTCTGCGACAGATAGCTCTGCGACAGACAGCTCTGCGACAGATAGCTCTGC
>CAYJEW010000016.1:8134-35203 GCA_964369525.1 uncultured Oscillospiraceae bacterium | reverse complement strand
AGCTCTGCTACAAGCAGCTCTGCTACAAATGAAGACACTGACCCAGACGACCAGCAGCCTGAATATCAGTTTTATATTACAGGCCAGCCGGGCGCAGGCCCAATTAAGTTTACTACCGGCAGCCAGGCTGTAATATCTATGAGCGCATACAGCAGCGCAACACCTGCTGCAAACCTTAGATACCAGTGGTACACAAACACAGCTAACAGCACCGAGGGTGCGGTAATGCTCACCGGCCAAACAAACCCTGCGCTTACAATTGCAAGCCAAAATCCGTCCAGCCAGTTCTACTTCTGCGTGGTTGGCGACCCTGCAACAAACCAAACCCGCCAAACAGGTATTACGCATGTGCTTGTAGAGGGCGAGCCTATAGGGCAAGGCCAAAACTGGGTAGAGGTAAGCATAGTGGGCTTCTCGATACGCGAAGCTTCTGAAGCCACTGCGAGTGGTGCTGGCACAATAAGCTATCAGTGGTATGCTTCTGCAGGTGCATCATATAGTGGCACTGCTATTTCAGGCCAAAATGGAAGTATACTGAATTTAACCGAGGCACTGTGGGATGGCGGCTACAGATATATATACTGCGTAGCAACAAGTACGCTGAATGGCAATAGCGTTAGTAGCTCAAGTAATATACTGGCGCTTGTAAACTAATAGCCTGCTTGTAGACTCTGCGCTATAAAATGTTAAAAGAATAAAAGTCTGCCCCCTAATTCTTTCTGAGGGGGCGGGCTTTTTCTATGAGATAATGTTAGGGGGATGCCCGTTATAATATAAACCACAAATTTGTTTAGCTTTTACGCATGTGGCGAGAGCAATTGCGGTTAAAATTTGCCGCGGTGTGGCGTATCTGGTGTTGAAATATATAGCGCATTTGCTGTAATATATATACATACGTTTAAAACTGAGCGTTAAAAAGAAAGGGAAAGTAAGAGTGTTACCTAACCTAAACATACTGCTTGCGGCTTGTGGCTACAGCCAAGATGGCATGGACGATTTAATGCTGCTGCAGCTTACGCCAAGCGGCAAGCTAAGGTTTGTTAGCGGTTGTGCTCGTGGCGACGACCCTTCTTTTCTGTTGTGGCACAACCAAACGCTGTACGTGGCATGCGAGCAGCAAAACACCGCCAAGATGGCTGCATACAGGCTGGGCGAGGGGCGGCGCACGCTGGAGAAAAAATGGGAGTGGCAGCTGCCGCACGGCGGGCTCTGCCATTTGGAGCATAATGGTGGGCTTTTGTACGGAAGCTGCCGTGCCGACGGCACATTTTTTGCAGCAGACCCGCTTAGGGGCACCCGCCTGTGGACATACCGCAACGAGCAAGCGCCGCAGCCGCACGCCCACTGGATGGCGTTTGGCCAGAATGATAACATGTACGCAGCCGACCTTGGGGCAGACGCTGTGTATGCATTTAAGATGCAGCAGGGGCGCCCTGCCGAGCAGCCGTATGCCACATTTAAAACAGCGCCCGGCGCAGGCCCAAGGCAGGCTATTGAGCATGGCGGGTATGTTTATGTGGTAAACGAGCTTGCCAGCAACATATGCGTGTACACGCAGAGCGGCGAGCTGCTGCAGTGCTGCCCCGCCACCGCAGCCCCCAAAAGCAACCATTGCGCAAACATTGCGATAAACGGCAGTAAAATGTATGTGGCAAATAGGGGCGCAAACAGCGTGGCCTGCTTGGAAATAGAAAAAAACGGCCGCCTTACACCTACGTGGGAAAGCCCGCTTGGCAAAAGCTGGCCGAGGTATGTGCTGCCCATAGGGCAAACCCATCTGCTGGTGGCCTGCCAAAATAGCGACCAGCTTGCCTGCTACACGCTGTGCGAGGGCGGCATGTGGTTTTGCTCGGCGCTGGAGCTGCCTGCGGCGGCCTGTGTGAGGCAGCTGGGGTTTGATTAGCTTTTTTTGCTTTTGTACACAAAATGGCTTTTAAATGCGGCTAGCCGCAAAGCGGTTATGATGTGCATGTGTGAAGGGAATATATTTTGCGATAAATATTGCAATTCCACTTTTTGTGAAGTATAATTAAAGTGTGTATAATTTTGCGGTAATAAATACGCATTGCATATACAAAAAAGAAAAAAGGCGGTAGTAATAATGAAAAGGCAAGCGCTTAAAAAAATTAGAGTTGTACTTGCGGCAATGCTTATGCTGATGCTATCGGTGGTGCTGGTTGGTTGCGGCTCTGTAACGAGGGCATCCGATAATTTTACGCTAACGGCAGATGTGCTTGAGTACCACTTTGATGTGGGTGAAGAAGATGCCGCCATTAGCCTGACGCTGAATGTGATAACGGAACCGGCTGACGGCAGTAACTATAGACAGGAGTTTTTATGGTATTCAGGCGACGTGAGCCGGTATGATGAATTAGATGAAATTGAAGCAATAGCCCTTGAAGATTTGGAGAGCGGCGTGTTTAGCATGGCTATAGACACCAGCCAAGAGGGCACTACCTACTATTACGCTCAAGCAAGGAATATTAGCACTAACTACGAGATAAGCGCGAATATAGAGTATGCAGACTCGCCTATTATAAAGGTGGTTGTGGGCGAGGAAGCGTCTGCGGGTGGCTATTCAGTAGGAAGTGCCCCGGCTTCCAGCAGCAGCTCTACGGAAAGCAGCACTGCGGAAAGCAGCAGCTCTACAAGTAGCAGTTCTGCGGCAGGCAGTGGTGCTGCTGCGGCAGGCTCTTCATCAAGCTCCGGCACGCCACCGGATAACTACCGATTTTATATTATGCGGCAGCCGGGTCCGGGCCCAATTAGGTTTGATACCGGTAGCCAGGTGGTGATAAGCGTGGAAGCATACTCCAGTTCATTAGCAATATCAGAATCCGCTTACGATGTTTTTAATTTCCAGTGGTATACCAACACCGCAAACAGCACCGAGGGTGCAGTGATGCTCGCCGGCCAAACAACACACCAGCTTACAATTGCAAGCCAAAATCCGTCTAGCCAGTTTTACTTCTGTGTGGTTACAGACCCCAGAGCAAACCAAACAAGGCAAACGGGTATTACCCACGTGATTGTGGAGGGCGTGCCTGTGGCGGCACAAGGCCAAAACTGGGTGCAGGTAAGCATTTCTCCAAGTGGCGGCGCTGTGGGCAATCTGCTTACCGCTACAGCGTCAGGCGCAGGCGCAATAAGCTATCAGTGGTATATATATGACGAAGGTAGAGCTACGTATATGGCTATACCCGGCCAGAATGGAGCAAGCTACACAATAGGCGGGGAAGCTCTGGACGGCACCCATATAGTGTGTATGGCAACAAGTACGCTGAACGGCAGCGGCATTAGCGCATACAGCAATATGGCGGAGCTTATAAGTTGATTTGGTATAGCTACAAAGCCGGCAAAAAGCAATATAAATAGCTAAATAAAGCAGGCCCTCCTAAGGCGGTGTATAGCGCACGGCGGAGAGCCTGCTTTTTGTATACGCCCAAGTTGATTTTGTTGGAAATAGTGGGCGAGCCGGCATTGTTTTTTTACTGCGCCGCGCTTTGCTAATAAGGGCATATATATGGTATAATAATTTAGTTTATAGTAAGGCAGGGGGTGTGGCATGAAGGTACTGGGAATAGACCCCGGCTACGCCTTGTGTGGCTATGGCGTTGTGCAGCAGCAAAAAGGCGCTGTTGTACCGCTTGGTTACGGCTGTATTACCACGCAGGCCCACACAAAATTTGAAGATAGGCTGCATGAAGTGTATGAAGATGTGCGCGGCCTGCTGGCCTCAGAACAGCCGGATGCAATGGCCATAGAAACGCTGTTTTTTAACTCAAACCAAAAAACAGCTGTGGCGGTGGCAGAGGCGCGCGGCGTTATACTGCTTGCGGCGCGGCAGGCGGGCGTACCGATATACGAGTATAGCCCTTTGCAGGTAAAGCAGAGCATTACAGGCTATGGCAAGGCCACAAAAACCCAGATGCAACAGATGGCCTGCCGCCTGTTGGCGCTAAAAAACGTACCAAAGCCAGACGACGCCGCCGATGCGCTGGCCATTGCGCTGTGCCATGTGCACTCGGCGGGTAGTTTGCAGTTTGGCATTGCCAAAACAAGGCGCCAGCAGATGGGCTACGAGTAGGCGGCGTATTTTCAGCTTGCGCATAGTGGGCGCTAAGAGAGCCTACGGCTATATGCAATAAGCAATTTTGCGGCAAAAACATGCGGGATGCGCTGATGTAAGGCATAGGCAATTTAAAGAACACATACAGAACAAAAGAGGTACAAAATGATATATTCACTCACAGGCACACTTGCCGAAAAAACCCTAACCGCTGCCGTTATAGACTGCGGTGGTGTGGGGTATATTGCGGCCATGCCACAGCCTGCCATAGCGGCTCTGCCTGCGGTGGGCGAGCACTGCTGCATATACACCCATCTTGCGGTGAGCGAAAATGATATGTCGCTTTACGGTTTTGCCTCACAAGGCGAGCGTGAGATGTTTATGCTGTTAATCTCGGTCAGCGGCGTTGGGCCAAAGGTTGGGCTGGCGATATTGTCGGCGCTGGCGCCCAGCGCAATAGTGCTGGCCATAGGCGCAGGCGACCACAAGGCTTTTACAGCGGCAAGCGGCGTTGGGCCAAAGCTGGGCCAGCGCATTGTGCTGGAGCTGAAAGATAAGGTGGCCAAAGGCGCAGGCCAGGGCGGCATTTCGTTGCAGGATGTAAGCACTGCGCAAAGCAGTGTGCCGCAAGGCGCAATGCAGCAGGCGGTGGCGGCGCTTGTTAGCCTTGGCTACAGCCAAAGCGAGGCCGCAGCTGCGCTGGCACAGGTGGACCAAAGCCTGCCTGTGGCCGAGATAATTCGCCTTGCGCTTCGTAGCATGGGCGGCGCGCGGTAGCGGTTTTGCCAAAAGCCGTAGCGTAAAGTAATTAACTAAAAGTATAAAATGCAGAGCAGTAAACACAAAGTAAACAAAACAGCGGCGGCTGTTGGCCGGCCGCAGTGCAGCAATTGTAGCAAAGAGCAAAAAGGCAGCATGGGTTTAGCAGGGCTGCCACAAAACATATAAAGCGCATATAGCGCGCATAAAAAGAGGTGTGGCAATGGCTATTAAACCGGCAGATGATATGCAAAACCGGCCGATGCTCGACGACGAGCAGTCGCGTTTGGTGGCGCCCGAAAGCGACGCCGCAGATTTTGACATAGAGCTATCGCTGCGCCCTAAAACGCTAAGCGAGTATATAGGCCAGCAAAAGGCGAAAGAAAACCTGAAAATCTACCTCGACGCCGCAAAGATGCGAGGCGAAGCGCTGGATCATCTTTTGCTACACGGCCCACCCGGCCTTGGCAAAACAACGTTGGCAGGCATTGTGGCGGAAGAGATGGGCGGGCAGTTTAGGGTAACAAGCGGGCCCGCTATTGAAAAGCCCGGCGATTTGGCCGCGCTACTTACCAACCTGCAACAGGGCGATGTATTGTTTATAGACGAAATTCATCGCCTGAGCCGCCAGGTGGAAGAGGTGCTGTACCCTGCGCTGGAAGACTATGCGCTGGATATAATGATAGGCAAAGGGCCAAGCGCGCAGTCGATTAGAATAAACCTGCCAAGGTTTACGCTGGTGGGTGCAACCACAAGGGCGGGCCAGCTTTCGGGGCCGCTGCGGGATAGGTTTGGCGTGGTGCTAAAGCTGGAGATGTACACCCCGCAGCAGCTGGCGCATATTGTTAGCCGTAGCGCAGGTATATTAAATATTGCTTGTACTGACGACGGCGCAGATGTGATAGCACAGCGTGCCAGAGGTACCCCTAGGGTGGCAAACCGCCTTTTAAAGCGTGTGAGAGATTTTGCAATGGTTATGGGCAAACAGAGTATAGACGCCGAGGCGGCCATGTTTGCCATGCAGCGGCTGGAGATTGACGAAAGCGGGCTAGACCATTTAGACCGCACGCTGCTGAAAGCGGTAATCCAGCTGTACGGCGGCGGCCCTGTTGGGCTGGATACGCTGGCGGCGGCTCTTGGCGAAGA
The DNA here is from genome assembly GCA_964369525.1 of uncultured Oscillospiraceae bacterium. GTDB lineage: Bacteria > Bacillota > Clostridia > Oscillospirales > Ruminococcaceae > JAAYCI01. The sequence goes on along the minus strand of CAYJEW010000016.1, from coordinate 29,229 downwards.
GGCGATTACCATAGAAGACGTATGCGAGCCGTACCTAATGCAAAGCGGCCTTTTAACCCGTACGCCGCGCGGCCGCTGCGTGACCCACAAGGCCTACACACTGCTGGGCCTGCCGCTGCCACAGCAGGCAGACAGTGGCCAGCAAAGCTTTGAGGGCCTGCTTGAGCAAAACGGTAAGCAGCAATAACCACACCAAAACATAAACTTATATATATTGTACCTGTTTGCAGGTAATCCAAAGCGGAAACCGCTAAAGTGTAGAAAAGATGGCAGTTTATACCGTTAGTATAAACTAAGCCATAAAAACAGCACAGGCGGCGGCGCTAGCGGTTTTGATGGCTGGGCGCTAGCGGATAGCAAAGGCGCTTTGCAGTAGCGTGGCAGGCAGGGGTGCAATTTTTAGCAAAGAAAGGGGCAAAGCGGGTGCGCATAGCCGATAGATGGAAAGAATACGAGCTGCTGGACGCAGGCTGTGGCTACCGCCTTGAGCGCTGGGGTACGGCCATTTTACAGCGGCCGGACCCGCAAGCCATATGGCAGCACGAGCAAAAAACAAACGCATGGCAAAGCGCCGACGCAGTGTACCATCGCAGTGAAAAAGGCGGCGGCCATTGGCAGTATGCTAAAAAATTACCGCAACGATGGAACATGGCATACGGGGATTTGAAGTTTGTTATTAGCCCAACAGGCTTTAAGCACACAGGGCTTTTTCCCGAGCAGGCGGTTAACTGGGATGCCTACCGAGCGCTTATTACAGCGGCAGCCAGGCCGATTAAGGTGCTAAACCTTTTTGGTTACACAGGCGGCGCTACGCTGGCCTGCCTTGCGGCAGGTGCCGAGGTTACGCATGTGGATGCAAGCCGAGGTATGGTGAGCTGGGCTAGGGAAAACGCAGAGCTTAGCGGCCTTGCACAAAAGCCGGTGCGCTGGCTGGTGGACGACTGCCAAAAGTACGTAGCGCGCGAGATACGCAGGGAAAGCTTGTACGACGCTGTTATTATGGACCCGCCAAGCTACGGCCGAGGGCCTGGGGGCGAGGTGTGGAAGCTGGAGGAAAACCTGTGGCCGCTTTTGGTGCAGGCGGTGCAGGTGCTAAGCGAGCGACCACTGTTTTTTATAGTTAATAACTACACCAGCGGCATTGCGCCCGGTGTTGCAGGATACATGTTGCAACAGCTTTTGTGTGGCAGATACGGCGGCAGGGTGCACACCGACGAGATAGGCCTTGTGGCCACTGCCACAGGCGGCCTGCTGCCGTGCGGCAGTAGCAGCATATGGCTGGCAGACGGCGCTGAGTTTTAGCGGCGTATCGCCGATGGCGTAAAATGAGCGGCAGGCGCAAAGCAAAGCGCATAAACCGTTTTGCAAGCGGACTAGCGCAAAAAGCCCTACCCCAAAAGGAGTTTTTGATGCACAAAATTATAGACATACAGGATATATATTTTCAGTACAGCCAAGACGCCCCGCCTGTAATAAACGGGGTGAGCGAAGCTGTGCAAAAAGGCGAGTTTGTGGCGGTGCTGGGGGCCAACGGCAGTGGAAAGTCTACACTGGCAAAGCACCTTAACGGCATATTTTTGCCGCAAAAAGGCAGCGTGTGGGTAGAGGCTATGGATACCGCCGAGCCAAAAAATACATACGATATCCGCCAGAAGGTGGGCATGGTGTTTCAAAACCCAGACAACCAAATTGTGGCCACCGTTGTGGAAGAAGATGTGGCGTTTGCGCTGGAAAATTTGGGCGTACCGCACGAGGAGATGCGCTCGCGCATAAACGAAGCCATGCAGGCCGCAGGCATATACGCCCAGCGCGAGCGCCAGCCGCATAAGCTTTCGGGCGGGCAGAAGCAAAGGGTGGCTATTGCGGGCATATTGGCCATGCGGCCCGATTGCCTTGTGTTAGACGAGGCCACAGCCATGCTGGACCCTCAGGGCCGTAGCGATATTATGGCCACCGTGCGCAGGCTAAACCGCGAGCGGGGCATAACCGTGGTGCACATTACCCACCATATGGAAGAGGCCGCGCTGGCCGACCGCATAATAGTGATGAGCGAGGGGCGCATTGCTATGCAGGGCACACCCAAAGAGGTGTTTAGCCAGGTGGAACAGCTGCGAGAGCTGCGGCTGGAGGTGCCCCAAAGCGCCGAGCTTTGCGAGCAGCTAACGGCGCTGGGCTTTGAGATGCCGCGCGGCGTTATTTCGGCGCAGGAGTGTGCCGAAATATTGTACCAAAAGCTAACGGGCGAGCCACCGCCAAAGGGGGTGGGCTAATGGCGCCTATTATTAAAGCACAGCAGCTTTGCTATACATATAACCAGAACATGCCAGACGCCATGCAGGCGCTAAACAACGTGAGCTTTGAGATGCAAGAGGGCGAGTTTTTAGGGCTTATTGGCCCTACGGGGTGCGGGAAGTCTACGCTTATTACCCACTTTAACGGCCTTATAAAGCCCACAGGCGGCAAGATATTTATAGCAGGCGAAGACCCCTGGGAAAACCCAAAAAATATACGCAAGTTTAGGTTTTTAACCGGGCTTGTGTTTCAGTACCCCGAGTACCAGCTTTTTGAAGAAACGGTAGAAAAAGACATTGCCTACGGCCCTAAAAATATGGGCCTTAGCGATGCCGAAATACAAGAGCGGGTACTGCAGGCGGCGGCGTTTTGTGGCATAAGCCAAAGCACGCTTACTAAAAGCCCGTTTGAGCTTTCGGGCGGCCAAAAGCGCAGGGTGGCTATTGCAGGGGTTTTGGCAATGCGGCCAAAACTGCTGGTGCTGGACGAGCCTGCAAGCGGGCTGGACCCCGAGGGAAGAGAGGCTATTTTAAACGAAGTTTCGCAGTTTCATAAACAAACAGGTACCAGCGTTGTGCTGGTGAGCCACAGCATGGAAGACGTGGCAAAGTATGCCTCTAAGGTGCTGGTGATGAAGCAGGGGGCGGTTGCTATGTACGACGAGATGGCAAACGTGTTTGCCAAGGCAGACGAGCTTTTAGAGCTTGGGCTGGCTGTGCCGCAGATAACCCAAATATTTTTGCGCCTGCGCGAGATGGGCCTGCCTATAAGTACCGATATCTACACCATAAAATACGCAGCCGAAACTATTGTAGACTTTAAAGCAGGGGGTGGCGCCCATGCTACGTGATATTACCATAGGCCAGCATTTTCCCGGTACATCTGCCGTGCACACGCTGGACCCACGGCTTAAAATACTGCTTACCATAGCGTTTGTGGTGGCGCTGTTTATGGGCACAAACCCTATAGGCCTTGCGCTGGCGGCGCTTTGCCTTGCGCTGCTGTATGCCATGGCAAAAATACCGGGCGCTGTTGTGTGGAAAAGCATAAAGCCGCTACTGTTTATACTGGCGTTTACCGCTATTATCAACCTGTTTTTTAACAGCGAGGGCACTGTATTGTTTTCGTACTGGGTGTTCACCCTAACAAGCGGCGGCGTGTACTATGCCGTAACATACATGGTGCGCATAGTGTGCCTTATTGTGGGTGCGGCGCTGCTTACCTACACCACCAGCCCAATAGCCCTCACCGACGCAATAGAGCAGCTGCTCTCGCCGCTTAAAATACTGCGGTTTCCCGCGCACGAGCTGGCCATGATGATGACCATTGCTCTGCGCATGATACCCACCCTTATTGAAGAAACCGACAAAATCATGAGCGCCCAAAAAGCCCGCGGAGCCGAGCTGGACTCGGGCGGCCTGCTTGTGAGGGTGCGCGCGCTTGTGCCGGTACTTATACCGCTGTTTTTGTCGGCGTTCAGGCGGGCCGAAGAGCTGGCCATGGCCATGGAATGCCGCTGCTACCGTGGCGGCGAGGGCCGCACCAGAATGCGCATTATGCGCATCACCGCAAAAGACGTGGGCGCGGCCGCCGTGTGCACGCTGATACTGGCGGCGGTTATAGCCTCGCGCTGGGGCTACCCGCTTTTGCTGCAGTTTATAGAATGATGCTTTTTCTGGAATTTGCATATATCGGCAGCGCCTACCACGGCTTTCAGGTGCAAAAAGGCCTGCCCACCGTTTGCCAAACCCTGCAAGACGCAATGCAAAACGTGCTGGGTAGCCGCCCTGATGTAAAGGGCTGCTCCCGCACCGACGCAGGCGTACACGCGCGCATGTACTGCTTGTCTTTTTTTAGCGATACAGCCATACCGTCGCAGAAGCTTCCGCTTGCGCTGAATGCGCACCTGCCAAAGGACATTCGTGCGGTGCGTGCTGTGCCGGTGGCAGACGATTTCCACGCGCGGTACAGTGCGCTTGGCAAGGAGTACAGCTATGTAATTCGTACCTCGCACTACGACGACCCTTTTTTGCAAGGCCAATACTACCGCACAAGTCTTTCGCTGGACGCACAGGCCATGAACAGCGCCGCTGCCCTTTTTGTTGGCAGGCAGGACTTTGCGGCGTTTATGGCGGCGGGCAGCAGCGTGCAAAGTACGGTGCGTACCGTTACCAAAGCGCAGGTGAGCCAAAGCGGTGCGTGGGTAACATTTACCGTGGCGGCCGACGGGTTTTTGTATAACATGGTGCGCATTATGGCCGGCACGCTTTTAGAGGTGGGCAAAGGCGGCATGAGTGAGCAGCAGCTACAAGACGCAATACAAAGCAAACAAAGACAGCAGGCAGGCCAAACGCTGCCGGCGTGCGGCTTATTTTTAAACAAGGTATTTTACAGCGGTGTGCACGAGGCATACCTGCCGTAGGCGGTGCGCAGCATGCAGAAGATGTACGGCACGCGGTGAATATTGGCGAATAGAAACGCCAAATTTTTATTTTGTGCGGCAGAAGCGATGCCGAGGGTTTAAATTATTGAGGTGTGATTATGGCAGAAAAAAACCGAAAAAAGCCAAAACACCTAAAGCTTGTGGTGCCGGGCGAGGGGCAAAAGTATCGCCCAAAACGTAAAGACAGGCTGGGGCGAAGCACCGTCATGCAAAAAGATGCCACCCGCACAGCGCACAGCGGCGAGGGCGGCACACCGGAGCAAAAAGCGGTGATGTTTGGTGCAGGTGAGCCTGCGCATAAACAGGGCGCAGAGGCTGCGGCGCAAAGCGGTAAAGGCGGCACACAAAAACAAAAGGCAGGCATTTTTGGCGCAAGAGGCGATGTCGCAGCCCACAAGACCGCAGGAGGCAGCGCCACTGCGCAAAGCGGCGAAGGGGCAGCGCAGCCGCAAGACGAAGAAAATATTGTGGTGCTACCAACCAAGCGCAAAAGAGCCCCTGCCGCAAAGCGGCGCAAGCGGCTGGCAAGGCTGCGCCTTGCGCTTATAGTGCTAGTTGTGGCGGCGGTGCTGTTTGTATACAACAGCGGCGCATACCTTTGGGCAGGCATGTATGTGGGCGACGCGCTGGAAACACTGCGCATTGCCGCAAGCGGCGGCGATGGATTTCCGATGAGCTTTGCCATGCCGGGGTACATATCGGCGCAGAGCATGAGCGGCGGATTTGCGGTGCTGGGCCAAACCGACATGGCCATATATTCGGCAAACGGCTCAGAGCTATGGCGGGTACAGCATGCGTATCCGCAGGCGGGATTGTCGGCGGGGGACACGAGGGTGGTGGTGTACAGCCGTGGCGGTACCCACTACACCGTGCAGGGCCGTAGCCAAACTATTGTAGAGCAAGAAACCGAGCAGGAAATTCAGTTTTGCGAGATGAGCGACGGCGGCTGGCTGGCGGTTGTAACGGCGTCGAGATATAGGGCAACGCTGCAGGTGTATAACCCTGCCTATGCCACCGCCGCAGAGCCACAGCTAAGCTGGCCGATGGTAGACGAAAAGCCGGTGTTGGCAGATTTTCACCAAAGCGACAACCGCCTGCTATTGGGCTGTGTGTCCACAAGTGGCGGTGCGCTGGGCTCTACTATATACCTGCTGCACACCTCGCGAGACAGTGTGCAGGCCGAAATTAGGGCAGACGATGCAGTACTGCTGCAGGCAGAGTACCTAAGCTCTGGCAAGGTGCTGGCCGTGTACGACAGTTACACGGCACTGTACAGCGCCGATGGCGAAGAGCAAGCACGCTATAGCTACAGCGGCCGCCAGCTGCTTACCGCAAGCACGTATGAGGGCCAGGTTGCGCTGGTGTTTGGTGCAAGTGCGCAAGAGCGGCTACACACCGTACTGCTAAACACAGAGCTTGAGCAGATGTTTGAAGCCGCGTACGACAGCGGCGGCTCGCCCGGAGTTTTGATAGATGGTAATGTGCTGTACCTACTCACAGGGCAGGACGTTGTGGCCTACACAAGCGATGGCAGTGTTATAGGCAGCGTACAGCCACAAACCGATGCCTACGGCCTTGTGCATGGCGGGCGGCCGCTTTTGCTAAGCGCTACCGAAGCGTTAGACCTACAGGCGGAGTTTGACGAGATGCTGGTGGCAGCCCCGCAAGGCGAGCAGCCAAGCGCAGCCCAAAGCGAAGCTCAAAGTGAAGCCCAAAGCGAAGCCCAAAGCGAAGCTCAAAGTGAAGCCCAAAGCGCACCATAAAGTAAATGCAAGGCGCTTAGTATACTGCTTTTTGTGCGCTATGCAATAGTGTGCGCAATTTGGTACAAATTAGTGTATAATGTATTATAGAATAATATGCCCTGCGTGCGCGGCGCGGCGGTGCAGAAAAGTTTAGGCCGATGTGGCGATAAAATTTAAAGTACTGCATAGCCAAAATGCGGCCGTGCATGCCTGCTGCGGCAGTAGCCGTAGCGAACCCCCGGCCGCCGCCGCCGCAAAACCGCAACACAAAACTTAGGCGGCTTTGGGCGGCCAACCGCTTAAAATATGCCTTAATGCCCCATTATTACTCAAAAGGGAGCGCGCAATGTCTACCTATTCACTTGTGCTGGATTTAATCACACTCGCAGTACTCTTGCTGTGCGCGGCCTACTACGCGCGGCGGGGGTTTATTGCGGGCGTTTTTAGTTTTTTTGGCACGGCTATAACCATTGTGGGTGCGGGGCTGGCGGCGTATTATCTGTCGCCGGCGCTGTTTAATGCGTTTTTGCGCGAGGGGCTGAAAGAGCAGGTGACAGAGGTTATCACCCAGCAGGGCATATACAATGCCGAAACCCTGCTGGCAGAGCTGCTTAGCTTTTTGCCGCACAACCTGCTTATTATTATCACCTCTCAGCTGGATTTGTCGGCCATAAACTTTGCGGCGGCCGACGTTGCCGGCGCAGTGGTGGACCAAGCGCTGGCGCCGCTGATAACCCCGTTTATTATGATAATGGTATTTTTAATTGTGAGTGGGCTTGTGCGAGTACTACTTGGGGTGGTGCGCTCGCTCGCGGTAGGCTTTACAAAACTGCCCGCCATGAACACGGTAAACAGCGCGCTGGGCGGCGCGGCAGGTGTGCTTATAGGGCTTTTGTATGTGTATATAGGTATTAGCATCATCTGGGCGTACGACATGCTAAACCCGCAGCAAGCGCTGCAGCAGCTGTATTTTTCAAATTCCATCACAATGCAGCTACTAAACCCGCTTAATCTTTTCACAAGAATATAACAATTTACAACAAAATGCCAAAATATGGCGCTGACAAGCCATAAATCACAATTAGCAGACTCATGGTGAGATTGCCAACTTTTGCTACTTGTGCTATAATAACAGCTGTAACGAGTGCAGCAAATGGGCTACACCATCGTATTCGGGCGCTGTATCCCGAAAGAAAGGTGCCTTACATGACTATATGCAAAAAGTGTAATAAACGGCCTGCTATTGTTTTTATCCAGCATATGAACGGCGGCGAGCGCCAAAACGACGGCTACTGCCTTACGTGTGCGCACCAGCTGGGCATAAAGCCGGTTGAAGATATGATAAAGCAGTTTGGAATAACCGATTCAGAGCTTGAAACGTTTGAAGAGCGCTTTGCCAGCTTTGCAAGCGACGGCGGATTTGAGGGAATGCAAGACCAAGACGGGCTTAGCCTGTCGGCATCGCCAAACCCAAGCGAAGACGAGGACAATGACGAAGACTTTGAGGGTGGCTCTTCGGCCACCTTCCCGTTTGTGCTGGGGCGAGGCAATAAAGGCAAAGACAAGGACGAAGACGCCCCAAAACACGAAAAAGGCAAAAAGCCTCCAAAGCGTAAATTTTTAGAGAGCTACTGCGAAAACCTTACGCAGAAAGCCGCCGAAGGCGGGCTAGACTGTGTGGTTGGGCGCGAGCGAGAGATATACCGCACGGTGCAGATACTTTCGCGTAGGCAAAAAAACAATCCCTGCCTTATTGGCGAGGCAGGCGTTGGCAAAACAGCCATAGCCGAGGGCATAGCGCTGCGTATTGTGCAGGGCAATGTGCCAAGCCGCCTGCGCGGCAAAGAAATTTACCTGCTAGACCTCACCAGCCTTGTAGCCGGCACGCAGTTTCGCGGCCAGTTTGAAAGCCGTGTAAAAAGCCTTATTGGCGAGGTGAAGGCGGCAGGTAACATTATCTTGTTTATAGACGAGGTACACAACATCACAGGCGCCGGCGACAGCGAGGGCGCTATGAATGCCGCAAACATTCTAAAGCCGGCGCTATCGCGTGGCGAAATTCAGGTGATAGGTGCCACCACGTTTGCCGAGTATCGTAAGTATATAGAAAAAGACCAGGCGCTGGAGCGTCGTTTTCAGCCAATAAAAGTGGAAGAGCCAAGCCTTGAAGACGCAATAGAGGTGCTTAAAGGCGTAAAAGGCTACTACGAAAAACACCACCATGTAAAAATTCCCGACGATATTGTGGAGCAGACGGTGCGCCTTGCCGAGCGCTACATTACCGATAGGTACCTGCCCGACAAAGCGATAGACCTTATGGACGAGTCTGCCGCATGTAGCAGCCTGCGCCATGCCGAAATTACAAACTGGCTGGAAGAGCAAAGCGCGCTTAGCGTTTTACAAAGCGAAGAGGCCGAGCTTGAGCAAACGCAAGAGCCAAACTACGAGCGGCTGGCCGAGGTGAAAAGCGAGATTGCTCGCCGTACGCCACAGCTTGCGGCAGCGCGCAGCAAGGTGGACGGCATTGTGGTTACCATGGGAGATGTGGCCAGAGTTATAGAGCTGTGGACGGGCATACCCGCCGTAAAGATTGCCGAAACCGAGTACGAAAAACTGGCAGGGCTAGAGCAGCGGCTGGGCGAAAAGGTTATTGGCCAGGATGATGCCGTACAGCTGGTGGCGGCGGCGGTTAAGCGCACAAGAGCCGACATTGCAGGGCGCAGAAGACCCGCAAGCTTTATATTTGTGGGCCCAACAGGTACGGGCAAAACCGAGCTTGTAAAGCAGCTGGCCTACCAGCTTTTTGACAGTGTAGACCCGCTAATTCGCCTAGACATGAGCGAATTTATGGAAAAACACGCTGTGTCGAGGCTGATAGGCTCGCCCCCGGGGTATGTGGGGTACGACGAGGCAGGCCAGCTTACCGAAAAGGTGCGCCGCAAGCCATACAGCGTATTGCTTTTTGACGAGATAGAAAAGGCCCACCCCGACGTGATGAACATTCTTTTGCAGATTATGGACGAGGGCAAGATAAACGACGCCCACGGCCGTACCGTTAGCTTTGAAAACACGGTAATTTGTATGACGTCCAACGCAGGCTCGGCCGACAAGGTGGCAAACCTTGGGTTTAATAAAACGGTGGCCGAGATGAGCGCTGAGCGCTCAGAAAAAGCGTTGCGAGACTTTTTGCGCCCTGAGTTTATGGCAAGGGTAGACGAGATTGTTACGTTTGCGCCGCTGCAAAAAGAGCATCTTGCCGAGATTGCGGCGCTTATGCTTAGCGAGTACACCCAGCCGCTGGCCACAAAAAACATTAAACTTAGCTGGACCGATGCAGCGCTTGAAGTGCTGGTAGAAAAAGCTAAGGGCGGCCGCTTTGGCGCAAGGGATTTGCGCAGGGTTATCCGCAAAGAGGTGGAAGACCGCATTGCAAACGCTGTTTTAGAAAACACCCGCCTTGAAAGCGTGAAGCTATCGGCAAAAGACGGCGAGCTTTTGGTAAAGCTGGCGAGCGCAAAGCCCGAAAAGGTTATGGCGCAGTAGCTAAAGCTGTGTAGCGCGCGCTGCTGCATGGATATGGGTTTTTAAAAGTTATAAGACGGCTATAAATAATATGCCCCTGCCTATGGCGGGGGCATATTTTTTATAGCAGCGTTTAAGCCGAATTTGTTGCGCTAGATACCGGGGCAGCCCTTAATTAAAAGCAAAGCCCCTCTGCCGCTTGCATTCAGCGCAGGCAAAGGGGCTTTTGTTTAATGTAAATTTTAAAACCGGCCTACAGCACAAAGGTATAGGCTACCAAATGCTGTACATAAACTCAAGGCGCTTCATGTTGTCCATAGAGGGTTTCAGCTTGCCTTGGTCGATCTCTTTAATAATTTTAACAACCTCGTCGTTTACAGGTGTGGGTACCGAGTATTTGCGCCCAAGATCACACACAACACCGTTGATGTAGTCTATCTCGCAGGGAATGCCTTTTTGAATGTCTTGCAGCATGCTTGCGGTGGTGGGCATATCTTTGCCGCCAAACGGCGCCCAAGCGTCGTTGTATTCTTTCTTTGTTTTTGCAATGCTCTCTTCGTCTGAAAAATCAAACAGCTTGTTAAAGTCGAACTCGGCACCGGGAATGTGGAAAGGCTCCATCTCTATGCCTGCCGCACGCACGGCTCTTGTGCACTCGCGGCCAATGTGTGCCACAGCGGTAATGGGGCCGTCGGTGGAAAGCACCTTGCCAAAATTGTCGCCGATAACGGTAGACATGCCGCTTAGTGTTGAGTTTATTACAACCTTGCACCAGCGCAGGCCCATAAGGTTTGTAGATACCGTTACATAGCAGAAAAGCTCTACAATTCTTTTTACCTCTTCAAGCTCGGGTGTAATCTCGCCAGACACAGTGCCAAGCGTAACCGAGCTTGCGTTAAGCGTGGTGGTTAGCTGCGACACGCCGGGCTCTATATATGTGCCGCCGTAAGACACAGGCAGCCCCATAACACGCTCTGCACCAAAAGCCTCAATAAGCGGCGCTTCGGGTAGGCCGTTTTGGCCGGTACATACTATGGTTTTTGCGTGCGAGTGCTGCAGCATTTTTGGGATACAAACGTGGTTGTGGGTTTGCTTTGCAAGATAGAAGAAAAGGTCGTACTTGCCTTCCATCTCGTCTGGAGTGATAGCGCGCACAGGCTGGGTAAACTCTGCGTGGCCAACCACAGTTGCGCCATTTTTGTTAAGTGCGTCTACGTGGGCTTTGTTGGCGTCGATAAGGTCTATCTGGCGGTGTTTTGAAACATAAGCACCCAAAATTGTGCCCAGCGAGCCTGCGCCCATAATTGCGATACGTTCGAACATGTGAAAATCCCCTTTCTTTTTCATACCATATTTTTTAAAACCTGCCACCAAGCGCAAAACCGCACCCTTAAATACCGAATGAGCAGAGCATTAAGGCGTGCTTGGCCATGAGGTTTCGTTTAAAAAGTTGAAGATATTAACATATTGTATGCCGTCCTCAGCAGGCGGCTGTATTGTGTCTAAAGACAAGATAACCTTGCGCGCGCCCGGCGCTTGCAACTTGGCAAGCGGGGCAAATTCTCGCTCGTAAAATATAGAGCGCTGGGCAATTGTGCGTGTAACCTGATAATATTCGGTAACATCGCCAAGTGTTGCAACAAAGTCTATCTCGCCTGTGCCTATTTTGCCTATAACAATATGGTAGCCCCTGCGCAGTAGCTCTAGGTAAACTGTGTTTTCAAGCTCAAAGCCGATATCATCACCGCAGGTGGTTATGGCGTGGCGAATGCCTGTGTCGGCAATATAGTATTTGCTGCGGTTTTTAAGCATGCGGCGGCTGCGTAGGTCGTACCGAGGCAGCTCGTAAAATATGCAGGCGTCTCGAAGCGCCGCAAGATAGTTGCTAATAGTTTCGCTGGCTATCTTGTAGCCAAGCTGTGCAAAATGGTCGCTAATACTTTTGGGCGAGCCAAGCCGCCCTATGTTGTGCACAAGGTACTGTAGCACCCGCTCGAGCATAGGCACGTCTTTAATGGAATTAAGGCGCATAATGTCTTGCACCAAAATGGTGTTATAAATTCCGGCGGTAAGCTCGCGCGCAAGCGTTTCGTTGTGAGAAAACGCAGCAACCATTGGCAGTGCACCGCACTGCAGATATTGCTTAAACGGGTTGTTTAAGTGGGTGCCTGTGGGTGTGTGGGTAATAAAAAGGTACTCCTGAAACGAAAGCGGGAGCTGCCTGTATATTTCGGCATTGGGGAAAAGCGAACTAAACTCTGTGGGTATAGCACCTAAACTTGAGCTGGTAAGATAAAATGTAATGGGGTACTGGGTGCTAAGATTGTGCAAAATTTGCGACCAGTTATTTATATAGGTTATTTCGTCTAAAAGCAGGTGGGAAGGGCCGTTGTTTTTTGAAACATGATTAAGTACAAAATCGTGTAAAAAGCTGGTGTCGAATGGCGTGTTTTTGTAGTGGTGCTCAACGCTTGCCAAGGCTATGGCCTCGGGCGCTGTGCCAAGGGCTATCAACTGCTGCTGCAAGCATTGCAGCAGATAAGATTTGCCTGTGCCGCGAACGCCGACAACAAGCTTTACGTTTTGGGCACTGCGGGTGGCAAGCAGGCTGTTTATGGTGTTTTGCTGTGTGTAGGTGGGCCGCAGTGCGCTCATAATCGGCGGTTCTCCTGTGGTTTTAGTATAAACAAACGCAAGTTTGCCGTAGTATGCCTTGTTGAAAGTACAGTTTATTCGCTTTTAGGCCTATAAATTCCATGGCTCTAGTCTACCATTGCTGAATAGTATTATAGCATATACAGAGTAATATAAAGAAACAAAGCGCCTTTGCGGTGCGAAGCTTGCAGGCTAAAATGTGAAATTTTTCAATTACAGGTGAAAAATTGCAAAGTCAATATCAAAAATAACAAGAATATGGAAAGAAGTCTATGGATATTTCGCATAAATTAGTCGTGCCCAATTGGGCATAATAGAGAAAAGCCGTGAAGAATGTCACAAATTGCCTCAAATAGTAGTACAAACTCACAAAATGTGGCATAATATGTGCAGCATAATATGGAAAACACCCGAAATTCCACTTATTAAGTTAGAATTGAAATATTGACATTGCCATGTAGCATGGGTATACTGATACAGAGAAAAAGCATTGTCTTGGTGTATGGACTTGCTGCAAAGCAGGTGTAATGCGCGGCATGGCGGGGTTGGCACAAAAGCCATAAATAACACCAAGCAACGTAGATTTTATGAAAGGTGCGAAGATATTTTATGAGCAGATTGAACCTTGAGCAAGGACCATGGAAAAACGAGAACTGGTGGGTAAGCCACTACAATTTTGAGAAGCAAACAGCAGAAGAGGGCAACCTGCTTGGCAAGAAGGTTACATTTCACGACTCTACCCTGCGCGACGGCGAGCAAGCCCCAGGAGTGGTGTTTAGCGCAGCACAAAAGCTGGAGATTGCAAAAAAGCTGGACAAAGCAGGCATACAATATATAGAAGCAGGATTTCCTGCAATATCTCAGGCAGAGGCTGACAGCGTAAGGGCTATTGCCACAGCAGGCCTGGATGCAAAAATTACCTGCCTTTGCAGGGCAATGGAAAAAGATATCGACACCGCAAAAGCCTGCGGCGTGCACGGGGCGATTATTGAGGTGCCGGTTAGCTACACAAGGCTTAAGTACCAGTTTGGTTGGGAAGAGCAGGACGTTATCGATAAAGCCCTGCGTGTGAGCACATATGCAAAAGAACAAGGCCTTGAAGTGCAGCTGTTTATGATAGACTCTGCACGTGCACACGAAGAGTTTTTGAAAAACCTTATCACAACAACCGCCAACAGCGGCGTGGTAGACCGCCTTTCGGCAGTAGACACCAACGGCTGCATATCGCCCGAGGGTATGGGCGCGCTTGTTAAAAAAGTAGCATCCTGGACCAACGTGCCAATAGAGGTGCATTGCCACAACGATTTTGGCATGGGTGTGGCAAACGCAATTAGCAGTGTTAAAAACGGCGCAACAAGCATTTCAACAACCCTTAGCGCTTTGGGCCAGCGTGCCGGCAACACCTCGCTTGAAGAGGTGGTTATGGCGCTAACCTGCCTGTACGGTGCAGATACAGGCATTAACGCCAAAGAGCTGTACGAAGTATCCACCATGGTGCGCGAGCTAAGCAGCTGGAGCTTCCCGCCAAACAGCCCGGTAGTGGGCAAAAACCTGTTTACATGGGAGGCCGGCATACCAACAGCGGCGCTTATGAAAAACCCGTTCACCGTAGAGCCTATACTGCCAGACCTGTTTGGACGCACCCATACCGTTGCGGTGGGCAAAAAGTCCGGCAAGGCAAACGTTTTGTGGAAATCTAAAGAGCTGGGCCTTACCATTGCAGACGAAGACATAGACGCAGTGCTGGCAAAGGTTAAACAAGAGGCCACCCAGCTGCAGCGTGCGCTTACAAACGAAGAGTTTGTGGCAGTGACTAAAGATGTAACAAATAACTAAAAAATATATACACAGCAGAAAAGGAGATTTGTAATGAACACACGATGCAACGAAGAGAGATATAAACCATATCGCATTTTCGACATGAGCTGGGTAGAGGTTAAAGAATGGCTGGAGAAGACCGATACCGTGCTTGTGCCTGTTGGTAGCATTGAGCAACACGGCCCCGCACTGCCCATGGGTGTGGACTCTATTGCAGGCTACTATGTATGCATGGAAACCGCCATTAAAGCCGATGTTCCTGTGGCGCCGCTTATGCCATTTGGCTACAGCTGCTTCCACATGCGCCCCGAAGAGCCCGGCACAATTACCCTGCGCGACGAAACACTGTTTAACGTGCTGTACGACATTGGCCGCAGCCTAATATTCCACGGCTTTAAAAAGATTATCTTCTCCACCGGCCACACATCCAACTCTGCCACCATCGACCGCGTAATTCGTGCGCTTCGCTACGAAACAGGCGCTCTGTGCTTTGGCTGGGCCGCTGATACAGAAGTGTTCTCCACCATGTGCGACGACCTTATTGACGGCAAAGACCAGCTGCCCGGTTGGCACGCAGGCGAAATAGAGTCGTCTTTGGCTATGCACGTGTGCCCAGACCTTGTGCGCGAAGAGCGTTTTGTTAAAGAGATTCCCGAAGCTATGGACTGGCTACCAGAAGGCAGCACCAAAGGCTCCGGCTCGGGCTTTAGCTTTGAGTACAAAGGCTTCCCCGTGCGCTTCCCTATGGACCAGCAAGAGTACGATAAATCCGGTATAGCCGGCAACCCGCACCTTGCAAGCGCAGAAAAAGCAGAAAAAATTTACGAGCGCATGACAGATTTGTTTGCTGAGTTTATTCGCGGCATTAAGCCTGTGGAAGTAACCATTACAAAACGTGACTTCCCCGAAAGGTACTAAGCACAACTTTACAGCGGCAAAACGATGATTATCTAAGAAAGTTTGGGGGAATAAAAATGAGCGAAAACAATTCAATTGCTGCGCAGTTTGTTG
Source organism: uncultured Oscillospiraceae bacterium (assembly GCA_964369525.1). GTDB lineage: Bacteria > Bacillota > Clostridia > Oscillospirales > Ruminococcaceae > JAAYCI01. Next base: position 13,743 of record CAYJEW010000016.1, on the reverse strand, counting down.
CCGACAGGGTAAAATCCAAAGGCGCAACAGACGAAAGGCGCCAGCTGATGGCGCTATCGTGGACAGTGCCAAACCTTATAAACCTTGGCAGGGGCGACCCAGACCTTGAAACCCCGCCGCACATTATTGAGGCTGCAAAAAAAGGCCTGGATAACGGCCAAACCCACTATACCCCATGGGCGGGTACCATGGAGCTGCGCCGTGCAATTGCCGAAAAGTTTAAAAAGGATAACGGCTTTGAGGTAGACCCCGCAACAGAAGTACTTGTTACAGTGGGCGCACAAGAGGCTATATTCCTTACCATGATGGCTGTGCTGAACCCGGGCGATGAGGTAATTGTGCCGGTGCCAAGGTACACCCCATACGACACATGTATAGACGTGGCGGGTGGCGTGCTTGTGCCGGTAGAAACCACAATGGAGAACGACTTTGAGGTGCAGGCAGAGGATATAGAGAAAAAGATAACCAGCAAAACCAAGGCTATCTTGATTATTAACCCAAACAATCCCACAGGCGCTCTTGTTAGCCGCAAAACGCTGGAAGGCATTGCGGCAATGGCCGAAAAACACAACCTGCTTGTTATTTCAGACGAGCTGTACGAAAAACTTGTGTTCGACGACCAAGAGCACGTGAGTTTTGCTTCTTTGCCGGGTATGAAAGAGCGCACCATTACAGTTAACGGCATATCCAAAACATACTCCATGACAGGCTGGCGCATTGGCTATCTGGCAGCACCAAAAGAGATTATTAACCCAATGACCAACCTAAAGTATGCCGTAACCATCTGCGCAACAGCTGTTGCACAGTGTGCTGCGCTGGAGGCCCTTACCGGCCCGCAGCAGTGTCTGGACGAAATTGTAGATACCTACAACAAACGCCGCCTGCTCACCATGAGCCGCCTTGATAAAATGGGCATTCCTTACTGCCGGCCCAAAGGCACATTTTATCTGTTTATGGATATTCGTAAGCTGGGCGTTAAAGCGTATGACTTTGCAGAAACGCTTTTAAAAGAAACAGGCGTGTTTTTGTTCCCAAGCTCGGTGTTTGGCGAGAATGTGGAAGGCTTTATCCGCTTATCGCTGCTAATGCCGGAAGATAAAATTAACGAAGCGTTCGACCGCATGGAAGATTTTATGAAAAGGTATCAAAAGTAATATTGCATTGATGTTTGTATTTTAAAGGTGAAATCCTTTAATAATAAAAATGAGGAAAAGGAGAACAACATGAAAAAGCAGAAATTCCGTATTATTGCACTTGCTATCTTGTCCGTAATGCTTCTAACACTGTTTGCAGGCTGCACAAGCGAGCCCGCAGCAACCACATCGGAGGCAGCTCCATCCGGCGCAGCAGACGCTTCGGCAGCCGGTACCGAAACCGACCGTTCTGACTGGCCAGAGTACATTGGCATGGCTTCTGGCGGCGCAAGCTCGCAAACAGGTATTGTGGGCGCAATTATGGCCCCCATTCTTACCGAGAGCCTAGGCGTAAGCATTAGCAGCGAAACCTCTGGCGGCCTTTCGGGCAACCTGCTAATGGTTAACGACGGCACAACCGAAATTGGCCTAACCGGCACAGACTTTGTTTACCAAGCATGGAACGGTGTTGCCGACTGGACCGACGAAACAACCGAAAACATCCGTACAGTTATGTTGCTGTTCCCCTTCGTTCTGCAGGCATATGTTCCCGCAGAATCGGACATCAACGGCTTTGCAGACCTTGACGGCATGACAGTTAACCTCTCGAGCGCAGGCTCCAGCACCGACACATGGTCGCGCCGCATCTTTGCAGCTGCAGGCATTGAGCCCACCGTAACAAACGTTTCCCCTTCCGACGGCAACCAGCAGATGAGCGACGACTTTGTAAACGCTTCTGTTGTAAGCGGCATGCCTCCTCACAGCGCAATCTCTGAGTTCTCGGCAACAAACGACACACGCCTAATTGGCCTAGACGACGATTTGTTTGACGCACTTGTTGCAGAGTTCCCATATGCTACCCGCTACACCATTCCTGCAGGTACATTTGAGTTCCAAACAGAAGACGTTATGTCTATGGCTACTACCTGCATGCTTATCGTTAACAAAGACGTAAACGAAGATATGGTTTACGAGATGACCAAAGCTATCTATGAGAACATGGAAGCACTTATTGGCCAGCACGCTGCTTTTGAGCATGTAGATGCTAACATGATTGGCATGGCTACAGCACCTTTGCACGCAGGCGCTGCTCGCTACTACGAAGAAATTGGCATTGAAATTCCTGAAGAGCTACAGCCCATTGCCTAATTTCTAGCACAATTTTTAGTTTTTAATTTATGGTTTATGCCGCTCTCATGTGTGAGAAAGAACATAGTTCTCATGCATGGGAGCGGTTCACTAAAGAGATTGAAAAAAGGAAAAGCGCCAAAGTAGGGCGCATATAAGCGGCAAAGGAGTGTGCTTTGCGCTTTAAGGGGGAAGAGCACGATGGGTCTATTTAAGAAAAAAGACGCAGCAGCGCAGATGCAAGAGGCTGTGCAAGAGGCGAAAAACGACGGAAAAAAGAAGCGCGAGTTTAGTGGAAAAATTAAGGTTGTTGTTTCGGCATATGCAATGGCAATTACGCTGTTTCACATTTTAGGTCTTACAATCATGCCGCTAGACCCATTTTTGTTTCGTTCAATAAGCCTAATGTCCATGGCGGCACTTGCATTTTTAATGGTGCCCGCAAGCAAAAAATCTCCACGCAACAGGCCCACTGTGTATGACCTGTTTTGTGTGGCACTTGCTTTTTCGGTTATGATTTACATCGCAATTTTTTATGTGGATATATACTACAGGGCGGGCTTTAGGGCCACAACACCCGACGTTGTATTTGCACTGTTTTGTACATTCTGCGTAATTGAAATGACAAGACGCCTTATTGGCTGGACACTACCGGTTATCGCCGGCGTATTTGTGGCATACGCCTTGTTTGGCTCGTCTTTACCGGGCGTGCTTGGCCACCGCGGCTACGAGCTGGACCGCCTGCTAAGCCTACTGCTTAGCACAGAGGGCTTTTTTGGCTCGGCAATGTCGGCAGCGGCCAACTATATTGTGCTTTTTGTTACGTTTGCAGCGTTTTTAACAGCCACCGGTGTGGGCGAATTTTTTACAAGATTTGCAACCGCGCTGGCAGGGCGTTTTCGTGGGGGACCGGCCAAGGTGGCCATTGTATCCAGCGCGCTTATGGGCACAGTTTCGGGCAGCGCTATGGGTAATGTTGTGGCAACAGGCAGCTTCACCATTCCACTTATGAAAAAAACCGGGTATTCCAGCGAGTTTGCAGGCGCTGTTGAGGCAGCGGCTTCAACCGGCGGGCAGATAATGCCACCTGTTATGGGTGCTGTGGCCTTTGTTTTGGCCGAGTATGCGGGTGTGCCGTACCACACCGTTATGTCGGCCGCTATAATACCCGCTATTGTATATTTTTTGGCAGTGTTTTTTATGGTAGACTTTCAGGCTGTTAAGCTAAAGCTTGTGGGTGTATCTAAAGAGCTTTTGCCAAACGTGCGCATAGAGCTTATAACCGGTGGCTATCTATTAATACCGCTTATAGTGTTTGTGCTTGTAATTACAGTTTTTGGCCGCTCGATTATAATGGGCGCACTTGTGGCTATTGCGCTTTCGATAGCGCTAAGCTGGGTTGCATCGCTGTTTGTTAAAACCGATGTTGCAAAAGAAAGCCGTGTTGGCCCCAAAAAAGCGGGTAGCGCTCTTATGGGCGGCGCGCTTGGCTCTATGGAGGCTGTAGCAGCTTGTGGTACTGCAGGCATTGTGGTTGGCGTTATGGCGCTAACCGGCCTGGCGCAGCGCCTTGGCGCCGCTGTAATGGATATTACCCAAGGCAACCTGCCGCTCACCCTTGTTGCGGTAATGGTATTTTGCATTATCTTGGGCATGGGCATGCCCACCGTGCCGGCATACATTCTTGCAGCCTCGGTTGGTACACCAACCCTTATTGCAATGGGCGTAGACGGCTTTGTGGCACATATGTTCTGCATGTACTTTGCCACCATATCCACCATAACACCTCCTGTTGCTCTGGCAGGTTACGCAGCAGCAGGTATTGCAAACGCAAACCCCGCAGCAACGTCGTGGCAGGCGATGAAGCTGGGACTGTCGGCCTATATAGTGCCGTTTGTGTTTGTGTATAGCAACGAGCTTTTGTGGATGGGCAATTTGAGCGATATTTTGCTTACCAGTGTTACAGCAGCTATTGGCGCGTACTCGCTTGCAGGCGCTATTGGTAGCGACTTCAACCCTGTTTTGCGCCTTATGCTTGGCGCCTCGGCAATAACGCTTATTATTCCCGGTATTGCAACCGATGTAATAGGCATTGCGCTGCTGGTGGCTGCAATGCTGTTAAACTGGCTTATTCGTAAAAGAAAAACCAAAGCTACAGCATAGCAAAGCATAATAACAAGGAGGCAAACCATGCCGTTTATTCAAATTCATATGGTAGAGGGACGCACTGTGGAGCAAAAGCGCGAGATGGCAGCCGCTGTAACGCGCGAGGTGGCCCGCATTGCAAATGTTGGCGAAGACAGAGTGAAAATATACTTTTTCGACATTAAAAAAGAAGATGTAGCCAGCGGCGGTAAGCTGCGCATAGACGAATAGTAGAAAAAATGTTATGGCAGGCCAGCAGAGCCGGTATGATACATTACAGGATAGGACTATACCGGCTTTGCTGCATACTCAATAGGAGGAAAAACATTGAGGAAGTTTGAAGAAATAGGAACAAGCCGCCCCAGAACCGACGCCCTGCTTGAGGCATCGGGTGAGGTGGTGTACGGGGCAGATATTACCCGCCCCAATATGCTGCATGCCGCTGTGTGCTACAGTGAGTGTGCCCATGCAAAAATTTTGGCGGTAGATACGTCTGCGGCAGAGCAACTGCCCGGCGTTAAAGCGGTAATCACGGCAAAAGACGTGCCGTACAATAGGTTTGGCATAAAAGTAGAAGACCAGCCTGTGCTGGCCGACGACAAGGTGCGCTGCATGCAAGACCCCATTGCTGTGGTGGCGGCCGAAACCGAAGAGATTGCCCACAAAGCAGCGGCGCTTGTAAAGGTGGAGTACCAGCCGCTAGAGCCCCTGCTAACCCCCGAAGCTGCCATGAAAGACGATGTGCGTGTGCACGACGAGAGCAACACGGTAGCGCATATCAAGCTGCGCAAAGGCGATGTGGAAAAAGGCTTTGCCGAGGCAGACCATATTGTTGAAGAAGACTTCTCTACCCAAAAGGTAGAGCATGTGCCTATGGAGCCGCATGTGGGGCTGGCCGAAATTACAAAAGAAGGCCAGATGGTTATTACCACCTCCACCTCCCGCCCGTATGCATACATGGTAGGGCTTTGCAAAATATTGAACATGGATATGACCCAGCTGCGCATTGTTGTGCCACCTGTGGGCGGCGCTTTTGGCGGCAAAAATGAGATATCGCTAGAGCCTTGGGTGGCGCTGCTAACACAAAAAACAGGCCGCCCTGTAAGAATGGTGTATACCCGTAAAGACGAGTTTTTTACAACACTGCGCCATCCATACACAATGCACTACAAAACAGGCTACAAAAAAGACGGCACCATATGT
>CAYJEW010000016.1:0-8124 GCA_964369525.1 uncultured Oscillospiraceae bacterium | reverse complement strand
ATAAAAATAATAAGCGACAGTGGGCCGTATGTGGGCCTTGGCAAAGACACGCTCACAAAAGCAGCGGTGCACGCCGCAGGCCCGTATAACATTGAAAACATTAAAGTGGATGCATTTTTGGTGTATACCAACACAGCCATAGGCGGCGCTATGCGCGGCTTTGGTGTGCCGCAGGTGGCGTTTGCCCACGAGGTACATACCGATACAATTGCAGAAACTCTGGGCATGGACCCTGTTGAGTTTAGGCTAAAAAACATGTTTTATGATAACGGCGAGGCCGCTACCGGCCAGGTGGTAGACAGCAGGGCCATGCGGCAAACACTGCACAGGGCGCTAGAGCTGGACAGGCTGGACGACGAGCAGCAACAGAAAGGGGGAGCATAACACATGAAAAAGCGAGGAAAAGGCATTGCATGTATGTTTTACCCCAACGGCTCTACCGGCAAGCCAAACCCGGCGGGCGCATTTATTAAGGTTAACCACGACGGAACCGTGGTGCTAAACGTTGGCGCTATGGATATAGGCCAAGGCTCTAACACCTGCCTTATGCAGATTGTTGCAGAGGAGATAGGCGTAAAGTTTGAGCAGGTGCGCCTTGTTTGGGGCGATACCGAGCTTACCCCGTACGACGCAGGCACAGGCGCTTGCAGGGTAACGTATATTGCCGGCAACGCAGTGCAAAAAACCGCGGCAAACGCCCGCGAAATTTTGCTGGACGCCGCTGCAAGAAAGCTTGGGCTTATACACTCAAACCAGCTGGCCATTGAAGATGGCGAGATATACCTGCGCTATTGGCCCTCGCAGCGCATGAGCATTGCCGACGCTGCGTTTTACTCCGAGCGTGTGCTGGGCAGGCCTGTGCTTGCGGTAGATTCTTACTCGCCTGCCACCATGCCTATAGACCCCGAAACAGGGCAGGGCATGCCGTTTGAGGTTAGCATTTACGCCACCCAGATTGCCGAAGTTGAGGTGGATACCGACACAGGCGAAGTGGAGATTTTAAAGCTTGTTGCGGTGCACGACTGCGGCAAAATGATAAACCCCATGCTGGTTGAAGGCCAAATTGAGGGCGGCGTTGTTATGGGCATTGGCTACGGCCTTATGGAACAAATTTTGGAAGACGAGCAGGACGGCAGAATGAAAAACCCCTCGCTCGCCACCTACCAAATTCCCACATCTATGGATGTGCCCACAAGGTTTATTGTGGATTGCCTTGAGATACCCGAGGAAAAAGGCCCGTTTGGCGCAAAAGGTGTTTCGGAGCCAACCTGCAACCCAACAGCACCCGCAATTATAAACGCTATATACAACGCCACAGGCGCTAAAATAAAATCGCTGCCGGCTACCCGCGAAAAAGTTTTCTTTGCGCTGCGTGAGCTAGAAGCAAAAGGGAAAGAGGGGGTGAACTAGGTGGGTGAGTTTAAAAGTTATAACGCCAAAAGCCTTGATGATGCGCTAGAGCTTTTGCAACAACACAAAGACACCGCGCGCATTATATGCGGCGGCACCGATACAATGGTGCGCCTGCATTTGGGCCGCCTTGCAGCACCTGTTACCTTTATAAACGTGCGAGATATTAAAGAGCTTAGCTACATAAAATGCAGCAACGGCAGGGTGCAGATAGGCGCAAATACCACCATGCACAAAATTGCTATGTCGGATGTGATACGCGAAAACGCAACGGCGCTGTTTTTGGCGGCAAACGACTTTGCCGACCCAACCATACGCAACAGCGCCAGCATTGCGGGTAACCTAGGCAATGCGTCGCCCTCGGCCGATAGCGCGCCGCCTTTGCTGGTTTACTGCGCAGATGTGATTATTCAGAAAAAGGGCGGCAGCCGCAGCGTGCCAATAAACGAGTTTTTTACAGGCGTTGGCAAAACTGTGCTTGAGCCGGGCGAGATGATTACATCGGTAGAGTTTGATGCAAACCCGAACGCGTCGTTCTACAAGCTGGGGCTGCGTAACTCTATGGCAATTTCGCTTGTAAACATAGCGGCAGCTGTTAATATGGAAAGCGACGGTACAATTGCCAACATTGCGGTTGGCGTGGGCGCTGTAGCACCAACACCGGTGCGCGCCAAAAACGCAGAGGCTGTGCTAAAAGGTAAAAAGCTAACCCCTGAGCTAATGCAAGAGGCCATGCAGGCCATTAATAACGACATTAGCCCCATAACCGACGTGAGGGGTAGCGCTGAATACAGACGCCTTGTTGCCGGAAATTTGCTGCGCAAAGTGGTATACAAAGCATGCGGCATATGCGAAAACGAGGAGGATGCGGCTAATGCATAACGAAATTACACTAAACATAAACGGCAAGCAACACACGCTTGAAGTAAAGCCGGAAGAAAACCTTATGCGCTTTTTGCGTGGGCACGGCTTTGTAGAGGTGAAGTGTGGCTGCGAAGAGGGCGACTGCGGCGCATGTTCGGTTGTGCTGGACGGTGTGGCCGTAAAGTCTTGCGTTACGCCGGCCTTCTCTTGCGAGGGGCACGATTTGTGGACAGTTACCGGCCTTAGCAAGGAGCAAAAGGTGGGGCAGGTGTTGCGCAATGCGTTTGCGCAGTGCGGCGCAAGCCAATGCGGTTTTTGCACACCAGGCATGATGGTGGCAGGCATAAACTACCTTATGGAAGGCGGCAAGGCCGACCGCGAGAGCATTCGCGTTGGTATTTCGGGCAACCTTTGCCGCTGCACAGGCTACAAAAAAATTATAGATGCTGTGTACATGGCTGCACAGCAGCTACAAAACGACGCAACCTAAAGCAAAAAAGGCCTTTGCCTGCGTAAAGTAGGCAGGGCCTTAATGCCGTAAGTTGCCGAGGGCTAAAGCCATACAAGTAAGGTTGCAGCAAAAAAGGGGTTATATTGCATTATGGGCCCCACACAGGCGCCGCGGCGCTGCAACAATTGATGGTTTTTTTAAAAACGGGCGCACATACTTTTGCGAAAAGCGGAGATGATTATGAATTTATTTGAATATCAAGCAAAGCAAGTGTTTGAAAAAGAGGGCATTACCGTGCCAAACTCGCAGCTGGCAGCCACCGCACAAGAGGTGGGGGCGGCTGTGGACAATATTGGCCTGCCGTGCGTGGTTAAATCGCAGGTGCTTATGGGCGGCCGCGGCAAGGCAGGGCTTGTAAAACTTGCCAAAACAAAGGAAGACGCGCAAAAAATGGCGCAAGAGATGTTTGCTTCGGAATATGGCGTGAGCAGCATTCTTATAGAAGAAGCCGTGCCATACGAGCAGGAGCTGTATGTGTCGGTAATACTGGACGCTGCGGGGGCGCAGGGCGTTGTGTTGGCGTGTGCCAGCGGCGGCATTGATATTGAAGAGATTGCCCACACAAACCCAGAGCTTATTATTAAAACAGCGTTTAACCTAAACGCCGGCCTAATGCCATACCAGTGCCGCGAGATTGCATACGGCATGGGCCTTACAGACAAAACCGCAAAGCTAGTGGCAAATATTATTATGAAGCTGGTGCGCCTTTTTGTTAATACAGGCGCCGAGATGGCCGAGATTAACCCGCTGTTTGTTGTGGGTGACGAGCGGCTGGTTGTTGCAGGCGACGGCAAGCTGATTTTAGACGACAACACAGCATTTGCAAAACAAAACTTTGCCAAGGCTACCGCCGTGTACACCGAAGAAGCCGAGCGTATGGCGGCCGAAGAGGGCATGCCGTATTTGGGCTTTGATGGCGACATTGCGCTAATGTGTGCAGGCGCAGGGCTTACCACCGTGGTTTACGACCTAGTAAACTACGCAGGGGGCAGCGTGTCTACCTACTTAGAGTTTGGCGGGCCGCACTACAAAAAAGCCCACCGTGCTATGGAAATTTGCCTAAAGCATCCCACAGAGGTAATTTTGATTGTGGCGTTTGGCACCATTGCCAGGGTGGACATAATTGCGCAAGAGGCTGTGAGGGCTATTGAAGAGTTTAAGCCAAGCCAGCCGGTAATTTTTTGCCTGCGTGGCACAAACGAAGAGCGCGCACGCGAGATTTTGCAAAATGCAGGGCAGCTAACATTCACAGACACCGAAGAGGCTGTGGAAAAAGCGGTAGAGCTGGCAAAGGAGATAAAGAGCAGATGAGCATTTTAATAAACGGGCAAACACGTGTGCTTGTGCAGGGAATTACAGGGGCCGAGGGCAGTTTTTGGACCCAGCATATGATAGACATGGGCACAAATGTTGTGGCGGGCGTTACCCCCGGCCATAAGGTAGACGAAGTGTGTGGCGTTAAGGTGTACAACACCGTTAAAGAAGCCACAGCCAACGTGCAGGCAGACGCAAGCATGCTGTTTGTACCACCGGCGGCTGTGTACGACGGCGTTATGGAAAGCCTTGCCGCAGGCATAAAGCTAATTGTAACCATAGCCGAAAACATTCCATTGCACGAAACCGTAAAAATTCGTGCTGCGGCAAATGCGGCAGGCGCCATGGTGATAGGCGGTAACACATCGGGCATGATTACACCGGGGCAGGGCATGATGGGGTGTTTTCCGTACTGGATAGAGCGTGTGTATAAGCCGGGCAGCGTTGGCGTGATGACACGCAGCGGCTCGCTTACAAACGAGGTAACAGCCATGATTGTGGAGGCGGGCTTTGGCGTGTCTACCCTAATAGGCGTAGGCGGCGACACCGTACCGGCTACTCGTTTTGCACAGCTTTTGCCGTTTTACGAAAAAGATGAAGACACAAAAGCTGTGGTTATTATAGGCGAGCTTGGCGGCACCATGGAAGAAGAGGTGGCGCAGGCTATTGAAGAGGGCAAGTTTACAAAGCCTTTGGTGGCATTTTTGGGTGGGCGTACAGCGCCCGAAGGCAAAAGAATGGGCCACGCCGGCGCTATTATAAGCAACGGCACAGGCTCTGTTGCGCACAAGATTGCATGCCTTGAGGCTGTGGGGGTTAGCACCGCTAAAAAACCCCGCGAGGTAGGCACGCTGCTGCAAAAAGTGCTACAAAAATAATCGGATAAGAGTGAGTTTATGGCGCACAAACGAAGCTATTTTTTTATAGTGTTGGCAATTTTTTTGCTGGCGCTTATAGTGCTTATGCCAATACCCGAAAGCCTGCAAGAGCTTGGCGGTGCGGTGCTTACGCAGCAGGGCAAAAGCTCGCTTGCGGTGTTGATGTTTTGCCTTGTGCTTTGGCTAAGCGAGGCGCTGCCGTTTCATATAACAGGTATGCTGGCGGTTGTACTGCTTACGGTGCTTAAGGTAGATACATTTAAAGAGATAATCAGCCTTGGCTTTGGCAACGACACCATTGTGTTTTTTATAGGTGTGCTGGTACTGGCGGCGTTTATAAGCAAGTCCGGCATGGGCGAGCGGATATCCATGTTTGTGCTGTCCAAAACAGGCAACAGCACCTCTAAAATTCTGCTTGGGTTTTTAATTGTGGGCTCCATGCTGGCAATGTGGATAACCGGTATTGCGGCGGCGGCTATGCTGTATCCGCTTGGGGTGTCTATACTAAAGCGTGAGAATGTGCAGCCAATGCAGAGCAATTTTGGTAAAGCGCTGCTTATAGGTTGTGCGTGGGGGCCTGCTATAGGCGGAATTGCCACCCCGGCAGGCTCGGCCGCAAACCCCATTGCCATTACGCTGCTTAGCGAGATTGCCGGCATTGATGTAACATTCACCCAGTGGATGATATACGGCGTGCCGTGCACACTTATGCTTATTTTGCCTGCGTGGTTTATTTTAAGGTGGGTGTTCCCGTTTGAAACAAAAACGCTGTCTTTTGATAAGCAGCAGCTGAAAAAGGAATACGACCTGCTGCCTAAAATGGGCCGCAACGAAAAAACTACCGCAGTGGTGTTTATTTTAACAATAGTGCTGCTTGTGGGCTCGCCGATTTTTGAGCTACTGCTGGGTATTTCCATTCCCACGGCTATGCCGGCATTTTTTACAATATGCTTATTCTTTTTGCCGGGCGCAAGCACACTATCGTGGAAAGAAATTCAAAAAGATGTGGGCTGGAACAGCATTATTTTGGTAGCTACGGGCATATCGCTGGGCATGATGCTCTTCCAAACAGGTGCGGCAGAGTGGCTATCGCAGCTTATCTTTGGGCGCATGCCCGATATGCCGCTGCTTTTGGAAATTATGGTAATGATACTGCTTACATCGTTTGTAAAGATGATTTTTTCCAGCAACGCAGTAACCGCCACCGTTATGCTACCCATTGTAATACTTTTGGCCATGCAAAACGGCGGCTCGGCACTGCAGCTTACACTGCCTGTGGCAATAAGCATATGCGTTTGCCTTATGATGGTAACATCGTCGCCCACAAACGTACTGCCGTATTCGGCAGGGTACTTCTCTATACGAGATTTTACCAAGGCAGGCCTACCAATAACCATTGTGGCGTCGGTTGTTATAGCGCTGGTGGTGTATGGGGTTGGGCTGATTACAGGCCTGTATTAGCATTGTTGCTGCTGTGGAATTTAGGGCAGCAAAGCGGATGTTTTTAAAGGCAATCGGCAGAAAGCCTTATATTTAGTTGCATTAAAAAAGACAGGATATTTTGTCCTGTCTTTTTTTGTGGGTAAAGATTAGTTGCGCCGCTACAGCCCCAGCGCCATGCCTATACCTGCCGCCACTGCAATGTACACAACAGGGTGCAGTTTTTTTAGCACTTTTATCTGGGTACAGCACAAAAGCACCAAAAACATTACCAAAAGCAGCGGGCTAAAGGCGCCGTTGATAAAAAGAGATATCTGCAAAACCGAGTAGCCGGCCGCCGCAATAAGGCCTGTTACGGCAGGGCGCAGGCCGCTGAAGGCGGCTTTTACAATTGGGCTGTTGCTCCAGCGTTGCAGCGCGTGCGCAATTAGCATTAGCAGTACCAGCGAGGGCAGCACCAGCGAAAATGTGGCCAGCAGCGCACCCGGTATGCCGGCTACGTTGTAGCCCACATATGTGGCCATGTTTACGCCTATGGGCCCTGGGGTGCTTTCGCCAACGGCTATCATGTTTGTTAGCTCTTCCACGCTCATCCACTGGGGGTAGCGCTGAGCCATAGAGTTTAAAAAAGGAATGGTGGCAAGCCCGCCGCCAACAGCCAAAAGCCCCGTTTTAAAAAATTCAAAACATAAAAGAAGAAGGTTACTCATTTTTATTTGGCCTCCTTTTATAAAGGAGTAGGCCAAGCAGGGCCGACACCGCCACAACGTATGTGGGCGACAGCCCAAACACCCCAACGGCCACAAATGCCGCCGCACACAAAAGCATGTTTATGGTGTTGGTGCGTAGAAATGTAACAAGGCCTTTTGGGGCGCCTTCGGGCGGCGCGCTTAGCACATTTGCCCGAAACAGCTGGATAACCGCCGCTATAATAAGCGCGCTCACAGCCACCCGCACACCCACAAATGCGCTTTGCACCAGCGCAATGTGGGCAAAGTTTTGCAAAATGGAGGCGATTATTATTATTATAACTATCGAGGGGCTAACAATGCCAAGCGTTGCGCTTATTGCGCCTGCAACGCCTCGCTGCAGGTAGCCTATGATGGTGGCGGTGTTAACGGCAATAATTCCGGGGGTGCACTGGCCAATGGCAAAGTAGTTTACAAGCTCCTGGCGGCTGGCCCATGCGTGGCGCTGGGTAACCTCGCGCTCCAGCATGGGTAGCATAGCGTAGCCGCCGCCAAACGTAAACAGCCCAATGCGAAAAAAGGCAGAGTATAGCAGCCATAACTGTTTCATGCAGTGTGTGCCTTTCGAGTAAATTAGCCTTAGTGTGGTGTGGCTTTGGTGGTGTGCAGGCGGTGGGGCGGGGTTTCCTGCGGTAAAGTTTTGCAGTGATATTTAAATAAAGGGCGGCTGCGCAAAATTGCACAGGCCGTTGCGCACTTTTTATAGTATAGCATATTTTGGACTATTTTTCCGCTAATACGAGTGGCAAGGGTGGTTGCAAAGCTACAAATGTGTGCTATAATAATATAGCGTAAAACACATGCAGGTGTAGTTCAATGGTAGAACTCCAGCCTTCCAAGCTGGCCACGTGGGTTCGATTCCCATCACCTGCTCCAAAACAAAAGGAACGCCTTTGGCGTTCCTTTTGTTTTGCCATAAAAAGCTGGGAATCGAAAGGCGGCTCTTGGCAAAGTGCCG
>CAYJEW010000015.1:0-46932 GCA_964369525.1 uncultured Oscillospiraceae bacterium | reverse complement strand
TTTACATGGTGGAAGCTAAGGAACTCGAATCCCTGACCCCCTGCACGTCAAGCAGGTGCTCTACCAGCTGAGCTAAGCTTCCATATTAATTCTATCTGCTTATAACATGATAATATACCACCTACAAAAATGCAAGGCTAGCCATGTTTACTTTATCCCAAAAAGCAGGTACTATATATACATAAAATCGCAGGAGGTATCCTTTATGATTAAAATTATTGCAAATCTTTATCTTAAACCCGAATGTGTAAACGATGCTATGCCAATATTAAAGGAACTTGTTCAAAAAAGCCGCGCCGAAGACGGCAATGTTTTTTACGACCTGCATGTAAACAAAAAAGACAACACCCACCTTATATTTTTAGAGGGATGGCGCGACAGCGAAGCCATTAAAACCCACAACGCATCCGAACACTTCACCACCCTACTACCACAGTGTGCACCCATGATGGCCAAAGACAGCGAGCTTACCCTCGCGCTACCTGTTGAAATCGACTGATTTTCACAGCTAACTGCTGCTACCGGCCAAAACGCACCGCTACTTCACCGGTGTGTTTTGGCCTTTTTATCTGCTCATTTTTCTTATTAGGCAGATGTACTAAAACTATCCTGTTTTTCTTGTAAGGTGCATGCCCCATTCTTGCATTGACACTATACAATCACACATTATATAATTATAGCTGGCCCGCACTCATCGGCGTGAATTTTGTGCTGCCATAGTTACCGTTAAACCCATTAATTTATTTACACCACAGCGCAAGAAAAAATGCAGTTTGCATGCTGATTGCAGGGTACTTAGTTTCGCAATTTCTGGGTTCTTCGTATTATATCGTATACCTAAAACATGGCGCATTGCTATATGCGCACACAAGGAGGAATTTTCTATGCGTACTGCAATTATGGGAGCAGGTTCTCTTGGTACTATTTTAGGTGCATACATCTCCAAGGCCGGTAAACAAATTGACCTGATCGACGTTTACGAAGACCACGTAAACGCTCTTAACGAAAAAGGCGCTCAGGTTATTGGTTTTACCGAATTTTCAGCACCTGTAAAGGCCTACACCCCCGATACCATCGAGGGAGAGTACGACCTTATCTTCTTTATGGTGAAGCAAACCTACAACGAGTCTGCAATTAAAGCTCTTGAGGGCCACATTCACGATAAAACTATTATCTGCACACTGCAAAACGGCCTGCCCGAGCCCGCTTTGGTAGACGTTTACGGCATCGACCGCGTAATGGGCTGCCCTGTTAGCTGGGGTGCAACCTTCAAAGGCCCCGGTGTGTCCGAGCTTACCTCCGAAACTTCAAGCATGTCATTCGACCTTGGCCGTGTGGATGGCAAAATCACCCCTGAGATGGACGAAGTGAAAGCCATTTTAGAGTGCATGTGCCCCACCCATGTGCTGGAAAACCTCATGGGCGTTCGCTGGACCAAACTTATGATTAACGCTACATTCAGCGGTATGTCTGCTTGCATTGGTGGCACCTTTGGCGATGTAATGGACGACGACAAAGCGCTTGACTGTGTGAAGTTTATTGCCAACGAGTGCATTAATGTTTCCAAGGCAAGCGGCGTTAAAATGGAGCCTATCCAAGGGCTAGACCTTGTTCCCGTGCTACATTTTGAGCCGGGCGACCAAGCAAAATTTGATACCGCTTCTATGATATACCGCACCGCATTTACTCCACACCGTGCGCTGCGCGCTTCCATGCTGCAAGACCTTGAAAAAGGCCGTAAAACCGAAATTGACGCCATTAACGGTGCTGTTGTTGCAGCAGGTAAGGCAGCCGGCGTTGCCACCCCCGTAAACGCAATGGTTGTTAATGTTGTTAAAAGCATCGAAGACGGCAAATGTAAAGCCAATATAAGCAATCTTGACATGTTCGACCTACCTAATGTATAGTAATGTAGTTATTATTTTTTGTATACTTTAGCGGCTCTGCTGCCAAGCAGTGTTCTGTTTGCTCGGCAGCAGGCTGCGTTATGTGTAGATGTATTAAAATTTTATTATATTATTCAAAATTCTAAGGAGGCTTTTTGGTATGAAAGAAGTATTTGTAGTAAACTGCTGCCGTACTGCTATAGGCACATTTGGCGGTAGCCTGAAAGATGTTCCTGCAGTAGAACTGGGCGCCACAGCTCTTAGCGAAGCTATGAAGCGCGCAGGCGTGTCTGCCGACCAAGTAGACGAAGTATATTTTGGTTGTGTACTAACCGGCGGCCTTGGCCAAAACCCAGCTCGTCAGGTTATGATGAAAGCCGGCATTCCCGAAACCGTTTTTGCCACCACCGTTGGCGCTGTTTGCGGCTCGGGCATGAAAGCTGTTGTTGACGGCGCTCGCGCCATTATGGCAGGCGACGCTGAAATTGTTGCCGCAGGCGGCGCTGAGAACATGTCGTCCTCGCCATACGTGCTGCCCACCGCTCGCTGGGGCGCTCGCATGGGCGACAGCAAAACTGTTGACACCATGATTGTTGATGGCCTGTGGGATGTATATAACCAATACCACATGGGTATCACAGCCGAAAACGTAGCCGAAAAATGGAGCGTTACCCGTGAAGACCAAGACAAATTCGCGCTTTCTTCGCAAGAAAAAGCCGCTGCTGCTGTTTCTTCCGGCCGTTTGAAAGACGAAATTGTGCCTGTTGAAATAAAACAGAAAAAAGCCACCGTTATGTTTGACACAGACGAGCATCCCCGTGCCACCACAATGGAAAAAATGTCGGCTCTGAAACCCGCCTTCAAAAAAGACGGCGGCACAGTAACCGCAGCCAATGCCTCCGGCATCAACGACGGCGCTGCAGCTATCATTCTGGCCAGCGGCGAAGCTGTTAAAAAATACAACCTGAAGCCTATGGCAAAGATTGTAAGCTGGGGCCAAAGCGGCCTAGACCCCTCCATCATGGGTGCAGGCCCGATAGTTGCCAGCCAAAAAGCTATGGCTGCTGCAAACCTGAAAACCGAAGACCTTGACTTGTACGAAGCCAACGAAGCTTTTGCCGCTCAGGCATGTGCAGTTGGCAAAGAGCTTGGCTTCGACAGCGCAAAACTTAACGTAAACGGCGGCGCAATTGCTCTTGGCCATCCCATCGGCTGCTCGGGCGCGCGCATTATTGTTACACTTCTTCACGAGATGCAAAAACGCCCCGAGGCCAAAAAAGGCCTTGCCACCTTGTGCATTGGCGGCGGCATGGGTATTGCTTCTATCTTTGAGAAGGTTTAAGTTGTTATGATACTTCTGCTAACCGCAGAAGGCTCAATATTTTGACGGAGGTTACTAATGGGAAAAGCAAAAATTGTTACACCAAAAGATGCAGCTGCTCTAATTCCTGAGGGCGCGTCTATCATGGTTGGTGGCTTTATGGGCGTGGGCAACCCTCATAAAGTTATCGAAGAGCTTCACAAACTGGGCACAGGCAACCTTACCCTTATCTGCAACGACGCTTCCAAGCCCGCCGGTCCCGAAGGCGAAGTAGACTGGGGCGTTGCAAAGCTTATCAGCAGCGGTCAGGTTACAAAAATTATTGCCACACACGTGGGTCTTAACCCCGAAGTTGGCAAGCGCATGAACGAGGGCACACTTGATGTTACCCTTATTCCCCAAGGCTCTTTTGTAGAGATGATTCGCGCAGCAGGCGCAGGCCTTGGCGGCGTTCTCACCCCCACAGGCTTTGGCACTATCATCGAAGAAGCATGGCACGTAGACCGCGTAATCGAGGTTGAAGGCCGTCGCTACCTGCTGGAAAAACCCCTTCGCGCCGACTTTGCTCTTGTTTGCGGCTACAAAGTAGACAAGATGGGCAACGTTTGGTACAAAGGTACCCAGCGTACCTTCAGCGAGATGATGGCAACCGCAGCAACCACCGTTGTTGCAGAAGCTGTAAACCTTGTTGAGCCGGGCGAAATTGCACCTGAGGATGTAATTACTTCCCGCATTTTGGTTGACTATATTGCAAGTGAGGAGGCATAAACAATGACTTTTGATAAAGACAATGTAAAAGGTTTTATTGCAGCTCGCGTTGCTCAAGAGTTGAAAGACGGAGATGTGGTGAACCTAGGCATCGGCCTTCCCACCCTAATTCCCGGTTACCTTCCCGAAGGTGTTGAGCTAACACTAGAAGCTGAGAACGGCATTATTGGCGTTATCAAACCCGACGATGCAAACCCCGCAGAGCCTTACTGGGCTGTAGACGCAGGCGGCTCGCCCGCTTTGGCCGGCCTTGGCGGCGCTTATATCGACAGCGCAGTTAGCTTTGGCCTTATCCGTGGCGGCCACATCGACGCCACCATCCTTGGCGCTCTAGAGGTAGACCAAGAGGGCAACCTGTCCAACTGGATTATCCCAGGCAAACGTCTTCCCGGCATGGGCGGCGCTATGGACCTTGTTGTTGGCGCAAAGAAGGTTATCGTTGCTATGGAGCACACCGCTAAAGGCAACCATAAAATTCTTACCAAATGCTCGCTGCCGTTTACCGCTGTAAACTGTGTAGACCTTATTGTTACCGAGATGGGCGTTATGACCATCGACCCCGACTTCAAAGGCGTTGTACTGCAAGAGTACAACCCCGCTTTCACCATCGACGAGATTCGTGCCGCTACTGGCGCAAACCTCATCGTACCCGACGATGTAAAGCAGATGAACTTCTAAGCAATGCTTTAAAATCCTGTGTAGCACCTGCTACACAGGATTTTTTGCGTTTATACAATACATTTATCCTTTTGTTGCAATTCGCCGCCTATGCATTTGTTTCGCATGCCACATCAAATTTTCTTCGCAAAAAAATATTATTATGCTATAATAATATCAGCGAGGATACTACCTATGAAACTAATATCTATCGAAAACCTTCAGCCCGGCATGGTGCTGGCCCGCGATGTGTCGTCCTCTAAAAGTAGAGCCGCTATCTCTTTACTTCGCGCCGGCAATGTGCTTACATCCGCCACCATAACCCGCCTATACAGGCTCGGGATTACACAGGTATATGTAATACGCCCACAACAAGAAAAACCTATGCCTGCGCGCCCACTGCAGGGCCGCCAAAGAATCACCCCGCGCTCGCTTAAACGCCCTGCCCCACTTTTAGCCGACTGGCTGCGCAAAGATTCTATATCCACCCTCACGTCGCTGTTTTCAAACGCCAATTTTGCCGAGGGCGGTATTTTGGGTGATGGCAAAGAACTCCACCATGTGGAAGGCCTTGTGGAAATGCTTTTAAATGTGCTTCGGCGAACACGCGGTGCACAGGTTAGCATTGCCGAGATTAAAAGCTTTGATGAATACACTTACCACCATTCTTTAAGTGTGGCAATACTTTCCATGTCTATCGGCTTACAAATGGGCATCTCCGGCCGCCAGCTTACCCGCCTTGGCCTGGCTGCTATTCTACATGACATTGGCAAAGCTTCTATTCCTGCCGAAATTCTCCATAAACCCACTCCTCTAACCAACGAAGAACACGCTATAATGCAGATGCATCCGCACTATGGCGCATCATACATTCTACGCTCTTCTTATGGCAACGAAGAGCTTTGGCGCGCGGTGCTGTTTCACCACGAGCGGCCCGATGGTGCAGGATATCCCAAGGGACTTAAGGGTGAGCAGATACCGCTTTGGAGCCGCATTATTGCCGTAGCCGATGTATACGACGCTTTAACTTCCCACCGCCCACACCGCCAGCCAATGCCACCCTCTGAAGCACTGGAGTTTATAATGGGCGGTAGCGATACCATGTTTGATTACAACGCTGTAATGGCTTTGGTTCATCGCTTAGCCCCATACCCACTATACTGCTGGGTAGAGCTGTCTACCGGGCAGCGTGGACAGGTGGTAAATATTGAATACCCCATGCGTCCCATTGTAGAAATATTCGGCACCGGCGAGATTATTGATCTTTATCGCAACCATGATATGCTAAATATTGTTATTCGCCGTGTTATTATGCCATACGAGCTAGACAACCTGCGCTAAAAGCAGTTTTCATCTATCCAAGGGGGCCCTCTTATATGCATTTGCTTTTTCTCGCAATAGCTATTACCTCATTTTTTGGGATAATGCTATTTCTAAATAGATCTGTACTGCTGGTTCCTGTATGCTTTTTGCCATCAGTTTCAGCAGCTTTTTTAATTTGTGTCTTGTTTTTTACATCATGCCTCAACTTGTGGGGCGAAGCGGTTTTGCTTATACAACTTTTCGGCGTCGGGTATGCGTTGTACTTTTTATTTCTGCTTATTAGTAGAAAAGTGAAAATCATTCCATATATAACTCCGCCTATAGTGTTTTTTGCTTTGGCGGTAATTTTTTGCATTATATTTTTAAGGGATGCCTATTACATTAATTCGGATGTTTATTCTCACTGGGGGCGTATAGTTAAAGAAGTATTATCTTTTGAAGGATTCCCAACATCACATAGCACAATATCCCATAATAGAGACTACCCTGTAGGGGCTGCACTATTTATAACTTATATTATAAGGTTTTCCGGCTATTCCAACACCTTGGCCATTATAGCGCAAAGCGTTTTAGCCTCTGCGCTTTTTTCCGCTTTTTTTGCCGACGTAAAATGGAGCCAGAAAGTAAGCCTTATTGTACGAATTATACTATTTGTTTTATTCCTTGGGGCATACACCTCTACCATACACGACTTGATGATTGACTATGTTGTGTCTGCTGCAGGTGCTGCAATGCTTATACTTCTATCATCGTTTTGGAGCAATAAAGAAAACCAAAAAGCAATTAATCTTATTTGGATAATGCCTTTGGTCTCTTTACCCATACTATTAAAGAGTAGCGGCATCATCTTTACAATTTTAGGCATTGTCTTAGTTGTTTTCTTATGGCTAAAAAACCATGAATTTAGTTTTAAAAAAAGCTTACGCCTTAAAAATGCCCCTGTTGGATTTTTGTTATTATTACCTGCAGTAATAATGCTGTTATGGGATAGATATGTGCACCACACTTGGTTATACTCCGGAGCCTCCGCAATAAAATTTGAGCTTAGCCTGGCCGGCATGTATGAAACCTTTCTTTCAAAACCTTCAGAAATGCAGCAAGCTATCGTTTCCGACACATTGGTTGAAATGGTAAGCAACCCACATAACCTATATCTATTTTTACCTTTAGCTATATTTATTGCTACTATTCTATTTAAAAAGAACAAAAACCCCTTAAATAAAACATACCTTATTATTGGCACTTTATCATGGATGTTATACCATGTAGGATATATTTTAATGATGCTCTTTTTAATGCCTGCAGGAGAGGTTGCCTGGAGCAGCACACTTGGTTATTTTAGATATGTTGGAATGGTTACTGTAGCTATTTCAATATGGTTTTTTGGGTTATTATTAAACGAATATGCAGCGAGTCCAACTTTAAAGCAATCTAAAAGAGAAACCTTTGCCGCTATGGCTAGTTGTGTTTTTTGTGTTGTTGCATTACAAAATTCATATAATAACGTTACATTTATAAATATGAGCTTAACAGATGCCCAACTTCAGCGTCAACACTTAGATGCCGTTGCCTCCATAGCACAACCTTACTACACCAGAGCTGACGAACTGATAATCTATAGCGGAGATTTTACCTATAGCGAAAGCGTTTTCAATAATGACACATATGCAACAATATTTTTAACAACAAATACTGCTTGCTTAAGCAACACCCAAATAGAGGGCGGTGATATTTATTCCGCGCCGGGAAAAATTGAACATTATTTTTCAGCGGCTGATTATTTTATTATTGCTCAAAGTGATGATGGTTTAATTGAGTTGCTATCCCACAACAATATTTCTATAGACGATATTAATGGCACTATGTTTGAAATTGTAACTTCCGACACAAACAATATTCATCTTGTGAAAATTGTTTAACGGTTTGGGAAATTTGCTTTTAATAAACTGTGTGCCTCAAAAATCGCTGTTTGATTTAACCCATTCATTAACAGCAAAACATATTCTAAGAATTTCACCGTAGCAAGTGTGGTTTTATTTTTTTGCATTGGTTAAAAAAGCTACTACCTTAACGGTAGTAGCTTTTTTGCTTTATTTACTATTCCAGCATTACGATGTGCCAAACACCAGCTCGCCATCGTCATTCCTGTATACTCTGGTTTTTGAGCGTTGGTCTGTAACATTGGCGCTCTGCATACCAATGGCTACCTTAGTAGGCGGATAGATAATATCAGCTATTAATGTAGATGAATTTATGCTAAACATCTTTTCTTCCAACTCTGCCAAAGAAGCCTCAAGTTGCTCTTTTTTTCTTTCGGTAAGCGGTAGCTGAATCTGCACCCTCTTAAGGGTTTGTATCCTATCCGGCGGCACCTTTCTTCCCTCGGCCACCAAACGCTCAATGTAGCTAACATTCTTCATAAGCTCTTGTAGGTGCACTCCCACATCCTCAAGCTGACCCACAATACGTTTGCGCTCTTTTAGCAGCTTTGGAGTAACGCCTATGTTAATGGTGGTAAGCGTATTAAAATCGTTTCCAATCTCTTTTGCAACAATGGAGCCAAATGCCGTAACCTTGCCACCACAAATAATACCCTTGCCTCCGGTTACCTCTATATCGCCTTCGCACTCCACTTGGCAATTTATGATAGACTGTGCTTTTACCTTGTTGGTGGCACGAATTATGCAGTTCTCTATAAACCCTGCATCTATGGTATCGCCTGCTTCCAGCACGGCTCTACCCGTACCGTTTATCCCCTGCTCTATAACAATATTCCCCTCTGCCTTTATCACTGCCGCGCCGGCCTGCCCACGCAAAACCACCCTGCCGCCTGCATGAATTTCAAACCCATCTTCTACATCGCCATTCACCACAACATCTCCAGAAAACGTTATGTTTCCAGTAGTATAGTTTACATTCTGTACCTGATAGGTGGTTTCTATCATAAAGCGGCCATCATTAAAGCTAAGGTTACCGTCCACCACCGCCTCAACTCGTAGGCCGTCCTCGCTCAATTTAGTGTTTGTTCCTATAGGCAGCACTGCCTTCACACCATTACGCCCTTTTAATGGGCGCCCCAAAACATCTATCCCCTCAACAGCCTCAGTAGGTAACGTTATATCGCAAATTACCGTACCAGCCTTAACATCATTAATAATATCCAGCTCTTTGTAGTCCACCGAGCCGTCCTCGCGTTCAAAAAATGTTTTCTTTACCTCGCGCGAAAACTTCTCGCGGCAAACGCCGTTTTTACCATCTTGCGCTGGCCTTGCACGCGCCACTACCACCTTTTGGTTATACACCGGAATGGAAAGCCGCTGCAATGCCATCTCGTTTATACCATACACCACTTTATTCTGTGCCAGCACTGAGTGCAGCTGCTCCAGCGTAATATCTGCGCCGTCACCCTGCGGCGGGCTTACCAGTAGTTCTACTGTTGTATATGTACTGTCTATAAAGCACTGCACTGTCGCGTCTACCGTTATTTCCTGCTCTTCCTGCAAAGCATCCACTTTTTCTTCTACCGACAAACCCCTTTCACCTCTTTTCCAAAATAAACGTTTGTACAACAACTAATATACAAACCCTTTATGCCTTACAGCTTCTTTTCTGCAAGCTTCGGACTTCTTACAATCATACTAAAATCATCGGTTGTAAACAAAACCGTGCGGCCGTAATTCAAGCCTGTTTCCTCTGCCAAAATAGGTATACGCAAGCGTTGTAGCGTAGCTTTTACCGCTGCCACATTACGCGCACCTATGTTCGCAATGTTTGCATTATTCACCGCCGCAAACATCTGCGCCCCACCTGCAATTTTTGCTTTTAGCTGTGTAGGGCGTGCACCCATTGCCTGCATCTTAACCATCAACATTGGAATGGCTGTATCTGCGAACTTCATGGGTGTATTTCCGCCTGGCACAGCGCTTGCCTGCGGCAACAAAATATGAGACAACCCTGCCACCCTTACCACAGGGTCGTATAAACATATACCTACACAAGACCCCAGTGCGTAGGTAACCAGTGTGTCAGGCGCCCTCGCCACGTTTAGGTCGGCAATACCTATGACAATATTGCTCATAATCCAGCTCCCAGTTTTTCCAGAATACGCTCAAGAGAATCCACATCGGGAATAAGTAGAATATTGCTTGTTTCGTCTGCACCGCCATCAGGACTTTTTCCAAATTCATCTTGAATAAATATAACCTGGTCGCTTATATCTGCAAAATGAATGGCCGGCACACTTAATATAGAGCCTATCATGTCTATACATATATCAGGCGGCGAAATCTCAATTGCAAGGCCTGTAATCTGGCTAATTGCGTTTACATACGACGCCGCCATAATATTGCCAATCTCCTTCATGGCCGAAAGCCCCATCTCGTCAACTTCTGTAAAGTTGGCAAAACTTTGGCCAAGCAGGCTGTTTAGCACCATATGGGCAAACTCTTCCTTCATCAAAAACATCATCATGCCCGACACATCACGCTGCAATGTAAGCATCATGCCCACCATAAGCGTTTCCGGCCCGCCCAGGCTATTCGAAACCGCCTCGTAATCTAAAAATTTCACCTGTGGCACTTCAATATCTACGGTACGCTGCAGCATTGATGCAAGCGATGTTGCAGCATTTCCTGTTCCAATATTTGCTATTTCACGCAGAATATCAATATGCATCTCATTAAGCTTGCTGTAATCATATAGCGCCATAGTTATCCCCCTGATTTCTTCTGTTGGCCATGTGTTGGTGTTAGCTAGCTATTCGTTATTACACTCTGCCTTTACTTTAACGCAAATTATTTAGCTCATTTGCAATCTCGTCTGCTGTTTGCAGCACCCTTGAGCTAACCTGAAAACCACGCTGATACATAATCATATTTACCATCTCGTTGCCCAAATCTGTGCCCGAAAGCTCCAACGCCCCCTGCAACAACTCCACAGACGCACCATTGGCCACCGCCCCGGGAATCACCAGCTGTGCCTCGCCCGAGTTTTCACTAACAATAAATCGGGATTTGTCCTGCGGTATAAGCCCCCATTGGTTTGGGAAGGTGTGCACACCCAAAACATCTACAAGCCCATCGGTAACCACATTGCCCGCCGCATCCTCCGGCAGCACAATGCGGTTTCCGTCACGGTCCAGCACATATGCGCCGTCATTGGTAACAAGGGTTGGGCCGGCTTCCTCAATAGACAAATCAAACGCACCGTTACGGGTATATTCGATAGTCCCATTATTGTCTACCTGAAAAAATCCATCACCCACAAGCGCAAAATCCAGCGGATGCATAGACTGATTCAGCCCTGCTTGTCCCATAATCTGGTCGATATACTGCTGCTTCACACCGTGCCCTACCAGATGCTCGCCCTCAACATTCGTATTTATACGGCTGTATAGCAAATCCTGAAAAACAGGACGCTGTAATTTATAGCCGTTTGTTTGCACATTGGCAATGTTGTGGCTGGTAACATCCAAAGCATTTTGGAATGCACGCATACCTGAAGCACCGTTATAAAAAGCAATCATGCTCATAAGTAAAACTCCTTGTTTTGCCTACGCTTTATGCCACGCAAGCTGTGCTGTTGATATCTGCTTTACTAACTGCTATGCTACAGCGCCGCTATGTTAACCGCCTTGGCATATGTTGCATCTATAAACTGTAGCGCCTGCGATGCCGACGAGAAGTTGCGCTGCGCTGTAATCATAGCGGTAAGCTCGTCGGTAAGGTTAACGTTGCTGCGCTCGTACCCGCCCTGTACCACACCGGGGTCTGCAATTACTTCAACAGCGGTAGCGGTATACATGCCGTTTCTGGCCTGCTCCACCTCTGCGTCGGCTGTGGGTGCGGTAATTGCAAGTTGGCCTATGGCCTCGCCGGTAATAGCGTTTGTAATAGCACCTGTCTCGTTTATCAAAATATCGCTTATGCCTACCTGAATAGGCGCGCCGTCATCGCCAAGCACCCGTCCACGGTCTCGCAGAATCAAAAACCCTTCATCATCAAGGTCAAACTGACCATTGCGGGTAAGATAGGTTTCGCCGTCATCTTGCCCTTCAATGTTAAAAAAGCCATATCCGGAGATAGCCACATCAAACGGACGCCCTGTTTCAGAAATTCCGCCGGCTGTCCATATATCTGCCACCTCTTCCACAATGCGTGCAGGCGAGCCTGCGCCAATTGCGCCTGTATTGCCATCTTCTATACGCATAAGCAGTGTTTGCTCAAACGTGGTAGACACCAAACGGTTGGTCTTAAACCCCGCTGTTTGTGCATTTGCCAGATTGTTTGCCACCACGTTTAGATGGCGCTGTTGCATCAGCATTCCCGACGCCGCGCTGTAAAATCCTTGTAGCATATGAGGCTCCTTTCAACTACGCATTCATGTAAGACATTAACCGCTGTTTCATCTTTAGTATTGCTTTTGAGTGTGTTTGCGACACCCGCGACTCCGACACGCTCATAATATCTGCAATCTCGTGTAGCTTTAGGTGTTCATAGTAGTACAGCGTTACCACCAGCCGCTCTTTTTCGTTAAGCGACTCTATGGCTGCTATAAGCTGGGTGCGCAGTTCGGCTTGCATAAGGCCTTTTTCCGGCAGGTCGCCCTGCTCACCGCCCACAAGCATGCTATTTTCAGCCGCGCCGGGCATGGCGCTTGCCAAAAGGTCTTCAAAGCTCAGCACTGCGCCTGCGTTCATCTCGACCAGATGCTTTTTTATTGTATCTTCTGCTACACCCATATAATCCGCAAGCTCTTTGCGGGTTGGCTCGCGCATAAGCTCTGTAGATAGCGCGTTATACGCCTCGCTAACCTCACGTGCGGTGCGCCGCACCCGTCTTGGCACCCAGTCTTGCTTACGCACAAAATCAATGTTGGCGTTGCGCACCCGCATGTACGCATAATTTTCAAACTTCATGCCTTTGCTTGCGGTGTATTTATCAAGGCAATCCATAATTG
The DNA here is from genome assembly GCA_964369525.1 of uncultured Oscillospiraceae bacterium. Lineage (GTDB taxonomy): Bacteria > Bacillota > Clostridia > Oscillospirales > Ruminococcaceae > JAAYCI01. The sequence continues at coordinate 34,020 of CAYJEW010000015.1, read as the reverse complement.
TAAGAATTCCCTCGTTAACAATGTCCTCCACCTGAGCATACCCGCCGGTAATTCCACGCATCTGCACCGCAACACTTTTTGCAATATAGCTGTAATGCATTACCAGCATGTTACGCAACTGTGCATCGCCTGTTTGCTGGTACTTGGCCAGCACTTCGGCTGGATCGTCCAACCGGTTTTGGCTGTCCGGCTCTGCCATGGAATCACCTCCTTACACAGGATTACTTTGCTATGGAAATATTCCCAAGGGCCTGAATTTGAACGTCGGTGTCAATCTCGTTAAAGCTAAGCACCATAATTCTAGGGTAGAACTGATCTATCAGCTTTTTAAAATATATGCGCACAATAGGGCTTGTTAGAACAATTACCGTCTGCACAAGGTCTCGCACCTGCTCTATCTGCTCGTTCGACGCCGCCACAATAGACTGTATCAAGTCCGGCTCAAGCGCTAGGTAACTGCCGCCCTCCATCTTCTTCACCGCATTCATAATGGTGTTTTCAATCTGTGCGTCCAGCGTTATCACCTTTAGCTGGCCTGCCTCACTAAAGCGGCGCGATATGGTTCTTCTCAGTGCTTGACGCACATATTCGGTTAGCATATCGGTATCTTTTACGGCCGCTGCATAGTCTCCCAGCGTTTCAAGTATGCTTTCAAGGTCACGAATAGGCACACCCTCACGCAGTAGATTGCCCAGCACTTTCTGAAGGTCGCTCACAGCCAGCACCGATGGCACCAGCTCTTCCACAAGCGATTCATTTGCCTTGCGCAGGTTGCTTAGCATGTTGCCCACCTCTTGGCGGGTTAACAACTCGTGCGCATGCTGGCGTATAACCTCTGCCAAGTGGGTAATTATAACGCTGGTTGGGTCTACCAATGTATACCCCGCAAGCTCTGCCTTGGCTTTTCTGTCTTCGCTTATCCACTTGGCTGGTATTCCAAACGCAGGCTCAATTGCGTCTATACCTTCCACAGGCTCTGCGGTGTCGCCCGGGCTAAGCGCCAGATAATGGTCCACCAGCACATCGCCGCTTGCCACCTGCTCGCCCTTAAAGCGAATGGTATACTGGTTTGGGTTTAATTGCCCCGAATCCTTCAGCCTCACCGACGGGATAACCATACCCATCTCCTGTGCAAACTGCTTGCGAAACAGCACAACCCTATCCACAAAGCTACCGCCCGACGCCTCGTCCACCAGCGGTAGCAACGAATATCCAAACTCCATCTCAATTTGTTCTACATTCAAAAGGCTGTACACATTCTCTATGTTGCGGTAATACGTAGCCTCGGTGGTAACCTCTTCGGTAGGTACTGCCGCATCCTCCACAGGCAGTCCATCTGCTGGCGCCAGTATGGTATCGCGGCGGCGCAAAAGCGTAATGCCCAGCGTTATCAGCAGTGCGCTAATAACAATAATCTGCACCGGGGGAAACCCTATGAAAATCAGTAAAATCAGCACGCCACCCGCCACAATAAGCGCAAGCGGCTGCGAGATAAACTGCTTTGCAACCTCCACATTCAGCGTTGTGCCCGACGACGCGCGGGTAACCACCATACCGGTGGCCACCGATATAAGCAGCGATGGTATCTGGCTAAGCAGGCCGTTGCCGATAGACGCTGTACCGTATATATCTAAAATGGTGTTAAAATCGCCGTTGCCTGCAATAAACCCAATTATAGCGCCACCTATAAGGTTTATAAATGTAATAACAATGGCAAGAATAGCATCGCCTTTAACAAACTTGGTAGCACCGTCCATAGAGCCAAAAAAGTCTGCCTCGTTTTGGATTTTTTCACGGCGCACACGAGCTTCTGCCTCGCCAATCAGTCCGCTGTTTAGGTCGGCATCTATTGCCATCTGCTTGCCGGGCATAGCATCCAGCGTAAAACGCGCACTTACTTCGGCCACGCGCTCGCTACCTTTTGTAATAACCATGTACTGCGACAGCACAATAATTAGGAATATAACAAAACCGATAATCACATTTTCCTGAATAACAAACTGGCCAAATGCCCGTATTACACTGCCCGCATCGCCATCGGCAAACAAAATACGGCGGGTTGCTGCAACGTTTAGCGATAGCCGAAATACGGTGGTGATAAGCAGCATGGATGGGAATATCGAAAACTCCAGCGGCTCTTTGATGTACATGGTAGTAAGAAGAATAATAAAGCTAATCCCCAAATTCATAATAAACATTACATCCAGCAGCCATGTAGGCAGCGGAATGATAATAAGCAACACTACTCCAATAACCGCTAGCGCCACTATATTCTGAATTGGATTGAATCTTCTCACCTATAACAAACCCCATTGCGTATTAGTGTCGACTTTTTGCGTTTTTGGGTATTTTATGGCGGTGCTTTTTGCTTGTTTCATAAACCACAGCAAGTACCTCGGCCACCGGCCCAAAAAATTGGGCAGGTATCTCTCTGTCCAGCGGTACGTTGTCTTAAAGGCGTGTGGCCAGCGGCTTATTTTCCTTATCGGTTATGCCGTTTTCCTCTGCCACACGTATAATGCGTAGTGCCATAAGGTCGGCCCCTTTTGCCAGCACCCTCGGCGCTGTGGTTTTTCCCGGTTCATACTGCAACGCCACCGCGTAGTGGGTTGGATTTCGAATAACCACATCTGCCTGTGGCACATTTTGCATCATACGGCTTGCGGCCATCTGACGCTGGCGCTGTTTAATCTGCGCTTTAATCTTCGGGTCACCTTCCAGCTGCTTGTACTCTTCTTTTATTTCCTGCTTGCTCATGCGTAGGTCTCGTTCATACTGCCAGCGCTGATACATGTAGTCTGCCAGTGCCAAAAACGCAAAAATCAGCGCCACTGCCAGCACTACATCCATCACAAACTCAGCGCAATAAAACAGCGCTTGAGTAAATTCCATCTCCATCAATCGGCCAATTTCGCCTATGCGCGCTTCGTACTCGCCGTAGATAACATACCCTAAAATAATCACCTTAATAATAGACTTCAGCAGTTCCACAACGCCACGCAAGCTAAACATGCGCTTAAACCCATTTATCGGCGACAGCTTGCTAAACTTTGGTTTAATAGACTCAAACGATACAAGCCCCCTAGTTTGAAACACGGTAGCCACAATAGCCACAAGCCCTGCCACCAACAGCGCAGGCAAAGCAGCAACGCCATACATTAGCGAGCCTTGCATAAACAAAACCCTTAGGCTGTCCGACGCAAAGTTGTAAGTAGACGCCGTAGCTGCAGCCGACCAAAAAAACTCCATCCCATAGGTAAGCGCACCCAAAATCCAGCTGCTGAAAATTTGTATGGTGTAAATAACCGCCAAAAGCCCCAGCAGTGTACCAATCTCTTGGCTTTTAAACACGTTACCCTTTTTTCGCTCGTCATTTCTGCGTTTTTGGGTTGCTTGTTCTGTTTTTTCTCCACCGCCCACAGCAAAAGCCCCCCTAACCCGCCACCATAATCTCGCTGGCCTGCACCAAGCTTGCAAACATTATATCTATATAGTTATCTATAAATTGCCCTATAAATGGAGCTAAGGCAAATAATAGCAACAGTCCAATTAAAATACGCAGCTGAAAATTTATAACAAAAACTGTAATCTGCGGAATAAACTTCATCAAAACACCCATGCTAAACTGAAGCACAAACTCTGCCACCATAATGGGTGCCGCCAGCCGCAATACCAGCGCAACTACCTGGGTAAACAGCGTAAGCCCAAAGCTTAAAATGTTTGTGCTCAGCTGTAGTGCACCCACATTTATCTGCTCAAAGGACAGCGCAAACATCTGAAAAAGCGCCAGATGACTATCAGTAGCAAATACATAAAGCACAAAAAGTATTGTTACCAGCGACGATGAAAAACCCGTTTGAATATTCGTTGCAGGGTCAAACGTTTTTGCCATGGATATACCAATATCGGTATCTATAACATCGCCCACAAAAAACAAAAGATAGTAAAATACCTGAAACACAAACCCATAAACTATGCCAATAAAAAGCTCCTTGAATATTCCAACCACAAGCCCAACCATGCCAAGGCCATACACATACTCCACTACGCTCTCGGGCTGTAGCGGTGATATGAGCAATGCTAAAAATACCACAAGGCCCACCCGCACCTGCGCAGGCACATTTCTTCTAGACAATAGTGGGTTAAACACCAGCATACCCGCCAGGCGCACAAACACCAAAAGATACACAAGTATATTCGCAAATGCGATATCTACAACCATTTTACACAGCTTCCATCAGCGCAAAAACATAGGTGGTGAAGTCCATAAGGTTTGTGGAAATCCAGCCGCCAAGTAGCAGTAGCGTAAGCGCAATAAACAAAAGCTTTGGCACAAAGGTCAGCGTTTGCTCATGAATTTGCGTGGCCGCCTGAAATATTGCAACAACCAAACCAATAGCAATGCTAACCAGCAGTATAGGCCCTGCCAGTTGCACACATACCAGCAGCATCTGCCGCAGTACGTCCATTACTTCGCCTGTTGTCATTGCCCATTACTCCTTTTTTGCATCTACTTTGGCTAGCCTCCGGTAAACGAGCGTGTAAGTGTACCCAGCATCAAGTTCCACCCGTCTACCATAACAAACAGCAGTAGTTTAAACGGTAGCGATATCATTGCAGGCGGTAGCATAACCATACCCATACTCATAAGAATACTTGCCACCACCATGTCTATAACCAAAAACGGTAGATACACTAAAAAGCCCATCATAAACGCGCGCGATATCTCGCTTGTAATAAACGCCGGTGTTACAACCGTAAGCGGAATTTCAAGTAGCTCCACAGGGTTTGTTGGGTCTTCCACCTGCGGTATCTCTGTTCCGCTCAGCTCCGCAAACATCTCTAAAGAGTTTGTTTGCGTCTGCTCGAGCATAAACTGCTTCACAGGTGCTGCGGCTGCCGTAAGCGCTTCTTCGGCGGTTATCGTGCCTTCCTGAAACGGCTCCAGCGCTACGGTGTTCATCTCGCTAATTACAGGCGCCATAATCATCAAAGATAAAAATATGGCAAGCCCCGTAAGTACCATGTTTGGCGGGCTTTGGTTTGTGCCCATTGCGCTTCGCACAAAGCTAAGCACAATAATAATACGGGTAAAGCTGGTCATCATCAAAAAGATGGATGGCAAAAGCGCCAAAAATGCAAATACAAAGATAACCTCTATGGCGCCCATGTTACCTGCATCTTCACCCGAGGATAGGTTTATTGTAAAATCCTGCGCGTGAGCCGTAACCCCTAGCAACAACGAAAACACTACCGTGAGAACAAGCGATAGCAAAAATACTCTTTTTGCCTGTGCCATAGTAGCTTTAGCGGCCTGCTTGTCTTGCATTACGGCGGCATTTAGCCTTGGAATATATGAGCCTAGCCGCCTCATGGCTTGTCCTCCTCATTTTTACGATGCGTCGAGAATTTCGAGGCCGCATCCTTAAGTACCGAGGAAAACTTTACGCTCTCCATGTCTTGCACCGAGCTCACCGTACCATCAGGGTCGTCAAACTCATACAATTTCTCAAACGCATGCTCGCTGGCGGCCACCAAAATTACTTTATCCTGCACCCTTATCAACAGAATACTGGCATTTTTGCCCACAGTTACCCTGTCCAGCACATTAATCATGCGCCCACTGCCACCGCTAAGTCCTGGCATGCGCTTGCTCATCCAGCGCAATGTAACCCACGCAAGCAGTAGCACAATTACCAGTGCGGCAATTGTTGTTATAATTTGTAACGCCGGTTCCAGCAAGCCTGTGTCCTCCCAGTAGCAAACCCTTCAGGGGCTATGCGTAGTTGTGGTGCCTAAAATTGCGGGGGCCATCCCCACGCTCTTTTTAGCCTAAAATCTTCTCCACAGTTTGCAGAATGCGGTCAGGCTTAAACGGTTTTACAATAAAATCAAGCGCACCAAAACGTATTGCGTCCACTACCATTGTTTCTTGACCCATGGCAGAACACATAACAATTTTAGCGCTGGGGTCGGCCGCTTTAATAGCCTGTAGCGCTTGCAGGCCGTCCATGTTAGGCATGGTGATATCCATAATAACAAGGTCGGGTTTTTCTGCTTTGTAAGTATCCAGCGCCTGCTGGCCATCGGCGGCTTCAATCAAATTGGTAAAGCCTTGGCCTGTTAGACTGTTTTTTATCATCATTCGCATAAAAGCAGCATCGTCTACAATCATAATTTTTTTGTCTTGCATTTCTCTGGTCTCCTTAAATTAAATTATATGTTCTACTCTTATGTACCTTTTTGCTCGCTTAATGAATTAAGAAGCTCTTTTGTGCCCACAATCTCTGTGATACGAACACCAAAATTGTCGTCAATAACCACTACATCGCCATGGGCTATAAGCTGCCCATTAACTACAATATCCACCGGTGCGCCTGCCTGCTTGTCTAGCTCCACAACCGTGCCGGAGGTAAAGCCCATAATATCACGAATTTTGCGCTTTGTTGTGCCAATCTCTATTGATACATCCAGCGGCACATTCATAATTAAATCCATGTTGTTACCCATCACAGGCGCGCCTTCCGCATACCCTCCCTGTGGAAACTCAGGGAACTCCACCTGTCGCATCTCCACCTGTGGTGCAGGCATATAAGCCTGCGGCTGTGGATACGGCATCTGCTGTGGGTATGGCATCTGTTGCGGATATGCCGGCTGTGGTGGATACTGCTGCGGTGGGTACGGCTCTGCCACTGCCTGCGGTGGTGCTGCCGGTGCAGGCGGTGGCGCTGCCGCCATCGGCGGTGGTGCTACCGGTGCAGGTGGTGGCGCCTCTGCCATCGGCGGTGGTGCTGCCGGTGCAGGCGGTGGTGCCTCTGCCATCGGCGGTGGTGCTGCCGGTGCAGGTGGTGGCGCCTCTGCCATTGGCGGCGGTACTACAGCTGCCGGTGGTGGCGCTGCCTGCATCCCCCCGTCATCGCCTATAAACTGCGATATAATCTCCCGCACAAGGTCGGCTGTCATCACGCTAAAAAATTCCGACTCCAGCATATCTTTTATTGTGAGCTTAAATGTGATAACTGCCACATCGGCATCGGCCGGAAGCTCCAGCGAATCTCTAAATGTGGCCTCGTCGTTCATCACAACAGCGCTTGGTGGCGATATATCTATCGTTTTGCTCAAAAACTCTGCCAGCGCTGTTGCCGACGAGCCCATCATTTGGTTCATCACCTCACATGCAGCCGAAATTGATAGCTCATCAAACTGAAAATCATCACTGGGCGGATCGGGTATGCCCATCAATGTATTCAAAATCATCTGCATGTCATGCTGGCGAAACACCATTACGTTAGAGCCCGTAAGCCCCACCGTGTAGGTTATTTTTACCAGTAGCGCCGGTTCGTAATGGTCGTACTCAATATCGCCCATCTTTTTAAGTTGAACCGTCGGCGCGGTAATATCCACCTGCTTATCAAGCATCTGCGAGACAGCCGTAGCCGCCGAGCCCATGCTGATATTCATTACCTCACCAATTGCATCTATCTCCAGAGGAGAAAGTATGTTGCCAACTTCGGCCTGATTTGTCCCCATAGACAAAGCTCCTCTACTAATTAATACTCTCTATTGCGGCAATTTGGCATCTATTCCTGGTCTTCCTCTGTTGCCTTTTCCTCTTGCGGCACCACAAGGTCTATCACCTTTAGCGCCTTTCGGTTTCGGCTCTGGCCAAGCTGTGCTGTAAACCAAGGCACCTTGTCCACCTCTATTCGCACAATTCCATTAAGCGCCTTCTCCAGCGGAATCACATCGTTTGGTCGCAGTCTTAGTGCGTCGGCCACATTTATGCTTGTTTCATCAAATATAGCGCAAATTTCTAGCTCTGAATCGTCCAGCGCCTGCTGGATAAGCTCTTTGCGCATACCCTCCAGCCGCTCGTTTCCTATTTTGTGTGGTATACGGGAGTATTTCGAGGTAAACTCTCCAAAATAATCTTCCAGCTCCATTGCCGGAATACATACCGACAACGTGCCCTCCATATCTTTTAGCTTTACGCTAAGCACCGCAATAACCACAATATCTTCCGGTGCGCACACCTGTAGCAAACGAGGGTTGGTTTCAATGCTGGTTAGCTCTCCGCTTAGGTCAAGATGGTCGTTCCAGCTATCCAGCATATACTCGGTAACCTTCAGGTACAAATCGTTCATAATTGCTAATTCTATGTCGGTAAAGTCACGTTGCATCATTGAATTAGAACCTGCACCGCCAAGTAGCCTATCTATCAAAAAGAACGAGAGATTGTTGCTCATATCAAGCATCAGCGTAGCATTTGGCATATTAATACTGGTAGGTCTTAGCTCTACCATGCCTATAAGTGCCGTGTCTGGCAATGCATTGTTGTACTCATAATACCGCTGCTCTTCTACCTGCATCACGCTAATCTCGCAAAAGATTCGTAGAATGCCTGAAAAATAGGAAGCGAGCATTCGTCCCATATTTTCATGTAGGCTGTCAATGGTTCGCAGCTGTTCTTTAGTAAACTTTTTCGGTGAATAAAAGTCATACACCTTTATATTAGAGGCGCCGCTGTCATCTTGCGTTACCTCTTCACCCGAAGATATGCTATTTAATAGCGCATCTATCTGGCTTTGGCTTAACGCTTCGGCCATGCCACACTCCCCCCTTTCATTTTAAAAGGTATATTGCTTATCCCGCGTTTGCTATCTCATATAACTCTTGTAGCTGTTCTTCTGTTAGCAGCGATAGGTCTACCTCACCTTGTGCCGGTATGCTTTCCAGCGCGGCCGACGGCAACTCATCGGGCGAGCCTTCAAAGAACTGGGTGTCGTCATCCGGGAAGTATATCATCTGCGCCTCCACCAGCGCCGCCACAAGATTGTCTGCATGGTTGCCTATAACCACCATGTCCACCCTGCGGTTTCTGGCCAGCCCTTCTGCTGTACCGTTATCGGCAATTGGGTAATGACGCCCAAGGCCCGAACTTTGCATCTTGTACGGCGAAAAGCCAACGGTGCGCTCAAAATAACTGGCCACCCGCCCGCTACGCTCGTTGCTCAAAATCCAGTCATCGGTACCGCTGCCCGCAATAGAGGCGGTGTGCCCAAGCAGCCTCACCTGCAAAATCTCATCGTTTACCGCCAAAAAACACTCGCCTAAAAAGTCCAAAAACGCCAGCGAATCGCTGCTTAGCACCGAAGAGTCGCCTGCAAACAGCAGGTTATCCGAAAGCCTGATAAACACAGCGCCGCTCTCTCCAACCTCCACCGATACCTCGCCTTGCATGTTGTTTTCTTCAACATACTGCTCTATTGCATCCGAAAGCTGATAAAAGTTCGCCGGTAGCGTTTGGTCGGGCGCAAGCGTTTCGCCTGTAGTTGGTGTATCTTCTTGAGAAAACTCATCGCCCTCTTCTTCGGGTGGCGCCGCCACGGTAGATAGGTTCAACGGATTTGTACCGTAATGAGAGGATAGCGCCTGCACAAAAGCATTGTACTTTTGCTCGTCAATCGTACTCATTGCAAACAGTAGCACAAAGAAACACATCAGCAGCGTAACCAGGTCACCATAGGTGTCCATATAGTTATACTTTTTGCCTTCCGGTTTCGGCTTTTTTGCCATTATCCACTCACCTGCCTTTCTACCGAGCCGTGCGTGTTAACTACTCATCACTTTGCCCTTTTTTACCTTTTTTCTTCTTCTGCTGCACCAGCAGGTTTAGCTTTTCTTCAATAAACTTCGGGTTCTCGCCGGCCTGTATAGCCTCCACACCTTCGCATATCAGCTCACGGCACAAATACTCTTCATTATGGCGCACGCCCAGCTTGTTAGACATCGGGCTAAACAGCATATTTGCAAGCACCGAGCCATACAGTGTGGTAAGCAGCGCAGTAGCCATCGCAGGGCCAATGGAGTTAGGGTCGCTCATGTCTTTAAGCATGTTAATAAGGCCTATAAGTGTGCCAACCATGCCAAAACCGGGAGCAAATGCCGCGCCTTGGTCCATAAAAGAACGTGCCATACCGTGCCGCTCGTCCATCTTATCCAGCTCTGCCTGTAAAAGGTTGTGCACCTTTTCAGGCTCTACGCTGTCTACTACAAGCATCAAGCTAGACTTCAAAAATGCATCCTGCGTGCCCGCCAGCTTATCCTCTAGCGACAAAAGGCCTTTTACGCGAGCCTCTTTTGCAAACTCGATAATCTGCTCAATATAATCTTGCGGATCATATTTATTAGGCGTGAAGCATATTGAGATCCATTTAGGAAACTTCGTCCAGCTCGACACCGGAAACGCAATCATAAGCGCCGCAAAACAGCCACCCACCGTAATGGATATCGATGGTATATCTATAAAGCTGTCGGTAATGTTGCCTATACGAAAAGCGCCAAGGTCTTCAAACTGTGTAAGTTCGTACTGCTCCCAGTTCACATAGCTTTCTTCGTACGTGGTTAGCGCTTCTTCGTACTCTTCTGGTGTCATCCAATCTGGGTTTGGCTCTACCGGAGGCGAGGGTTCAGCCACAAACCCTATGCCGAAAACCATAAGCCCTATTCCTAAAACCAAACCTATAACCGTCATTATGTCAAACGTCTTTTTACCGCCTTTTTTCTTACCTCCGCCATCCTCGTTCAAGTGCCATCCCTCCTAAGCAGGTTGTCAAACAGGCTGCGCTTATACGCTATGGTTGCCTGCACTACCTCGTGCATCGTTTGTTTTACAATATATACCTTCCCATCGGTAAGCCGTATGGTGGTGTCGGGGTTTTCTTGAATTGTCTCAATAAGTTCGCAGTTAAGCACAAATTCGGTGTCGTTCAATCGCTTTAGCGTTATCACACACTTCCTCCTTTTCCACTCTGCTGCTGCGGGCAAAACAAGCACTATACCTGCTTGCTTTGCCCGCGGCAGCAGGCAAAGCCTGCCACCGCGCTAAACGTTTATCGTTTTAGGTTAATCAGCTCTTCCAGCATGGTATCCGATACGGTAATGATACGGCTGTTTGCCTGATATCCACGCTGGGTGGTAATCATGTCGGAAAACTCACGCGAAAGGTCTACGTTCGACAGCTCCAGCGAGCCGCCAACCAACTGGCCTGCACCGCCTGCACCGGGCTGGTTAACTATTGGGTCACCCGAGTTGGCCGATACTGTGTAGTTAGACGAACCTGCTTGGTTAAGGCCTGCCGGGTTTGCAAAGGTTACAAGGTCTATACGGCCAATAGTAATCTCTGTGCCCACGCTGTCCCAACCGGTAATAATGCCGTTAGGAGCAATGCTAATGCCTGTCATATCAGCAATGGTTTGCGGGCCGCCTTCTGTGCCGCCGCGCAGTGCAAATGTTGTGCCAGAGATGCCAAGGTTGCGGCTGGCTTCCGAAGGTGTGGCGTCGGTTGCGCCGTGTTGCGCTGCGGTAATGGTGTTGAATGGGTTTGCTGGGTCTGGCGCAGTTGGAGGGGTGTTGCCTTTTTCAGCATTCCACGCGTCCACAATGTCGTTAAACGACGGGCGGCGCATAACAATGTAGTCATCAGGGCTTGCACCGGGTGTAGTGTTGTACATGTAAAACTCACCGCTGGATGTACGAGTCTCATCGATAACACCCTCGTAGGTAACACCGCCAACGTCCAATGTGGTTGTCCACGATGCGTACGGTGTGGCGGGCGGTGCCGCTGCGGCGTATGTTGCGGTAAAGTCGCCAATAGCGCCTGTGCCGGTAAAGCCGTTGCTAACATCTGTGGGGTACATACCGCCAAAGAAGCTGTTGCCCGGGGCAAATGATGCTGTGCCAAGGTCTATGTCGTAGTTGGTAGATGTAATCTGCGACGCGGTTAGCGGGCCTGCGGCAAATGGGTCGGTGCCGGTGCCGGTGTAAGATAGCGAGAATGTGCCTGCGGGATGCTCTGTGTTATTGTTTGCCGTTGTAATTGCGTTGTTGATAGCTGTGTTTAGGTCGGCAAAGTTGGTGTAGCTGTTATCAGGGTGCATCTTAATTATAATGCCGGTAGAAGATATCGACGCTTCAACAGCATCATCTGGCAGGCTGTTATCGGTGGTAAAGCTTACATTAAGGTTACCATCGGTGGTCGCATTGGTGGTGCTTAGTGTAAACTCTTGGCCGTTCACCGCTTGCGAAACAATCGAGGCGGCCGGGTTTACAACAGGCAGTGTTACCGAAATACGCTCAGACGATGGCAGGCGGCCTGTTGGGTCGCCGTTTACACCAAGTACATAGTTACCTTGCATGTCCACAAGGTTGCCTGCGGCATCAAAGTTTAGCATGCCTGCACGAGTGTAGTAAGTGTTGCCGGCTGCGTCCTGAACTTGGAAAAAACCCTCGCCGTCAATCGCAAGGTCCATGGTTTGGGAGGTCATGGTGAAGGTAGAGCGGCTCATCATAAGATCTACGCTACCCACCTGTGCGCCGTAACCAACCGAAGAGGGGTTAACGCCGCCACCTGCCGCTGTTGGAGCCGAAGCCGATGTCATTGTTTGGTAGTAAATATCGCGGAAGGTTGTGCGGCCGGACTTAAAACCGTAGGTGTTTACGTTGGCAATATTATTACCAATAGTGTCCATACGGGTTTGGTGGCTCATAAGGCCACTAACGCCTGAATACATTGAACGTACCATAATCAATTCTCCTTCTTTTTAAGAAACGCTTATAAAAGATGATTGAATTGATACCGTCACAGAAAGTCTAGGGGCGGATAAAGAAAATGCCCCCTTGGATTCATCGGGAACCCTTCAGTCAGTTGGGGTTCCTAAGCTTCCTGCAATAGGGCCAGCTTAAGCGATGACGGTACCATCAATATTTGTGAATACACTGCCTTTTTCTGCCTGCCCGTCCACCGTAACAACCTTGCCGGCTGCGGCGTTCACGATATAGGCATCTGAGTCGATAAGAATAAGTGCGTCTTTTAAGCCTTTTTGTTGGGCCAGCTGCATACCCTGGTTCAAACGCTCCAGGTTTTGCGGCGACACATCTATATCCCGCTCCATCACTCTTGAGACAGCGTGCTTAGAAAATGCTGTACTGCTTCCTGCTTCCAGTTGCTGCTGCAACACACTAAGAAACGAAGGTCCCTCGGGCTTTTGGCCCTGCTGTGTTGTTCCGGCTTTTGTGGCTGTGGTTGATGGTGTGCCGGTTACTATTGTACGCGGAAGCTGGTTTGGGTTGATAATAGCCACTATGCCTAACCTCCCTGTTAGCTTTTAGGTGTGCCACCTAAGAATTATTTTTACAAACGTTCTTCTTAAGCGCTCACCTGCTAGCCGGTTGTTACGGCATGGCTTTGCTGGTATATGGCTTGGTCGCCGTTTTGATTGGTAACAACCACGTTGATAAAGTGGGTTTTTCCGCTTTCCAGCCCTTCTAGCAAAATCTCGGTTTCCGACATAGCCTCGCCTGCCAAAACGCCCTGCTTCACACCGGAAAGTGTAGAGAAGTCTAGCGAGCCATCGGTTGTGTAGTACACATCATAGCGAAGTTCGCTTGCGGCATCTTCGTCGGCAACCGGCGGCGTCCATCTTAGCGATATGCTGTCATTGCCAACATCTTGAAGCACAAGAGCTATGTTTTCTGCGTTCTCAAGCTCGCTTCTTTCCACGGCGGTGCTGCCATTATCAATACTCATAATCTGGCTTAGCGTATAGGTTTTGCCGTTCACCGTAACGGTGTGCTCCTCGCCGCTCAAGTTTACGCCGGATACAACACCAACCTCGCTGTTTACCTCAGCTCCCAAACCCAGTGATGCTACCGTTACCGTTTTACCCACAAGGCTGCTTACATAGTTTATCTGCGAGTAGTGGCTTAGCTCTTGCATAGATTCCATCGAAGCAAACTGTGCAAGCTGCGCCATATACTGGCTATCGTCCACCGGCTCCATAAAGTCTTGGTTGCTAAGCTGTGCAATCATCAGTTGCAAAAAGTCTTCCACCTGTATTGCTTGGTCCTGCTCTGAACCGTATGGGGTTTCAACCGTAAGGCCATTGTAGATGGTTGAACCATCATCTGTTATACGTACGCTCATCTGTGTTGTCCTCCTTTCTTTAAAATTTTAGTTTTGCTATTACACATATGCGTTTAGCATAGTGCTTGGTGCCATCATCTGCACAATTGGCCACTCTGCTGAATACTCTGCCGAAAGCGGCTCGTCGCCATAATACGCGGCGCCTTGCATGGTCTCTCGGTTTTGGCTTTGCCTTGCATGTGCGTCGGCCTGCTGTTGCGACAACATCTCATGCTGCTGCTGTGTAAGCACCGCCTGTACCTCTACCTTCATGCCTTTCAGGTTTTCCTGAAGCATGTCTACCTGGGCTGCCAGCAAGCTTTGGGTCTCGGGGTTTTGCGTTATAATGTTCAGCACCATTCCATCGCCTGCTTTTGCCAGCTGAATTGTAACCTCGCCTAGGCTTTCGGGTGTCAGCGTCAGTGTTAGCTGGCTTTGCCCTTCGGCCATCGCCATCTCAACCTGTTGTAGCAACTGCACCTGTGGCGGTAGCTCTACTGCCTCTGCGGCCTGCGCTGTTTGAATGTTTGCGGCCAGCGCGGTGTTTTGCAGATACTGTCCTGCGTCCACCTTTTGCTGCAATGCGTCCACGTCTAGCTTTAGCGGCTGCTCGCCTTTTAGCTTGTCTAGCGTTTGCGGTTGCTCGCCATCTGCTGCCATCTGTTGCTTTGCCATACGCACCGCTGCATCAAAACTGGTTGCGGCCGGTTGCTGCGCTTGCTGCACATCCACCTGCTCGCCCTGACCAAACATCGCCGTGCTATCTGTAGATGTTTGCGTGGCCTGCTGCTGCGATAAAACCTGTAGCATCGGCTCTGCTTGCTGTGTTGCCACCGGCGTTTGCATCTGTGTTTGCGGCTCTGCGTTCGCTTTGTTTTGCACCGTGCTTGCATTTGCATCCATAAGGGCTGCTGCCAACAGTGTTTGTGGCATAGCTTGCTGTATGGTAGTGCCATCTGCCTGCTGCGCTGTGGCTTGCTGCGCCAATGAAGGCATGCTCTGCTGCATCTGTGCTACAAGCATTGCCAGTGCTTCTTGCCCTGCCATCTGCCCGCCATTTTGCTCCATAATCTCTTGCAGGCTCTGCATCAGCTGTTCCAAGCCTTGCCCTGTGTCAAGCTGTAGTACTTCGGCGTCACCTTGATACAAACCTTGCAGTAGCTGTAAAATCTCTTGAGGTATCTGCCCTGTCTGTAGCGCTTCTAAATCTTCCGCCGACATTCCCGATAAACTTAAAGGCACCTCAGGTAATCCACCCTGCGCTGTAAGCCCAAACAGGCTTTCAAAGCTTGCCGTAGCGCTACCGTTTTCACCAACAAGCCCGCCCAATATCTGCGCAAAACCCGTCTGATCACCCGATAGTTGCCTTGGCTGCGATATCCCGCCGCTAGCACCTTGCATCGGCATAGTATTTGCCACCATAACCATGGTAGCCATATCCATCTCTCTCACCTCCTTTCAAGTAGTTGGGCTGCTCGCCCTATATATACAAACTTTTTTGCGTCAAGTGCCGCTAAAAAGTTTTGTATCGGTTTTAACCCCGCGCCACCCGCTGTTCTTCAGCGGCAGCCATCTGCTCGTCCACAAAATTGCGGCTCACCAGCTCTAAAATCCTCTCGGTTTCCTCCCTAGCCGCCTGCGCTTGATACTCTTCCCACTGCTGTTCTCGTAGCTTTTCAAGGCTTTTCACCTCTTTATCAAGCGCTACAACTATCTCCAGCTGCTTTGCAATAGCCACTTCCATCTTGGCAATGTCTATATCAAACTGTTTTATCACCTTGTCGGAGTTATCGCGATGAAACGATACACGGGTTACCTCATCTATGCTAACACCTTCGGTTGCCGCTTTGTGCCGAAATTCTGCATCCAGCTGTAGCATCTGGTTTTCGGTGTCATCCCTGCGCTGTTGTAGCGCGGCTTGCTCTGCCCTAAGCTGCGCCAACATGCTGCGCTCTTTTTCATACATCGTTCGCTTAAAACCAAGCATACGCTCCAGCGTAAAGGCAAATTTTTTCATTCACTATCCGCCTTACTTTGAGGTTTGTATCATCAGCTCAACCGTCTGCTCGTATGTAAACTTTTCCTCTACCTGCTGTTTCAGCAGTGCATTTATGCTGTCAATATGGGCAATTGCATCGTCCAGCACAGGGTTTGTGCCACTTTTGTACGCCCCTATCGATATCAAATCCACATTTGCATCATACGTTGCCATCAGGTTTCGCATACGGCCTGCGGCCTGCTTGTGCTCCGGCATGGCAATGTCATTCATCAAACGGCTGATGCTCGAAAGCACATCAATTGGCGGGTAGTGATTTTTCTGAGCAATCTTCCTGCTTAGCATTACATGCCCGTCAATAATACTACGCACCGTATCAGATATAGGCTCGTTCATGTCGTCGCCCTCTACCAGCACTGTGTATATGCCGGTGATAGAACCCTTGGTAAAGTTTCCGCTGCGCTCAAGCAACTTTGGCAGTGTGGAATAGATGGACGGCGTATATCCTCTGGCCACCGGCGGCTCGCCTATCGCAAGGCCTATGTCACGCTGCGCCATACAAAAACGTGTTACCGAGTCCATCATAAGTAGCACATCTTTGCCCTGATCCCTAAAGTACTCGGCCACTGCGGTGGCGCTCATCGCACATTTATTGCGAAGCATTGCCGGCTGGTCCGATGTGGCACACACTACAACACTGCGCGCCTTACCCTCTTCACCCAAATCCCGCTCTAGAAACTCCACAACCTCACGTCCACGTTCTCCCACCAGCGCAATCACGTTTACGTCGGCCTTTACGTTGCGTGCCAGCATACCCATCAGCGTGCTCTTGCCCACGCCCGAGCCGGCAAAAATCCCCATCCTCTGGCCTTTTCCTATGGTCATAAAACCGTCTATAGCTTTTATGCCCATCTGTATAGGTGTATCTATGCGTGGGCGCTCCATCGGGTTGGACGCTTCGCCCGCAACATTGTAGTAAATGCCTTTGTCGGGTATCGGCGGCCCGCCGTCTATAGGGCGTCCCAGTGCGTCTATCGTGCGGCCAATAAGCTCGTCGCTCACACTAATTCTCAGCTTGTGTCCGGTGTTCACAACGGTAGAGCCAAAACCTATGCCCTCGGTATCTTCGTACGGCATCAAAAGTACTTTGCTCTCTTTAAATCCCACAACCTCGGCATGTATCTGCCGCCCGTCCGAAAGGGTTATTCGGCACACATCTCCAATATTGCTAGCAGGGCCTGTGGCCTCCATTGTCATGCCAACAATCTTATCAATTTTCCCCATACGGGTGCACAAATCGCCTGCATTAAGCATCTGTGCAAATGCCGTACGGTTCAACTGCGCCGCCTCCCCAATTTTTGTCTAAAATACTCAAACCCTATGCTATATTTGCCAACACATTATTATACCATAAAATGTATGAACAAGGCTTGTATTATCTTGAATTTTGTTGTAAATATTCCTTCAAATTTGCAAGTTGTGTATTCAAAGATGCATCCACCATGCCCGACGGTGTTTCTATCTGCACCGTGCCCGCTTGTGCGGGTATAGCGCTCACCTCTATGTTTGGTCGTCCTTCATATGCGCTCTGCAGCCTATCAATCAACCGCACCATCTCTTGCGCCACCTCTATGCGAATCCACGGCTCACTTTTCACACTTTGCACCGCTTTTTCTACCATCTCGGCCATCTCTGCGTCGTTATCGTCCACCTTTTTTGCAAGCACCTTCGACGCAACATCCACGGCCATCCATTTTAGCTGTTCTTCATACTCACTCTCAAAGCCGGCTCGCTGGCCTTCCATATCGGCAATAGCATTTTGTATTGCTTTCGACGCCTCGTTCACGTCATCCACAATCTGCGCTGCGCCCTGCTCTCGGCCCTCTTGCTCGGCCTGCGCTCGTAGCTGCTGTGCCTCCTGCTCCACCGTGGCCAGTATGTCTGCCTTTTGCTGTTCAGCTTCGCGCACAGCCTGCTCCAAAATACGTGCAGCCTCTGCTACCGCGCTTTGCACTATCTCTTCGGCCGCGCCTTGCATAGCGCCCTGTTGCTCGCTTTTACCCTGCGATATCTCACTGCCATGCAGGTCATCTTGCTCGTTTAGCTCGCCCTGCTCGTCTTGTTCATTGTGCAGATTATCCTCGCCAAACTCCTCCGCCTCAAAATCCTGCTCAGCGGTAAGCTCTGCCTCTGCCTCTTCGTCATCGGCACCTTCATGCTTTGCCGACTTCACTTTAATCTCATACGCCGTATCCCCCTGCGTCCGCTTTGCACTTTTCTTAAATGGCTCTGCGGGGCCGAGGTCTTGTATCTTCACAACCTCTTCGGCAAGGGTGATATCGCCAAACCTGACTATATTAGGCAATCACCTCATCCTTTCCACCCTTGCTAATAACAAGCTCGCCCTCTTCTTCCAGCCTGCGGATAGAGTCCACAATACGCTGCTGTGCTTCTTCCACATCACGCATACGCACGTTGTGCAGGTATTCGATATCGCTGGCCACACTCTCTTGCGAACGCTTAGACATGTTTTGGAATATAACGCGCGAAACCTCGGCGTTGCCTGCTTTCAGCGCCACAGCAAGGTCTTTTGTGTCTACCTCGCGCAGGAATCGCTGAATAGAGATGTCGTCCAGATAAACAATATCTTCAAACACAAACATAAGCTTGCGGATGTTGTCGGCAAGTTCCGGGTCTTTAATTCCAAGCTCGTCAAATATCTGTTTTTCGGTACTGCGGTCTACCGTGTTCATAATTTCAGCCACATACGGCACGCCGCCCAGCTCTACAAGGTCTACCGAAACAATATTGCCAAACTTCTTCTCTAGCGTTGCTTCCACCACGCTTATTACGTCGGGCGAGGCACGGTCTAGATTGGCAATTCGCTCAATTACGTCTATGCGCACCTCTCCGGGCAGCTCGCTGATAATCTGGCTTGCTTGGTCCGATTTTGCGTACGACAAAATAAGCGCAATGGTTTGCGGATGCTCATTTTGCAAAATGGAGAGCAGGTTTTTATAGTCGGCTTTACGCACAAAATCAAACGCCTTTGTGCGCAAACTTTTCGAAACCCTGTCCATCAAGTTTGCGGCCTGCTGTGGACCAAACGCTTTTTCCAAAACATCTCGAGCATAATCCACGCCGCCCTCATTAATTACCTTTTGGGTAACGCAAAGCCCGTAAAAATCGTCTATGATGTCCTTTAGCTCGTCCGGTGGCAGCATCTCAAGCTTTGCCACCTCGAGCGATAGCTGTTCTATCTCATCTTCACGCAGATATTTATAAACCTCTGCAGCCTCGCTTGCGCCCAAAGATACGATAACCGCCGCCGCACGGGTCTTATTAGACATTTTAGAGCTACCTTGTCCAGCCACGATTATTCACCATCCTTCAGCCAGTTTCTCAGCAGGTTAGCGGCAATTTCTGGGTTGCTACGGGCAAACTCTCGTACCTCATTGGTAATGGCATTCTCGCTCTCGTCACCAATAGCCGCGTTTTTAAGCTGCCGTTTTCGTTCTTCTATCTCGGCTTTAATGCGCTGTGCCTCTTCCTCTTCCGCCGCCACCAGTGCCATCTCGGCCGCTTTACGCTTGCGCTTTGCCCTGTTGCGTATCAATATCACCAGCACCAGCACCATAATAAGTACTACCACTACGCCAATGATGATAAACAACGTCCACGGCGATGCATCTTCGCCCACAATAAACGACCACCAAGGCTCCACAACAGGCTCTTCAGGCTGTGCCACTAGGTAAGCCTGCACCGTTACCGATTCCAGCGGTAGGTTTGTAGCAAACGCCACCGATGTACGCAACTGTTGCATCAGCTCTGCGTCGGGCGCGGCGTTTACCGTTACCGACAGCGTAGCGCCTTCCAGCGTTGGGCCGTCCTTTTCTATCTGGCTTAGCACATAGCTAACCGCATAATCACGATAGCGATAATAGTCCACATCATCCACTTCGCCGTCGTTGTCATTATCTACATAAATCGGCACGTCGGTGTTGTCGGTCTCGCCCACAACCCCCTCTGCATACTGCCCAAGCCCAAGTACTGCGTCTATCTCTTCTTCATCCACCACGCCGTGAACCGTACCCTCCAGCGGGCTATACTCTTTCATTTCGGTTACCATCGCGTCAAAGTTCAAATCAGCCGTGCAGGTAACACTCCACAAAGACGTATCCGGAAACACACTCTCCATCACGGTAGACGCTTTATCAATCAAGTTTTGCTCTATTTCCGATTCAAGGCTCATGCGCTCCAAAAAGCTTTCGGTAACCGACTCTGTCGCGTCATACTCTTCGCCTTCGCCAACAAGCAGGTTGCCCTCGCCATCCAGCACCGTAACCTGCATTGGGTCTATACCCACTGCCGAGCCCACCAGATGCCGAATGCCCGACACCTGCCCGTTGCCCAGAATGTACCCCTCTTGCATGTGCACCGTAACCGACCCGCTAGCCTGTGTTGTTGCGGTGTCCCACACATTGTCCGACGTAGTCCCTATGTTCAACTGAACTATCGCATTCTGCACACCTTCGTAGGTTTTTATTGTATCTTGCAGGCGGTCTTGTTGCTGACGCACCCAGGCGTCCCGCCGCTCAAACTCGGTTGTGGTAAGCCCTGCGGCCCCCTCAATAATGTCATATCCCAGCGTCTGGCTTGGTATACCCTGTATAGCCAAAATACCCATTGCACGGTTTATCTGGTTGGACGGTACCTCCAAAAGGCCTGCGTCGTTAATACGTGCTGCAATGGCGTTTGCTTCCAGAATTCCAAGCCCTTGCACACTCTCGTCGTAGGTAATTTCTTCGTAAAGTACAACATAGCGGGCGCTAAAAATATTCAGCACAATCACAACTGCCAGCGCAACCGCAATCAGCCCGGCACCAATCATCAATATTCGTTTTTTACGCACAGGTTCTTGCTTTTGCCAAACGTCGGTAACCTTACCAAACGCCTGTTTAACCTGGTCGGTTGCCTGAGCTACTCGTTCATTCATCGCCAACGCCCTTTACGGAAATTCTACGTCTTATAGTCATAATCCACTATGTTTTATCTTTTAAATCGACATCCTCATCAGCTCATTATATGCGCTGATAGCCGCGCTTGTTATACCCGAAACATAGCTTACCGCCGTGCTGTACTTCACAGAGTTTATCGCTCCCGTATGCAAATCGTCGCTACCGCCCACTGCCAAATCATATGTGCTGGCGCTAGCGGTATCGCGGGTTGTCTCCAGCTGCTGTACTGCGTCCGACAGCATATCTGAAAATGTGCCTGTAATGCCGTCCGAGGCTTGCCCTGCGGCAGCTTTGCCTTGTGTGCTCGATAGTGAAGATATGGTTGGCAGGCTGCTTATTGGCACAATAAAATTGCTCATGGTATATCCTCCTTAGCTACCAAACTTACGGGCAGCTTATGTTGCGATTTTCGCTACGTTTTCAGTGTAAATTATGCGTATGTTTGTCTTCAAAAGCTCTTGCCTATTTAAACTATTTCTCGTTATGCAGTTGTTTTACCTATGAAATATTCCTTAGTAAATCTACCCACGAGAACGGGGAAAACGGCAGCTCTAGCTGCCGTCTTCAGATGTTTATCGGGTTAATTCAGCCGCTTTCATAGCCATAGCTTTGATAATATTAAGTGTGGTGATGTTGGCATTGTAGCTGTGCGTTGCCGCCATCAAGTCAATATTTTCCTCGGCTCTGTCTACGTTCGGCATCAAAACATACCCATCTTCATCTGCGTCCGGGTGGGTTGGATTATAAACGGGGACAAAATCGCTTGGGTCTTCAATCACTTCGGCCACCCTCACTCCGCCGCCCGCCTCGCTTGTGCCACTGCTGGCGCCGGATATTCTAGAGGCCTCTCGCTCCAAAGCCGATTGAAAGTTAAGCTCTCTTTCTTGAAACACCACCAGCTGCCTGCGGTAAGGCTCACCATCGGGTGTTTGGGTTGTATCTATGTTGGCAATATTTTGAGCAATAACGTCCATTCGCAAACGCTCGGCTGTCAACGCCGAGGTGGTAATGTCCATTGTGCTAAGAAAAGACACTCGTTTCGCCACCTTTCTTTTTTGCAAAAGCAGATGCTGCCTTTATGTGTTTGGCTTGGCTTTATGTGGTTTTCATGTTGTTAATGGCCGTGCCTATCGTGTTGTAGTGCCCTGATATACGGTCTAGCAGATAGCTGTACTGCGCATATGTTTTCCACAGTTCGCTTTGCTGCTCCTCCAACACTACGTTATTTCCGTCTATGCGCACCGAGGTTGACGGGTCGGTAGATACGCGCGCCTGGTGCACGCCTGCACCGCCACTACTTGCAGCAGCGCCGTTCACGCCCACCTCTTGGCCCTCCACATTTTGTTGCCTGCTTGCCTGCGACAAAGCCGCCTCAAAACTAACGGTTGAAGCTTTAAAACCGGGGGTGTCCACGTTGGCCATGTTGTTCGAAATAACCTGGGTTTGCATCCAAAGTGCATCCAAACTTGCCTGTGCGGTTAGGGTTGTGTTTGTGTCAAACAGCATTGTTTCTCCCCTCCTTATACCTGAATATATCTTGTGATTATGATAGCACCCCTACTACAAAAGTGCAATACCCAAAATTCGATTTTCACTAGAAAACATGCATAAATACGTAATTCATTGCATGTGCCTGCCCGCAGTTACACAGGTCCTATTTTTTGCATGTATGGACAACTGCATTGCCTTGTGTCCATACATGCAAAAAACTAGGCATGGACACCTTGATACTCTCGGCGTCCATGCCTAGTTCAAATTTCGTCTGCTGTGGTTAGGTGTACCTATAATCCCTTAGATGCCTATTATACCACATTTCCTATCGCCTTTGCGCTGCCTGCCGCAGTACGTGCACTGCGATCCTGCTTAATGCATTGATCAAAGGTATCGCGCAAATCACGTATTAAAGGTTGTATATCATTCAGGTGTCTAGCATCCTTCTTGACATTAGCCATAACAAGCTGAGTGCCAAAAAAATCATATAATTTAGATAATTCTTTGGAAATTGGGTATCTAAAATCCAATGAAGTACGAAGATACCTAATAATTTTTTCTGCTTTATTTATTGCTTTATCCATTTCGGGTATCTTTTTTTGCTCTATTGCCAGCCTTGCAATATCTATCTGCTTGATAACTTCATCATATAATTTCAGCAACATATCACCTTGGGTCATGGTGGTCACCATTTGGCGCTGATATTTTTCGTATGAATTCATAGCATATCCCTCTTTTGTGTGTTAGTGTTTGTTATCAAGCCAGTTGTTGCGATAGCCATGAACTCTGCGAGTTCATCTCTTGAATAAGCAATTCCATTGCGTTAAACTCCGACCAATATCTATCGTACTCGCTCCAGTATCGGTCTTCCAGCGTTAGCAGCTGCTCGTCTAGATCCTCAATTTCCTTATAGATAGTCGAGGATGTATCCAGCGCGCTGGAACCCGCAACCGCTGTAATATATCCCGGGCTGCCGTAGCTGGAGGTGGTTGCCGAGTTAATGGCATCGTTCACCAGCTCCATAATGCCACCTTCGCCCGCAAACAATTGGCGCACAGCTTCAGGGTCGTTCTCAATGGCTGCACGTAGGTCATCGATGCTTTCAGCGTTAAAGTTACCATCGCTCGAATAGAAACTTGTGGATATCCCCAAATCGTATATTGCAATACTGCTGGCGTCCGGTTGTGTGTACATGGCCGAACGCATGTCCTGCAGCACCCGCTCTAGGTATAAATCGTTGCGCAATAGGCCTTCCTGCGCCTTTTCTTCCCAAAGCTCTATCTCGCGGTCGCTCATTGCAGATTTTTGCTCATCTGTAAGTGGCGGATAATCTTTATATGTAGCATCTGCACGCACAAGCTCGGTAATATAGTTAACCGTCTCGTTGTATAGCGCCAGATACTCTACTATGCCGTCCACTATTTTGTCTGTATCGCGTGTGGTCGTAATGCTGGTTGGTTCATGATACTCATACTCTGTCCACGCAGGCACATAGTCTGCATCACCTTCTGTGCCCACCGCGGCGTGCTCTATGGTGTTTTTCACCGTAGTATTATTTAGTGTAAATGTAAGCCCGTTTATAGTAAACGAGTTGGACGCACGCTCCATCACAGAGCCTTCATAACTAAATATTGCATTTCGGCCTTCATCTGTTACACTGCGGAACTCGGTAGCACCCGCAGGTAGCTCTGGCTCATGCCCAACCGAAATGCTCTGTGCACCAAACAGTTTGTCCAGCCCTGTGCTTGCGGCAGCGCCCGTACCGGTACCCTCGTTCATTGATATGGTCATTGGCATGCCATCTTGCGTTGTCAGGCGAAACGCCCCGCTGTTCTCATCAAATGAGACAAATGGGTGCATGGTAGTGTTGTCGGTAATGCCCAGCTCCTCGCGTATGCGCGAGTTAATTAAATTTTCAACGCCTTGTATGGTCAAATTGCCGGCAAGCTCCGATGAGTCTATGCTCACACTATGTGCGCCAAACTCAATGTCAATGCTGGCGCCCTCGCCAAACGATATGCCTGTTTCACTCAGCGTAAACGAAGCATCTGCTGCCAATGTGGACTGGTTCTCCACAAAACCAAGCATATGCGTATTGGTATTTTCGTCGTACTCTACCGCTTTAACAACAAAATCATCATTGTTTGCACGAATGGTAAACTTACCGTCCTGCTGTAAAAACTCAATTTCTTGTGTGCCGTCTGCACTTGTACCGAATGTATTCTCAAACGCTTTGTTCATCTCTTCGGTAAATGTTTCCAGCGTGAACTGCGGCTCATCATTATCGCGCGATACCTTAAAATTGTAGTTGTTGCCATTTATATTAAATGTAAAGGAGCCACCGTTTGCAATGTCGGCGTCGGTCACAGCAAGCTGGCTGGTCATGTCCATGTTTATGCCATAGCCTATTGCGGTGTTTGCGCCCTTTTCGCCAAAAAGCACGCTCATTAGGTTGCCCTCTGTTTGCGACACCTCAAACTCCATGCTGCCGGCACCGGTCTCAGAGCTTTGCACCACAAACCTATCCTCAGCTTCAAGGTAAGATATTTTCACACCCGCCTTGCTGCCATTGATATCATTAATAATAGTTCCCAGCGATGCATCAGAATCATAGGCAAACTCTATTCCATTCACCATAAACACGTGATGGCTACCCTGCAACGGCTCTGCAAAGTTAAGATCTTTTAGCGCAAGGTTCGTGTTTAGCTTGTTAGAAATACCGCTAACCACCCCAAAAATGCCCACAACATCATGCTCGCCTGTAATGGTGAATTTTTGGCTTTTTGCACCTGCGTTAAACTCAATTCTGCCAAGACTGTCCACCTCGGCCGTTACACCGGCACCAAAATATCTTTTCAGCTGGGTGTTTATGTCGTTTAATAGTTCAGTGTTATCCCCACCGTTTGCATATGCGTTCAGCGCATTCAAATCGAGGTTTATTGTCTGTTGGCGCCCGTCGAGATTCACCTCAAAGCTCGGCTGATAGAGCTCTGTGTTTATCGATGCGGTAAACTCGCCCTGACCGCTAAGCTTGTCTATGCCACTGCCAAACATTTTCATCGAAAGCGTTGGGTCTTCCGATGTGGTATTCTGGTTGCCGTACACTTCTATGTACGCGTCTGGGTCGTCCGCAATAATCTGCAGCTCGTTGTTCACAAACCGCGCCTCTGCACCCATACCCTCATCTGCAAATTTCTGGTTTAAAATAGCCGCTACTTCACTCTGCGATTTTCCGGAGAATAGCAATGGGGCATCATCTATATTAACGCTTTGCTCACCCACTTTGATGGTAAGCACTGCATCTTCGCCTCTATAAGAATCCAGCAGATTTTTAGCAGCGGCGCTATTTAGCTGCCCCGCCACTCCTGCGCTTGCGTCTACATTTGTTTTTTCGGTACGTGCGCTGGCCAGCTGCTGAATATAATCAAGGCTGGTTGTTCCCACAAACGCCTGCGATGAAGCCGTTACCGAAAATGCCGCCGATAAATCGCCCGACGCGGTAACAGTGGATGTCATTGTATTATAAAACGAGTTAGACAACAAATTTGTGCTCGATGTAAAGCTTAAAAAGCTCGACTGTAACGCCTTCAACTTGCTCGACACTTCGCGATACATAGCCTGCTTGGTTTCCAGTGTCATCTTGTCTTGCATGGTACTGTCTATTTTGGCCTGAGTGCCGCTCAGCATTTGTTCCACAATGTCTTGTGTATTCATGCCCGAGGCAAGGCCCGACATACCATAACTTGAAGCGCTAAGTGAATTTATTGCCATAGAACTCCATCCTTCCTGTTGCTTGCCAAAAATAACAGCAAGCACCAAACACGATTCTTATATATATTTATACGGCAGCATATTGAAAAAATTAAATAAAATACAAAAAAAGTTATACTATTACACTTTTTTATTCCGTAGGCTTCCCTGCGCCGGCAGCTCGGATAAATCCGTGAGATATTTTTTGATTTTAGGCAGATTTTGGTTTTTCTTCACACTCTCAAGCGCCTGCACACGTAACTTTTGCAGGCGTTCCACAACCTGCTTGTCACTTTGTTGTATTCGCCCCGCCACGCTACGCACTGCTTGCGACGCATAAAAAACCATCTGATACTCGCTTGGCACTTGCTCAAAATCCATTCTGGCCTTCACAATCTTTTCTAGCAGTACAGCATTATCGGCAGACGAGTAGGTCCGCAAAAGTTCTTCATCAATACCCTCTATCTCGGTTGCCAGCTCGCTTCGCTTTGTGATATACTTTTCTATGTCTTCCGCATCACAGATAAGCAAATCCAGTGTGGCTTTTTCATACATTAAAAACCTACCTTTTTTTTCTTCAAGCAGGCTGCACAGTTTTGTTACCATACCTATTTTTCAACCTTTCCGGCGCAACAGCGCTTTTCTTTGACAAAACCATATAATCCGAGCTGCGCATACCACGCACAATTTTTTATACCGCCAAAAGTGCTAAAGCCAGAAAGTGCTGCGCAGGTAGGCTTCCGCCACACTAAGGAGATTTACCTTTATGGAGTACCTTGCGTTTCCCGCAAAATTTACCTCTTCCTACAATACTATTAACGAGCTTGGCCAGGCACATTTTTTGCCTGGCGATAATGCCATAAACTTCACTAGCGACTTTGTGCCGCTACTTCCGCTTGGCACCCCCGCCATGATAGAATGGGCCCACAGCGAACGCACGCTGGCAACATACGAGGGTAGTGTCTATCTGTCTTCCGGCAAGCTGGTTCGCCTTGTGGATATAAACCCTACGCTGGCCGCCAAAACCCGAAGGCTGCTTGCCTGCAACATCCACATGGAAGCCGAAATATCAGCTAAAGGCGGTGGGTTTAGCGCCGAAGTTGTATACCTGTCCGAAAAAAGTATCACCTTGCACAGCCGCTGGGCCCAAGAAGCAAACAGTCTTTTGCAGCTCTCTGCCGAAATAGATTTTCTCACCCTGCGCAAACTTCCTCTGCGCTGCAAAAAACAACTAGAGCTGCGCCGCGGAGAATACCTTTTGTATTGCCATGTTGAGAAAACCACCACCGAAAACACCGTTGCTTTATCGGCCTACAGCGCTCGCCTGGAAAAACGAGACCTCGAACCCTTCTAAAAAACTTTTAACCCAAAAATTATATTATTTAAAAATTTGCTGCCGCCAAGCGTTTGTTGCAACGCCTTTGGACGGCAGCTTTTAAATGCACATCCCAGCGATAGTTCTAATCGTCTTTCTTTTGCAAAGATGCATTCGCCCCTTTGCCATGCCCTGCCTGCTTTAGCCCTGCTGCAAGCGCACGCATGTTAGCCGCAGCACTATGTGCCGCTTGCACATTATGCTCCACCGTTTGGGCAAGCTCGCTGCGCAAAACCTTCACCTCTTTAGGCGCGCTTATTCCAACCCGCACCTTATCGCCCGAAACCTCGGTTATGGTAATTTCAATATTATCGCCTATAGTAAAGCCTTGCCCGGTTTTGCGCGTTAATATTAGCATAAGGCGCCCCCTTCATCAAACAGGCGCATGCGGATAGAATACTCTGCCTCCAAAATAGTTTGTGCCGCCCATTGATTTTTTTTGTTTATAACAATCGGGCTTTTAAGGTTAACTGTGGTGTCTTTAAAATCTTGTGGCACCACCGCAATAACCCTTATAATTGGCGCATCATCCAGCTGCAATAACTCCACCGTTTCGCCGGAAATCTCAGGTGCATACTCAATGCCAATCTCCATTGGATCTAGCAAAATAAAGCACACTTCTTTATCCTCAAGCGATTGCAGCCACATAAGCCCCGGGCCTGCCTTATCGTCACTCAAAAGCACAAACCTGCGCAACCCATCAAACCCAAAAATAGGTGCGCGAAACTCCACCACTGCATTTTCATTTAGCTCTATGCTACCAAAATCTCGTGTATCTACCGTCATATAATATCCTTTCAGGGCCATTATAAAATATATAATATTACATACCTTCGCTACTTATTCCAAGCAATATACATAATCAGCCATGTGGGATATCCCACATGGCTGGCGCATTTATTACGCTCGTGCTTCGTAGTTCGGGTCTGCACTTGGCGGCGCATAGTTAAAGCCGCCGGTGTATTCAATATTAATAGAAGCATACTGCGTAAAATTCAGCTTAAACGAGCCCGGCACAAAGTCCAGCTTAGCTCTGCCCACATTCCAGTCGGCTTTAATCTCTCCTGGCTTAAAATCGGTTGCTAGCGTTGCCGGAATATAATGAATATCTATCGGCGACACAGGCACAAGCACCAAATCACCCTGATTATGCTTCATACTTTGGCTCCACATAGTATCAGGTATATTGGCTCCTTGAGAAATCTTCGCCAATTGATTTCCAATTTCAGCGTATGTGGCCGTGGCTTCCAAAGCTTGGCTTCGGCCTTGCTCTGCCTCATACTTGGCACGCTCTACCACACCTTTAAAGCCCATGTCACTGCGGCGCCGCACCGTATTCATCTCAAAACGGCCTGCCTGCTGCTTCATG
Source organism: uncultured Oscillospiraceae bacterium (assembly GCA_964369525.1). Classification (GTDB taxonomy): domain Bacteria; phylum Bacillota; class Clostridia; order Oscillospirales; family Ruminococcaceae; genus JAAYCI01. The sequence continues at coordinate 5,058 of CAYJEW010000015.1, read as the reverse complement.
TTTAAGGTCGCTCGCGTAACCGTGCGCTCAACCTGCGGCAATTCTTGGTTTATCTCCAGCTTAGCACGCACAAATTCATATTCATACTGCGCCGGAGTTGTGGTAATTTCAAGCACTGGGCGTACCATTCACACATCCCTCCTATCGTACTTAAGTACATCTGCAAACAAGTATCAGCATAAGGTTTAACTTATAAAATCAAAAATAGTCTGCGGCAAAATTTTACTTCCCAGCTGCAATGTAACCATCCAGCTCATTTCATAGCTCTTGTTATGAATAATCTCTTCCGACAGGTCAATAGACTCAAGCTCACCCTGGGTTTCCACAAGATTTATATACTCGCTTTCTAGGCGCGACATTGTGTCATCCAGCGTAGCTCCGCGTGCGCCTATCTCGGTAATAGATGTAAGCAGCGCCTCCATTGCCACAGGTATACCTGCAAGGTCTTGGTTTAGGCCGTCCATATTGTTGGTATTTAAATTATCCACCATGCTGCCAAAAAGACTGTAAACATTCACCGGTGTGCCGTCGGCACTGCGCCCAAATCCAAACGCCTCCACGCCCGACACTGTACTTTGAAACGCAGTATTGGGGTCAACCTCGCCGTTTGCATCTATCTGGTAGCCGTAGCCTATGTTCACAAAGTTTTCTTCGTTCCACAGTATCGGCTCATAGGTGTTTGTTGCGGTGTCAAAAAACATTATCTCGCCGCTTGAGCTGGTCTGCAGGTCATCCACTCGATATCCGTTATACAGCAAATCTCCACCGGAACTTGTGCTAAATGGAGGCGAGCCGTCGGCGTTGCCTGCCGCATTGTAAAGATATGAGTTTGAAAACTGGCTATTCATAACCTGAAGAATTTCGCCCTGCAGCTGCCCCAGCTCGGTAGCCAGCTTTTCACGGTCTTCAGGTGCCATAGTGTCGTTCAATCCCGCCACCACACGGTCTTCCGCTTGAATAAGCAGGCTGTTTACAGCGCGCAGGCCCTCTTCGGCCGCTTCCACACGCCCCTCTATGTCCTGTATTGCCGACTGATAACGCTCGTTGTCGGCTATAAGGCGGCGCACCCTCAGTGCCTTACCGGCACTGTTTACGTCCTCCCAGCTTTTGTCGTAAGCACGCCCGCTGGCCATCTTCTCATTCGAGCGGGTAAGACTGCTCAAATTTGTATTCATCCGCTTAAGATAGTTGCGGCTTAGCATCTGGTGTGTTATACGCACGGTGCATTCCTCCTACGACCAAAATCCAAGTTTATTAAAAACAAAAGCTTATTCCAAAACTATAGGCCCACACGGCCGGTGCTATTAATCAATGTGTCCAGCAGTTCGTCTAGCGTTGTAAACACACGCGATACAGCTTCATACGCTTTTTGGTACATCATCAGGTCCACGCCTTCTTCTTCCATCGAAACGCCCGACACCTGCTGAATCTCGTTCAATAAATTGTCTGCCACGGTGGTAACGGCCTCAAGACGGCTATCAGCATAGGCCTTATCATTGCCCAGTTTGGTTACCGAATAAAACGATATATACTCATAAAATGTTCCGCTGAATTCTCCAAAATCCTGTGTGGCTTTAAACACATCCGAAACGTTTGCCGCAAACGTATTATCCCTATCGCCGTTTTCCAAAACTTTAAAGCGTATATCGCTAATAATGTAGCTCGAGTCTGCCTGCCACTCATCGCTAATCTTAAGGCCTGCGGCATTTTCGTATGAATCATTCTCAAACGAGAACATTGCTTTATATCTGGGTGGGTCATACGGCTCGTTTACCGTGCCGGGGTACACATACTCAACCACCCTGTTAAACGAGTCCACTACCTCTCTGGCAAACTCATCTATCTTGTCTTTATAATACAATATACCTTGTGTGTAGGTTTCGCCGCGCAGTCCGTCCATCTCTGCACCGCGCCCATTCAGCATATCAAGCGATCCTCTGATAGCGCCGGAAAAAGATGCCATATCTACGCCTGTATCCGCCCAATACACACGCATTGTTTTGTACTGCGGGTCGCTATCATTCACCGAAGTGCTAAGCGTGCGGAAGCTATCCCCCGAAACTGCCGGCGGGTTGGTCTCGTCCTTCTCGCCAAGCCACACGGTAACCTGCCCATCATCAGCCGCCTCATAATGAATATCTGCATACTCGGCCAGCTGGTCTAAAAGAACATTGCGCTGGTCCATAAGCTCAAGTGGCTGATACAACTCGTTGTCCATGCCCATCGAGTTAAACTGTTGTTCACGAATTGCATCATTCAGCTGTGCTACGCGCTCCAAAATAGAGTTCACATTTTCTATATTAAGCTCTAGGTTATACTGCTGCTGGCCCCACACATTATCTATCTTGGCCGACATCTGCTGAAACACCTGCACAAGCTGTGTTGCATTTGCCAAAAGGTTGCTTGCCCCCGAGGCCTCGTCGGTATTCGGGCTAAGCATCTGGTCCCACGCGTTTTGAAAGTTCTCCATGGCCACGTTCATGGTGGCCGGCGCAATTTCGTCCATCGAGTTGGCAAGATCTTCCAAGATGGAAGACGTTGCGCTATAGTAACCAACATCTGTGTATTCTTCGCGGAAACGCTTATCTAAAAAATCATCACGAATCTGCGATACGCCATACACATTAACACCCTGCCCCGCAAGCGAGGTGGTGTTTTGGCTATAACGGGAATACTGCGTGTTTGAAGAAACCGACACAAGGTCTACCCTTTGGCGGGTATACCCGGTAACCCCAATGTTGGTGGTGTTGTTTCCTACAATGTCAAGCGCCTTTTGATTGGTCATAAGGCCACGTGTTGCCGATTCAAACCCCATAAATGTTGGTCTTATCATCATCATACCTCATTTGTATGTGTAGTTTACACCTTGGTTTCAAGTAATCCGCTCGGCCCTTCTTGCCTGCTTCGTATATCTTCATATGGGTTGTTTGGTTTTGCCCCGCCCTGCGCCGCCAACACCGCCTCAGGGTCCATTACAACCATATTATCTCTGGCCATAGCCATGCTTTTATCGTTAAAAAATTTTATCTCGGCCACATTGTTTTCAAACTTTGAAAACAGTTTCCACAAGCCGTCTTGTTGCACAGCCGGTGCTGTGCCTATAAGCTGGCGAAAGCTCATGCCTTCATACCCAGCTTCACTTTGTAGCCGCAGCCGCTTCTCTTCAAGATTTTGCAGCTGCTTTGCATTGGCCTGCGATGTAGTGATGCTCTGCTCAATCTGCACAAGCTCCCTGCTGGCAATTGCCGCCAGCTTGTTGCTCTCATCTGCACACATCTTGCTTAAAAAGTCTGTATAGTCACTCATAAACGCAATAAACGCATCGTGCTTTTCAGAAGATTGCATCCGGCAGTCCCATCCTTTCACCATATTGCGTTCACTAAATCACCGACTTACTATACCTTCAAGTTCAACATTGCGTCAGCAACATCAGCTGCGTCCACACTATAGCTGCCCGCCTGCACAGCTTCGCGCAACTCTTGCACGCGCTGCGCTCCGGCTGCGCCGTCCAGCTCGCTTGCAATATCTGCAGCAAACCCACCCGCAACTTTGCGTGCAGAAGCCTCGGCACTAAGCGTAACAGTGTCTGCGCGCGCAGCTAAACTCTGCGCAAAACTCTTTCCGGTAGGCTTTTCGCCGCCTTTAGTTTTTTGCACGTAGGATTGGTATTTTTCATACCCTGTGAGATTAATTTTCATGAGGTTATCCTCCTATTTACAAGGACAAGCATGGCGTTTCGCTTCTTCCTTAAAAATATTATCGACAGTTATTAAATATAATTAAGTAAAAAATTATTACAAAATGGTTACAGCGCCAAATATCCCCGCCCGCTCACGCATATGCGCTCTAAATAATTCTTGTATTCTGGTGTATTGTGGGCTATAATGTGTATAGACACATTATGTTGTATCTCGAGCACCGTATTCGTTAGTTCTTCAACAAGATAGGGGGGTTTTTCATGGGTCGCATCATCGCCGTTTCTAACCAGAAAGGCGGCGTGGGCAAAACCACCACCACCAACGCATTGGCCGCAGCTTTAAAAAAGCGTGGCAAGCACGTTTTGGCTGTGGATATGGACCCACAGAGTAACTTAAGCTTCAGCATGGCCGCTGAAAACGAGGGCGTTGCAACCACATACGAGGTGCTAAACGGCGAATGCACAGCACGCGCCGCCATACAGCACACTTTTATGACCGACCTTATCCCCTCAAACATTCTGCTTAGCAGTGCCGAGCTTGAGTTCACAGGCCAAGGCCGCGAGTTTTTGCTATATAATGCGCTGCGCCCACTGCGTGAAGAGTACGACTTTATACTTATCGACACTCCTCCTGCGCTAAGCGTGCTAACGGTAAACGCCTTCACTGCGGCCGACCAGCTAATTATCCCTATGCTAAGCGATATTTTTAGCTTGCAGGGCATCACTCAGCTGTACGAAACCGTAACGCATGTAAAAACATACTGTAACCCAAAGCTACAATATGGCGGCATACTTCTCACCCGATACATGCCCCGCACAACCCTTGCAGGCGAGATAAAAGGCACCGCCGAAATGATTTCGGCCGAGCTTGAAATACCACTTTTCCGCACCTGCATCCGTAACAGCGTAGCCATTACTGAGGCTCATGCCATGCAGCGCAACATCGTTGAATATTCCCCCCGCAACATCACCGCAAAAGACTACCTCTCACTGGCAGACGAGATTTTATATCGGGAGAGTTGCTAACAAATGCCCAGCAAGAAAGATTTAGACAAGTCAAAAATGTTCCAAAAAATCATGCCCAGCTCTGCGGCCGCGCAAGCCGCCGACGCTGCAAAAAATGAAACTTTGGAAAACACTCAAGAGGCGCCTACTCCACAGGACGCCTCTTCTTCTGCGTCCGGCGGCGGCACACTAAACCCAGACCAAATTGCGGCACTTTTTGCCACCCAACAGACCGACGACGCCCCAGAGGCCGCCGCACCTGCCGAAGCTCCTGCGCCCGAAGAGCCTCTAGCAATAAAAGAATAGACAAAACCAAAAGAGCCATAACCATAAAAATAAACCACCTCAAGCGGCGG
>CAYJEW010000014.1:27258-46956 GCA_964369525.1 uncultured Oscillospiraceae bacterium | reverse complement strand
CATTGGCTGCCTAAATGTTAGCGCTTGAACATCAGTGGCGCCATACATTTCATCAAGTACAGCAAAATAATCATCCCAGCTGTTCATCTCGTTTGGCTCAAAGTCCGCCTGAGCCATAATAGTATCGTGGCTATCTTCCGAAAGCTGGGTAAAATAGGTGTTCAGTGCGTTGTTAGGCGTTTGTGATTCATAATTTGAAAGCGTAATGTATAGCCAAACTAGCACTGCTGCAATTACCAGTACGTTTATAATAATTATTGTTAGCACAACGGTAGGATACCGTGTTTTTTTCTTGTTTTTCTTTGGGGTGTTGTCATGTGGAAGCTCTGAGCTATTCATTATTACCTCGCAATACAGGGGCGGGTGCCCCGTTAAAATTTTTCATAAAACAACGGTGATTAGTGCACAATCCAAGCCGATGGTTGTGCACGTGAGCCGTAAAGCGACGCGCACACATTTATGGTTTCGCCCTCATGCACCATCACGCTGGACGAACCGCCGTCCTGCATGCTTGCATTTACAGCGCCAAACTCTATCATAAGTCGCTGGCAGTCTTGCAGTGTGGCGCCAAGGCTGTGTGGCTGACGTCCGTCAATTACCAGCATCAGCACAGCACCGTCGGCACGCTGGCCAATTGCGGTACGTGGGTTAAGCCCACTGCCGTTTCCGGTAAACTCGGCAGGTGTGCCGTTAACAATAAGAATAGGCATAATAGCTGGCGCTAAAGATACAGCGTCACGAATCTGCATGTTCATAGCCTGCCGGCCGCTCATCTCACCCACAATCAGGCGGTTTTCGGCATCAAAGCCCACAAGACTGCTAACCATGTCGGGGCTACCGTTGCGCATCTCGCCGTCGCTGAAAAGTAGGCCTATTGGTTGCCCACCAAGCCCAACCCCACCTGGGTCGTCAAACCAGCCTGCATTTATAGCTGCAGTGGCATTGTTGTCTGCCGCAAAATCTTCAATGCGCCTGCCAGGCACTTCGGCGCCAAACGCATCAAGTGTGGTTAGTGATATACGCGACGGGTCGCGCACAATCATCATTTTGCCAACAAAGGTCTCGCCCGATACATTATGAATCTCAATATCCTCGCCGTCTGCTTCGGCAGGGTCGGGCGCTTCAAAGCCTTGAGTTTGGTCGGTAACTTCGGTAATAGGTATAACGGTGTTTGCCTGAAGAATTGTTTGCACCTCTTCTTCTGAAAGATAGATGCGAGATGTAAACTTAATGGCGCTTGTCTCCTCAACCGAAACCACAAAAAGGTCTCTGGCGGTGGGGAAGGGCCCCAGCGTAATAACAGCAATAACAGCAAACAGTAATCCTACAATGCTAACTATATAAATAGCCGCAATTCCGAGCGCCTTTGCAACAACCATCCCGGCTCTGCGTCGTGGTTTTTGTTGTTCATCATCGGTGTCGGCCCGGTTGATACCTTGTACCTCGCCAGTGCCCTCGGCAGTAGTTATCTCACCCTGCACGTCGTCAGCTGCTTCAACCGCAGCCGCAGCTGCAATGTCGTCTAAACCCTCAGCATCTTCAACCAAGGCGGAACCCTTCATATCTGCGGTGTTATCAAGCTCTTGGGCAGCCATAGTAATAGGGCTCGCAACCTCATCTACACTTGTGGTGGCGCTCAAGCTTGATGATGCATCCGCAACTTCGGAGGTAAGTTCAGTTGCCTGGCTTATGGTTTCGGTAGCTGTAGCCGTTTGCGCCGGCTCGGCAGGGCGCCGCCTGCGCGCCATTGCGTGCATTGGCTTTGGCGGTACAGCATGTCCGCGTTGGCTTTGCGGCTGTGCATCTTCTGTGCCTGCGGCTAAACTCTCGGCGGTATTATTTAAAGCCTTGTTGTTCTCTTGTAGCTCGTGCTTGCTTGACATAAAAAGAATCCCCTCCAAAAAATACAGAAAAAATAAATGGCTGAGTGTTGTTTGATTTATTCGTTGCTGGGGTTTTCGGTAGCACGAAACACCCATCTACGCTGTATAAAAAAGCTGATAAAAAATAATATGCAGTCGGTAATAAGCTTTGAGGCCATGGTTGGTAGCGGTAGCCACTCGCTAAGCAGATACACACCGCCATAGCTGCACAGCATCTGCACAACGCACAGTATGGCATATCGTACCATAGAGCCGCTCATGCCGGCTTTGCTTACAAAAACAATGCGGTGGTTAACAAAAAAGTTGAAAAAAGCTGAACACACGCGCGCCACAACAGTGGCTATAAGCTTACGTTGCGGGCCGGGCAGGGGAGCCAACAAAATATACTCTAGCAGCGCAAACAGCCCAAAATCCACAAGAAAACTGGCAATAGATGCGAACGTAAACTTTAATATAAGTATATATATGCGCATGCCGTCAACAAGCGGCCTAAAATGCGAGGTTGCATTGTTGTCGATGTATATGGTGCTAATGGGCATCTCTCGTATTCGTACCCCTGCACGCTTTGCCTCCAGCAGCATGGTTGTTTCAAACTCATACCGCTCGCCACTAATATCCAAAAGCGGAGCTAGATAGCTGTTGGGTATTCCACGCAGTCCGGTTTGGGTATCGGTTATCGGTATGCCACACACCATCTTAAACACAGTGCGGGTAATTTTGTTTCCAAGCGCACTTTTTTTAGGCACATGCGCCTGAGAAAAATCTCTGGCGCCTAAAATAAGCATATCAGGTGTTTTTTCAAGCTCTTTTGATATCATAACCACATCTTCGGTGCTGTGCTGGCCATCGGCATCCAGCGTAACCACACCCACACAGCCGTTATTATCTTCTAAATAACGTGCAAACGCAGTTTTTAGCGCACGGCCCTTGCCTTTGTTTTCCTCATGTACAAGTACGGTACACTGAGGGTAGGCAGCGGCGGCCTCAAAATAGTGGCTAAATGTGTCATCGCTACCGTCATTCACAACATATATATGCGCAAACCCTGCGTCAGCAAGGCCGCTTATTACGCTTAAAAATTTTTCGTCCGGGTTTAGAGAGGGGACGATAGCCGCAACATTCATGGTGCCACCCTTCGCAGACGTAGCCGCCCGCTAAATAAAATTTGTAAAATTGTACATCACCGCTAAAAGCTATCGGCGCCGTCTGCCACGCTGCCTTGTGCCAAATAGTATGGCTACCACCAGCAGCGCCAGCACCGCCAGCGTAACCACAAACGCCAGCACAATAGGGGTATCTTCTTGTTGTTGTGGCGGTGCTTGTGAAGACACAGCTGCGCTTTGTACACTGCTTGCAGGTAAAGAAGAAGTGCTTATCTCCGACTGCGCCGAAGACTCCGCAGCTGGCGGGTTTAAATCTATATTTTCAAACATATCGTCTTGTGCTACGTCTGGCCCTACCAAAGAGCGATACAGCCCAAAAAGTTGACAGTTTTGCCAGTGGTAGGTAGGGGTGAGGGTAACCTCGTAATATATAGTTTGAGATACGTGCTGCGCAAATGCATCCACCGCAATGTCGTAAGAGGTAGCGCCGCCAAAGTTTTCAAGCGGTATGCTCCAGTTCATTTCTATTTCGTTTTCAGGGTAAAGATGCAGGTAGGTTTTAGGTACGTCCCACACGCCATATGTTTCGGCGCTATCTGTATATGCGGCAGGGTCTGACGCAAGCGGTAATGCATCTATAAGTGTTTCAGAGTTTAGCATGTGCGCGCCGTGGCCATATTCGCCGTTCAAATCATGCCCCACAACAACCTGCGGTTTAAAGCGCCGCAAAAGCCCCACCTGAAACTCGAGCACCTCGTCGTAGCCATATGTAGCCATGGCAGCCTCTAGGCCTTCTTTGGAGGCATAAAGGTCGGGGAAGGGGCCCATCAGCGGATATGCCGTAACCCCGGCTGTCCAAAGCCCGTTAAGCTGCTCGTGTGGGCGGTATCGCTCGCCCCAGTGGTTTGTAAGGTACACCACCTGAACGTCCAGCTCGCGCTCGCCGGCATATGTGGGAAGCGTGCCGCCGTAAAACAAAAACTCGTCGTCACCATGGGTAGACAGTACTAGCATATCTGCTTGCGGCAATATAGGCTGCCACTGTTGCACCCAATCGGGTAGCTCGCCCTCGCCAAAAAGATATATGTCACACAGGCGGTGCTCTGCTTCACTTAGTATTATGGTAGCCTCGTTTACAGGGCTGCTTAGCACTACCAGCTCGTGCAAAAATCCATTTACGCCGTGTATGCCGCCGCCGCTGCCGCCTGCAGTAAGCTGCCAAGGCTCGGGGGGAGTGTCCCAAATAATATAAATATAAGAAAAAGCGCTTTCAGAAGTTATCTCAATTTCTGCATCTGCAAGGAATATGTAGCTGCCGGTATACTCGTCTGTAACGGTGGTAGCGCTTTGCCCATCCGATAATATAACCGAAACCCCCTCGGTAATCTGTGTATCGGCTGTTTCTCCGCTACCCTCAGGCGCCGATGTGGCAAACGCAGTAAATGCCGTGCTACACAAAAGCACCATAAGCAACATGGCGCTAATGCCGGCTCGGCACAAAAACTTTAAAAAATATAACTTTGCAATATTTGCTCGCATAAACATTCCTTTTAAAATGTAGGGAAGAAAACTTTAAAAATTAAAACCGTGCACCCTATATAATACTATAAAAAAATAATCCTTGTCAATTATCGCGGCAAACAGTACATTATTGCGCAACAAAGTATATTGCCTTAAAATTCACTATATAACGAGCATTTTACAAAAACGCTTACCCTTAGCCAAACCCATGTGCTACTCAAGAGGCTCTATTGGTATATCAATGGTGTGCACCGCAGTGGTTTTGCTAAGATGCTGAACAAGGTCCCAAAACAGCACAACCAAAACCGCAAGTATTAAAAATACGTTCCACGGGGCAAATCGATTTTCAGCGGCCTCTAAGTAGAACATATAATGCGGCAAAATTCCAAGCTGCATCAATACCGGCAGATAAAACCTTGATGGCCTAATAACAGCATATAATAGGCTAAACACCTCAATCGAAAAGAAATAGCGGTCACGCATAGCAGGCAGTATAAACGGCACAAGCAAGCCTATGAATGCAATTAAAACAAACATGCTTTCGTTTGTGAATGCATCTTTTTTCTGCCAGCAATACATTGCGGTAGCCCCCAGCAGAATTATGCAAATCATAATAAGCGCTGTGGATATCATCTCAAGGTTTCCGCCCTCAAACCCGGTAAAAAATGTAACGCCGTTTGGAATATTGGCATGCAGCGTTTCGTTAACGGTGTTTGTCTGCATTGTATATGCATACCAAAGCGGAGACAGGTCGCCCTTCACTATCATGGCAGGCACAAACGCCACAAAATAACCAAGCGCGGTTGCCAAAAGGTGGCGTATGCGTAGCTTTCCGCACAGCCATAAAAAAAGCACAGCCGGCATAACAAACACAGCCTGAATCTTAATGGCCAAAGCAAACCCGTATAAAAACAGCGCAAGGCCTGTTTTCTTCTTGAAAAACATGCATAAGAACAACACCAAAATAGTGGTATACATTGCATCGCACTGCCCCCAGGCAGACGAATTTAAAAGCACGCTTGGCAGTATCAGCAAAAGGGCATAGCTAATTGCTGAACGCCATTTGCTTTTTGTAAATATCCACACAAACCATGCGCACGATGCCGCAAGCACAAAGTCGGCCGTAATAGAGGGTATCTTAACAACCATCAAATTATCAAGCCCCGGGATATAGGTCATTGCAGCCATCAAATATTGATATGGCGAGGTGTAGTTGCCAAAGGGTATAACAAGCGCATTAAAACCACCGTAATCGCGTAGTTCGTTCAGCCAAGGGTCTAAAGCCCAGTGGAAATCTCCCGACACAAACTCGTAAAACGCAACGCGCGCAATAAGCGCAACCACCGTTACGGCAATAAAAAATATAGGCATACGCACACGAAACAAAAACTGCCGAAAACGGTTTTCCAGCTTGTCGGTTTTGTCCACAAAGCGGGATACACCTTGCAGTGCGTTTTTTGGTAATATGTCGGGCTTGTTCTGTTTAGGCATTGCTTGGTCCTCCCAATAAATACCCCCGGCAGATGCTCAATCACCTGTCGGGGATAATGTTTATACATTGGTGCGGCTAGTGTGCTTTAGCCGTCGCTGTTAATCTTTTCCAAAAGTTCTTCAATAACTCGGTCTGCATCGCCGTAAGGTACCTGGCAGGTACCAACCTGCGGGTGGCCACCGCCACCATACTTAAGCATCAGGCTGCCCACATCGGTTTTGCTGGTGCGGTTAAGCACGCTATGCCCAACAGCAATAGGGCAGTTAAGCTTGGCGCGTCCGTCCACAATCCATAAACTAATGTTTTGCTCGGGGTATAGGCTGTAAACCAAAAAGCGGTTGCCTGTATATATTGTTTCCAGCCCACGCAGGTCAGACACAATAGCATTGCCCTTAGTGTAGGTTTGTTTTTCCACCATTTCGCGGAACAAAGCATCCTGCTCAAAGTACAGCTCGCAACGCTCTTTCACATCGGGGTCGGCTAAAATTTCGTCAATATTTTTTGTACGCACCTCTTCTATCAGCTTTTCCATCAGCTGGTAGTTACTAATGCGAAAATCGCGGAAGCGCCCAAGGCCTGTGCGGGGGTCCATAATAAACCCAAGCAATACCCAGCCGTCAGGGTTTAAAATCTCTTCTCGTGTAAGTTTTGCCGCGTCTACTTTATCCACAGCACGAACCATAGCCTCAAAATGCTCAAGGCGCTGTTTGCCGCCGTAGTATTCATAAATAACACGCGCGGCGCTGTCTTCCAGGCGGCTTTCGCCGGCAAACTCTGCCTTGTCGCCAATACGCTCGCTCTCGCTGGAGTGATGGTCAAACCAAAGGTTAGCACCCTTTACATAAGGCACATTGGCTAGCACATCGTTATCGGTAACCTCCACAAGACCGTCTTGCAGATCTTTTGGATGCACAAATTTCCACTCGTCAATCACACCAAGCTCTTTAAGCAACGCTGCACAAGCAAGCCCGTCAAAGTCCGAACGTGTAAGTAAACGCATAATATTTTCTCCTATAATTATGTTGAGTTAATATGTTTCAGAGAAGATAAGAAATATTGCTGTTGGTTATTTTTTTACAGGCATACCTGTGGCAATGCCATCCAGCACCATAACACCGTCTTGGTTGGTACACACGGTGCTTAGCTTTACCACATTTTTTTCCACATTCAGCTCGGTTACGGTAACAGTGGCTTTAATGGTGTCGCCAATATACACAGGTGCGGTAAATTTCAGCGTTTGGCCGAGGTAAATTGTGCCGGGGCCAGGCAACTGCATAGCCATAACGCCAGACACAAGCCCGGCAGACAGCATGCCGTGTGCAATACGCTTTTTAAAGCGTGTGCCCGAGGCATATACTTCGTTTATGTGCGCAGGGTTAAGGTCTCCCGTAACGCCCGCAAACATATATACGTCGGTTTCACTAATAGTTTTTTCAAAATAGGCGCTGTCGCCTATGTTCATCTCGGTTATAGATTTTCCTACCATTGCAATAATCTCCTTTATAGTAAATAAATATAGTTGCCTAAAAAAATGATACTCTAAGATACGCATAGATGTCAATATAAAACTACGTATATTTACCCTTTGCAAATATTGTAAATTCAAGTATAATAAGCGCGTGCGTAGTGGTACAACAGGGAGGGTGTTTTTTATGGGATTAGTTGCTATACAATCAAGCCTTGCACACAGCGTTGCGTCCGACGATTGGCGCCTGCGCTTCGAAGGGCCAAAACCCACGCAGGAATGGCTGTTTTGCTATGGTGAAAATCAAAATCCCACAAAAGACACCGCCAAAAACAGTGCCGCACCTCAGCTGGCCAACGGCGCAATTATTTTGGTGCAGGAGGGGCAGTGTGCACTGCTGGTGAGCGAGGGCAAAATCTGCGACATATGTGCACAGCCGGGTGAGTATATTTACCAAAGCGACGCTCCCGAAAGCCTGCTGATAGGCAAGCTTTCGCAAGAGGTAAAAACACTACAGCAAACAACAGGCCGTAGCTTTGCCCAGCTTGGCCAACCAACAGAGCCTGTGTATCTATACTATTGCAATCTGCAACCGATAGAAGAAAACCTATACGGTACGCCGGGTGCAATACAGTATCCGGTGGAGGGTGGTATGCTTTCACTGCGCCTGCATGGCGAGTATAGCTATATCATTGAAAATCCGGTTTTGTTTTTTCATAACCGTATAGGTGGCATAGCAAAACACTACACAACAGCTATGATGGAAGCCGCCATAAAACCCGACTGGAAAAACGCGCTACCACATGCGTTTGCCGCCTTAGCCGTAAAAAATGTGCCGCCCAACACACTTGCAAAAAATACCACGCCGCTTTTGCAAGAGATGCAAGCTCTCTTGTGCGAAAAATGGCGCCAGCAGGGCATAAAACTTGTAGCATGTAGCATGTCCGAGCCAAAATTATCGGCCGAAGGCACAGCGTTGCTTAGGTCAATAGCTCAGCCCTCTCAAATAACAAAACCCACACCCCCGCAACCGCAGTGGACCTGTAGTTGCGGCAGGGAAAACAACAGCAAGTTTTGCACCAAATGCGGTGAGCCGCAACTAATAAGCAAAACGTACCACTGCACCAAATGCGGCAATACGATGCAAACCCCCAATGAAACGCTAGAATTTTGTGGCGATTGCGGCGCAAAGTTTTAAAAGCAACATAACCAAACCTTAAAGCAGCGTGCACACCTTGCAGGCTGCTTCTTTAATTGTTCACAAATTTGTGATAGTATAAAGCCTGTTTTGTACAAGGCATCAAAAAAGATACGAAGGAGAATACCATGAAAAAGATAATCTGTTTATTTGCGGTATTTGCCATGCTACTGGTAGGCTGCACAGGCAGCGAAACTTCTATGTCGCATTCCTCAGCAGCTTCTGAAGTTATAGAATCCTCCTCACAGGGCGAGCAGGCCACCACATCGGCAACACAAGCGTCGTCTACCCAAAGCGGGCAGGCCGCCACCTTCACGCTCACCGTGCCCGAGGGCTATACATTGGCGCGCATAGGCATGCAGCTGGAAGAGATGGGTATATGCACCGCCGCAGAGTTTATTAGCGCAACCCAAACGGCAGACTATTCCTCCTCGCCACTCATAGCAGCGCAGCCGTATAATGAAAACCGCTGTTTTACACTGGAGGGCTACCTCTTTCCAAACACATACGAGTTTTACACCACCGCAACCCCTGAAGAGATTGCACGTACCATGCTAAACCAGCTGGAGCTAGAGCTACAAGGCGAGATAGCACAGGCAATTGCCGAAAGCGGCTACACAACCGACGAGATTTTAACTATGGCTTCCATTATTGAAAAAGAATCGTTTGGGCAGGACATAATGGCGCTGGTATCATCGGTGCTGCACAATCGCCTCGAGATTGGCATGCGCCTGCAAACCGACGTTACAATCAACTATGTAGAGGGCGCAATAAAGCCGTTTATCACCGGCGATGAAGATAGATATAACGATTATTACAACACCTACAAATGTGATGCACTACCGGCAGGGCCTATATGCAACCCGGGCATTCAGGCCATCATGGCGGCGCTAAACCCTGCCGACACCAACTACTTTTATTTTGTTACCGATAGCGAGCAAACCTACCACTTTGCCGAAACATATGAACAACACTTAATAAACGTAGAGGCCGCAGGCCTGTAAGCGGGCGTGCTTTGCCTATAACATAAATTCATGTGCGCCTTTGTGCCTGCCGGTGAAATATCTATATACATCCAGCGGTATAGGCAGGCCATAAGTACTACTTAAAATTGCAATGCAATCATGTAAATGCCACTGTGAAAGCAGGTAAATTAGCTAGAGCTAACCAGTTAATAAGCTCTATATACCTCACGACCAATTTAAAGCCGCTTACCTATGCAAATTAGCATAGATAAGCGGCTTTTTTGCATGCATTTTAACTTTACTTTTGCTAACCGCACACGCTTATTTAATCAAAAGCAGCTTGTTAAACCGTCTAATAACTTATGTCTCACAGTTTAATTCAACTAAGCTTTTGTATGAAAAATAAAAGCCCTTGGCAATACTTAAAGAGTATCGCAAAGGGCTTTTAAGCTATACAGGCATAAATGTATTCGTTAAATCCAATGTGCAGGGGATACACGCTGCGCTATGCAGGCCCACCTACAGCCGCAAAAGCATCAAGCAAGCTTTGCATACTTGGCTCCGATTGTAGCGGCGCACCAACTGCTTTTATAGCACTGGCAATGTCCTTTAGGCCGTTGCCGGTCACAATGCTCACCACCGAGGCATCCTGCGGCACAAGACCGCTCGCCACCGCTTTTACCACCCCTGCGGTGGCAGCAACCCCTGCGGGCTCGCCAAACACGCCGCTTGTTTTACCCAATAATTGCATGGCGGCCAGTATCTCGTCATCACTCACATTTACCGTAATGCCGCCCGAGCGGCGTATGGCATGCAGTGCCTTTGTAAAGTTGCGTGGCACACCCACGGCAATGCTGTCAGCAATCGTGTCTTCGGGCATGGGGGCTAGCGTGTCGCTGTGGGTGTTCACCGCTGTGTTTATAGGGCAGCAGCCTTCTGCCTGCACACTTATCAAGCGTGGTATCTTGTCGGTTATCCCTGCAAGGTACAGCTCTTCAAAACCTTTAAAAACCCCTGCAATTGTGCAACCGTCTCCCACCGATACCGCAACAAAATCAGGCACCTGCCAGCTGAGTTGTTCTGCAATCTCTAAAGCCACTGTCTTTTTCCCCTCTATTAGGTATGGGTTTATAGCCGCGTTGCGGTTGTACCAGCCCCAGCGCTCTATTGCCATGGCAGATAGAGCAAATGTATCTTCGTAGCTACCCTGCACGCTTATAACATTAGCGCCAAATACAAGTAGTTGCGCCAGTTTGCCTTGCGGGGCACGCTGTGGCACAAATATATAGCTTTTAAGCCCGCAGGCGGCCGCGCTTCCCGCCAGCGACGACGCCGCATTGCCGGTGGAAGAACATGCCACAGTGTCGGCCTTAGCTTCTACGGCTTTCACAATGGCAAGAGCCGAGGCACGGTCTTTTAAGCTGGAGGTGGGGTTTTGCCCGTCGTCTTTTATGTATAGATTTGGCATGCAAAGCTCAGTGCCAAGGCGCTTTGCGTGGTATAATGGCGAGCCACCAATGCGCAGCGCGTCAAACACGCTGTTGTCCTCTATAGGTAAAAATTCGCGGTAGCGCCACATGCTTCGCTCACCTCGCTGTGCAAATGTATCTTTGGTAACACTTTGCGCAATGGCGGTGTAGTTGTAGCGAACGTCAAGCAGGCCGCCGCAGTGTGGGCAGGTGGTAATGGTGGGGGTAGGCGCGTGGGTGCGCTCACATTGAATACACATTGCCTCGGTTACATATTTCATGTGTTGCTCCTTGTGGTGCAGGTATTATATTTCACTTTATCACACATTCCTGCCGCCATGCAAATAAAAAACCATTTCATTGCATATATGCACTTGCGTTTTATAAATATAAGAGGTATAATACATTCGCTAAAATAATAAGAGTTAGCGGCAAGCAAATTCGTTTTCACAAAACGGTTGGCCAATATAATTACACTTTGGAAGGAGAACAAAAACGTATGATGGTAAAAAGTTTTGCCCACCTGATCGAACTGGTAAAAAAAGGCCCTAAAATCACAATAGCTATGGGAGGCGCAGAAGACCTTGAAGAGCTAAAGCTGGTTGAACGTGCCGAGCAAGAGGGCATCGCCGAATTTATTCTGCTTGGCGATAAGGCCAAAATAAACCAAATTGCCGAAGAAAACTCGCTAAACATCAAAGCCGAAATTATCGGCGCAAAAAGCCTGGAAGACTCTGCGGCAGGCGCGGTAGACCTTGTAAACAAAGGCCGTGCGCAAACCGTAATGAAAGGCATGATGCACTCCTCCATCTTCCTGCGCTCGGTTATCAATAAAGAGAGCGGCCTTGGCGTAGGGCGCACCATGAGCAGCCTTGTTATGTTTGAAAAAGGTAACGACCAAGGCCTGTGGGCTATGTCGGATGTTGGCATGAATATCGAGCCGGACCTTCGTGCAAAACAGCATATCCTTGAAAATGCAGTGGACATGATGCGCAAGCTCGGCTATGAAAAACCCCGTGTTGCCTGCCTTGCAGCGCAAGAGCTTGTAAACCCTGCCATGCAAGATACAATAGACGCGGCAATTCTCTCTAAAATGGCCGACCGTGGCCAGATTAAAAACTGCTATGTAGACGGCCCTCTAGCGTTCGACATTGCCTTCTCCAAGCAAGCGGCAGAAGAAAAAGGCATTGTAAGCGATGTGGCAGGCAGGGCAGACATTATGCTTGTGCCAAACATTACCGTGGGCAATGTGGCCATTAAAGCAATTATGCTAACCGCTAATGTAGACTCTGTGGCAAGCCTTGTGGGCGCAAGGGTACCTGTTATATTCACCTCACGCTCCGCCACCGTAGAAACCCGCCTGCTAAGCGTAGCGCAGGTTGCATACTCGCTGTAAAATTTATAATTCCAATTAAAAAAGCTGCCTTAAAAGGCAGCTTTTTTTGTATGTATTATGTATTGGCAGCGCCGCTAACAATAAGCACCTGTCCGCTCATGTAGCTTACGTCGTCGCTCGATAAAAACGATGTAATACCTGCAACCTCGTCGGTACCACCAAGGCGGCCCATGGGTATCATTTCCATGTATTTTTCAAGCATTTTCTGCGGTACAGCCTGATACATGTCGGTATCAATAAATCCTGGTGCAATGCAGTTAACTACAATGTTTTTAGACGCATTCTCACGCGCCAGCGATTTTGTTAGCCCTATCAGCGCAGCTTTAGACGCAGCGTAGTTTGCCTGGCCTGCTGTAAGGCCAAACGCCGAAACAGAAGATATGTTTACAATGCGGCCGTACGCTTTTTCGCGCATAATGGGCAGCACCTGCTGGGTCATCATAAATGTGCCGTTAAGGTTAATGTCCAGCACCTGGTCCCACTTCTCGCGGCTCATCTTATGAAACATTGCGTCGCGTGTAATACCGGCGTTGTTTATAAGAATATCCACCGTGCCAAAGGCTTCCACGGTTTTTTGCACAGCAGCTTCAACCTGCTCTTGTTTTGATACATCACAGTTTACTGCCAGTACTTTTTTGCCTGTGGCATCCAGCGCTTTTGCGGTAGCCGCAACTGTTTCTGCGTCGTAGTCCAGCAGTGCAACGCCTGCGGCGCCGTCGGCCAAAAAGCGCTTTGCAATAGCCTCGCCAATGCCTTTTGCACCACCTGTAATAATAGCAACTTTTCCGTTTAGTTCAGCCATGGGTCTTCCTCCAAAGTATATAATATTTTTAAAATTTAAGTTAACAACATAAAATATTATATCTTAAACCATGCCGCAATTCCACACTTTTTGTATAATAGCAACAAAAATGTTAAAGCTACGCTTTACGCAGCGCCGTAGCAGATGTATAATAATAAAAATGTTTACAAGGGGGCACACCATGCGCGACGAAACAAAATGCTTATATTCCGGATATACGCCCAAAAATTCAGAGCCACGTGTAATGCCAATTGTACAAAGCACGGCATATGTGTTCAACTCTGCCGACGAGGTAGGCGCTGTGTTCGATGACCCCACAAAGGCGCTATTGTACTCCCGCTTTGGCAACCCCACAGTGATGGCCGTAGAGCAAAAAATTACCGAACTCGAGGGCGGTGTGGGCGCTATGTGCACCTCTTCGGGGCAGGCGGCCACCTTGATTGCCATACAAAACCTTTGTAATGCAGGCGATAGTATAGTTAGTACCTCTCAGATATACGGTGGAAGCATAAACCTTTTTAAGGTCACGCTAAAAAAATATGGTATAGAGTGCATATTTGTAGACACCGACGCAAGCGAAGCCGAGATTGCCGCTGCCATACAGCCCAACACAAAGCTTATATTTGGCGAAACAATAGCCAACCCCGCACTGTCGGTTTTAGATATTGAAAAGTTTGCAAAGGTAGCGCATGCGCACAATATACCGCTTGTTATAGATAACACATTTGCAACCCCGCTACTATGCAAACCGTTTCAGTTTGGGGCAAATATTATAGTGCACTCCACCTCTAAATATATGGATGGCCACGCACTGCAGGTGGGTGGCGTAATAGTAGACGGTGGCAACTTCAACTGGGCCTGCGGAAACTTTCCCGCTTTCACCCAGCCCGACGCAAGCTACCACGGCATATCATACACCGAAACCTACGGTAAGGCGGCGTATATAATAAAGGCTCGCATGCAGCTTATGCGCGACTATGGTGCATACCCCTCGGCCCACTCTGGATTTTTGCTCAATATAGGTCTTGAAACCCTACCAATTCGCATGGAGCGTCACTGCCAAAATGCCATGAAGGTAGCTTTGTTTTTAAAAGACAATAGCAAGGTGGAGGCCGTGAGCTATCCGGGGCTAAAAGACGATAAGTACCACGCCCTTGCACAAAAATATCTAAAAGATGCAAGCGGGGTTATCTCGTTTGTAATAAAAGGCGGCAAGCCAGCGGCTGTGCGGTTTATAGATGCGCTGAGCCTTGTGTCCAACATGGTGCATGTAGCCGATATTCGCACCTGTGTGTTGCACCCTGCAAGTTCTACCCACCGCCAGGTTGCAACCGAGCAGCTGGTAGCTGCCGGAATAGAGCCGGGCATGGTGCGCTTGTCGGTAGGGCTGGAGCACATCGATGATATTTTGCAAGACATAGGCCAGGCGCTGGATAAGGTTTAAAGCTGTGCACGTACAGTAGATTATTAATAGTTAAGTGTGTTGTAGTATATTGTGCAGGGCTTTGGTCGTCACTAACTACGCTAATATACGGATGTTGCTAAACAGCAACATCAACAAGCCAATTTAATTGTTCATATGCCTAAAAACACAAAAGCGAGATGTGAATTTCACATCTCGCTTTATGATGTTATACATACACAAAGGCTTTAAAGTATGCGGATAAAAAGCAAAGGTTAAAGTGGGGGAGTTGGGACATCACCAAAAAGGTCGCCGAAGCATCTGCTGTAGTTTTGCTGTATATCTTTTTTACAGCGTGCCTCAAATTGGTTGTATCGTCGCACCAGCTCTATCCCTTTTTCGGTAAGCAGAGTTTGCCCATTGTGCGACCCGCCACGACTGCGTGTTACAATATCGCAGCCGGCTTGCGCCTGTATCTCATTTAGCATCTTCAGCCCCTTGCTGTAAGATATCCCCATTAGCTCACACGCTTCGCGTAGCTGCTGTGTTTCGGAAATGAGCTGCAAAAGCAGATGCGGCCCGGGACCATAAAACATCTGCTCTGCCGCAAGGTAAACCTTTGCCAGCGGCCGCACCTGCGCGGGCTCTTTGTGCGGCTGCTTTGTGGCACTATCGCAAAGCGGGGTGGCTATAGCATTATCATCAACTAGAATACGCTGTGCGTCTATGGGCGGGTCAGGCAGGAGGTTGTTTTCAGCACTGCCAAACCAGCCCGCCAACATAGACGGCGGCATAACTATCGGGTAACCCGCCTGTTCGTTGCAATAGGGTACTGAAGGCAGCTTTGCTGTGGTACCCACCAGCTGCTGTACAGTAGTAGCTGTCGCCAATGGGTAGGCGGCAGGCCAAAGCAAAACATTTTCATCTCTGCCCGCCAGCGCCTCTAATTTCTGTAGTGCAAAAGCCATGTCGCCGCCTTTGCACTGTACGCCTACCGTACCCATGTAGCTAAGGTGTCTCTGCCATGCATCGTGTGCCTCACCTGCCAGCACTATAATGCGCCGCACACCCACCTGTTGCAAACACAGCACCATGCGCTGCGCGGCCGAAAGCCCGTTTTCAGCCCGCAGAGCCGCCGCAGTGTTCGGCATGCTGCCAAATATATCTGCCAAAATAAGCGCAATCATTATACCCAAGGCCTCCTATCAGTAACAGGGGGGATGAAATTAACAGCTCTGCTTCTAACCTGCAACAACCATGTCCAGCTGCTCGTCGGTAAGCTCTATGTGGTAAAACAGTGAGTAGAATGTTTTAGCCTCCTCGGCCATGTCATAGCTGTACACCTCTGGGTAGGCAAGATTTGCCAGCCAGCGCAGGCCCAAAATACGGTTTGGTCCACGGGGCTGGTCTACCCAGCTAAACGGCACCTTTGGCACGGCATACACCTGCCCATTTTGCACAGCAGATATTGTTGCCCAGTCGGCACTGTTTAGTATCTCTTCTGCTGCATCATGCCCCGAAAGCTCGCCGCCGCTGCCGTTTGCAATAATAATATCGGGGTTCCATAGCAGTACCTGCTCCAGTGTAACATCTACACGCGATGCATCCTCAATCTCAGATACCGCAACGTTTACAACACCTGCAAGCTCTAAAACCTGTGCGTGCAAAGAGCCTTGCGGTGCTGTTTCAAGGCTACTGAGGCCGTTGCCGTAGTATACGCTTACTAGCTCTTCTTCAGTAATTTCTGCTGCGGTAATATCGGCAAACACCTCGTCCACATATGTGGCAATCTCTTCACCACGCTCCTCCATACCAAGTGCCTGGCCTAAAAAGCGATAAACCTCTGCGGTGTCTGTAATTTCAGCCGATACTATTGCAACAGGTATGCCCAGCTGCGCGCTCATCTCGTCTGCACTTTCTATAGCACTTTCGTTAATATTACTCACCATCAGCGCAAGCTGAGGCGCGGCTTCTATAACAGCCTCAAGGTTCAGTGAGTCATTCATGCCAAACACTGGTAGGCCTGCATGCTCTTCTGCCATAAACATGCTCTCTTCTTCCGAAAGCTCGTAGTTCCACCCCAAAAGAGTGTCGGGGCTAAATGTGTATAGGTACACCGCCGCCACAGGCAATACAGGGAAAACTTTGCTTACGGTAGCCGGTAGTTCAATAGTGCGTCCGGCCATATCGGTAATGGTGCGGGCTTGCGCGTCGCTTGCCGCTTGCGAGGCAGATACCTGCTCAGACGCAGAAGTCGCTGTACCTGTGCTACAGCCTGCTAACAGGGTGGCAAGCACGGTAAACGTTAAAATAAGTGCAAGTAATTTCTTTTTCATAATTCCTCCGTAAATTTGTTGACAGTTTTATTGCTATCTGCTAATCTTATTGTGCGATATGTTTTTGAAAACATATCGCACAATTGCTAGTATATCCGCAAAAGCCCGTAAGGTCAAGTAAGCGTGTAAAAAATCCGGCATAAAACAGTACATATAATAGGCTGTTTTAGCACAAAATGGCACATAATTCACATTCAAGGTGTAAAAATGGCAAAAAAACAAGCAGGAGATAAACAAAAATTTATATTTAAGATACTACTACTGTCGGCAGGACTTTTGGTGGCAATAGTAGTGTCTTTTGGCGTGGGATACTACCCGCTAACGCCACAACAGGTGTGGCAGGCGGTGCTGGCGGGCCTTGGTTTTTCTTCAGATGCACTGCCGCAAGCCATAACAATTTTTTGGAACATCCGCCTGCCTCGCATACTTGCGGCGGTGCTTATAGGCTCGGCGTTATCGGTTTCGGGCAGTGTATATCAAAGCATGTTCCGCAATCCATTGGTATCGCCCGACATTCTAGGTGTGTCAGCAGGTGCGGGGCTTGGGGCGTCGCTTGCCATTTTCAGTGGCCTTTCGCAAGGCTATGTGCAACTTTTTGCGTTTGTTGCGGCGGCGGCGGCGGTGGCGCTGTCGTATGCGGTAAGTTGTAAATCTGCACATAATCAAGCGCTAACACTTGTACTGGCAGGTACTATGGTAGGTGTGCTTTGCAATTCTGTTGTTACAGCCGTTAAATATATTGCAGACCCCATCGATGTATTACAGCAGTTAACATTTTGGTTAATGGGTAGCCTTGCTAAAGTAACCATGGAAAACCTTGCGTTCAGCATTGTACCAATGCTAATTGGTTTTGTTGCTATATTTTTGCTACGCTGGCGTATCAACATACTAACCCTGCCCGACGAAGAAGCCCGTAGCCTTGGTGTGTCGCCATCGCGTTATCGTTTTATTTTAGTGTGCGCGGCCACGCTGTTGTCTGCCTCGGCAGTATGCCTTGGAGGGCTTATAGGTTTTGTGGGGCTTATGGTGCCGCACATATGTCGCGCTATTTTTGGGGCCGACACCGCCCGCCTTATCCCGGGTACGGCATTGCTGGGCGGCATTTTTTTGCTTTTGGTAGACAATTTAGCACGCACCCTGTTAACGGTAGAGTTACCCATTGGTATGCTCACGGCGTTTATAGGCGCGCCGTTTTTTATGGGGTTGGTGCTACGGCGTAAGGGGGCAGTGCATGTTACAGATTAGCAATCTACACGCAGGCTATGCCGAAAAAGAAGTGCTACAAGGCGTCAGTTGCACGGTAGAGGCAGGCAAGGTACTGTGCGTAGTAGGCCCTAACGGATGCGGTAAAACAACACTTTTTAGAACTATTCTTGGCAGCATAAAGCCAACACAAGGGCAGGTAAGGCTGCAAGATAAAAACATTAATATCATTAGCGAGCGCCAAAGAGCGGCGTTGGTGGCATATATACCACAGCAGCACACCCCCGTGTTTCAGTACACAGTACAGCAGGTGGTGCTCATGGGGCGTGCAGGGCACATAGGCATGTTTGAAGCACCTCGCCGCCGCCACATAGAAGCAGCAAACAACGCTATGCAAACCATGGGCATTGCCCACCAGGCAGGCCATAGCTACACCACCCTAAGCGGTGGCCAGCGCCAAATGGTACTTTTGGCGCGTGCGCTGGCACAGCAGGCCGACCTATTAATTATGGACGAGCCCGCCGTTGGGCTAGACTATGCTAACCAGCAGCGCCTGCTACAAACTATTTCAGAACTTGCTAAAAAAGGCCGCACCATAGTCTTTTCGTCACACGACCCATCCCACCCGTTTATGGCGGCAGACTATGCGCTATTAATGAAAAATGGTAAGGTGGTAGCGTTTGGCCCACCTGAAAGCGCCATTACCAGCCAAACATTAAGCCGTGTGTATCAAACCGAGATGGATGTACTACATGCGCACGACCGCTACGGAAAAAAACATACAGTATGTGTTGCGGTAGATAACCTATAAAATGGACCACATCATAAACACAAATCTAAAGTCAATATGTTAAATTAATTTTTTTTGATTTAACATATTGACTTTTTGCGTTCGCTCTACTATGATAATATTAATTCAAAAATATTTGATTTGACATATTCGGCAGACACATGTAAAGGGGCAAATTATGAAAAAACAAAAAGCAACAGGAATCAGCTTTTTCGAGCGGTACCTTACCGTTTGGGTTATAATATGCATGGTTGTGGGGGTGCTTATAGGTAGGTATCTGCCGGCAATACCCGAGCTTTTGGGCAGCTTTGAGTATGCAAATGTTTCCATACCCATCGCAATACTCATCTGGCTTATGATATACCCAATGATGATGAAGGTGGATTTTCAAAGCATCAAAAATGTGGGCAAAAACCCTAAAGGCCTTTTTGTAACATGGGCAACAAACTGGCTGATAAAACCCTTCACAATGTTTGGCATAGCGTGGTTTTTCTTCTTTGTTGTGTTTAGTGGGCTTATAGACACGCAGCTTGCAACCGATTATTTAGCAGGCGCTGTGCTGCTGGGCGCAGCCCCCTGCACGGCCATGGTGTTTGTGTGGAGCCACCTAACAAAAGGCAACCCCGCCTACACAGTTGTGCAGGTGGCCACCAACGATTTATAATACTTGCGG
>CAYJEW010000014.1:14198-27248 GCA_964369525.1 uncultured Oscillospiraceae bacterium | reverse complement strand
CAACGACTTAATCATACTTGCGGCGTTCACGCCAATTGTTGCGTTTTTGCTGGGCGTAAGTGGCGTAAGCGTGCCGTGGGATACCCTTATCCTCTCGGTGGTATTGTTTGTGGTAATTCCGCTGCTTGGCGGCGTTATCACAAGAACGCTTGTGTCTAAAAGAAAAGGCGTTGAATACTTTGAAAAGCAGTTTATACCCAAATTCGGCAACGTTACAATTATTGGCCTATTACTAACGTTAACACTCATATTTGCTTTCCAAGGCAATGTTATTTTAGAAAACCCATTGCACATAGTTTTAATTGCAATACCGCTAATTATTCAAACATTCCTTATATTTTTCATAGCCTATCTTGCCTCCAAAGGCCTAAAACTGCCCCATGATATTGCAGCGCCTGCCGGCATGATAGGCGCCTCAAACTTTTTTGAGCTGTCGGTTGCGGTGGCAATTGCTCTGTTTGGCACAGGCAGTCCCGTAGCACTGGCCACAACGGTTGGAGTGCTTGTGGAAGTACCGGTTATGCTAATACTCGTAAAAATTGCCAACAACACAAAGCCGTGGTTTAAAACCAAAAATATTAGCAGTTAATATTCGTTTTGATACCCATAAAATAAGAGCAGGTGACCGTCTTAGGCCGCTTGCTTTTATTTTATTTTTAGGTACAACAAAACAATTTTTGCTTGAAGAGCGTATATCAAACATGATAAAGTATAATAAAATTAAACTAGCTAGAAAGAAGGTGCCAAATGAACTGCACACAAAACATAACAAACGATATTGTATGGGTAGGTAGTGGTGAGCGCCGCCTTGCACTATTTGAAAATCTCTTTCCCTTAGAAAACGGCGTAACATATAACTCTTACGTTATTCTAGACGAAAAAACCGCTCTTTTAGATACGGTAGACTCATCTGTAAGCGGACAATTTTTTGATAACCTGCAAGCTACATTGCAGGGGCGCGAGCTGGACTATATGGTTATAAACCACATGGAGCCGGACCATTGCGCTAACATAGACGAAATATGCCGCCGCTGGCCGGGCGTTAAAATTGTGGGTAATACAAAAACATTCCAGTTTATAAAGCAGTTTTATGCAGAGCTTTCGCTAGAGGGGCGCACCCACGAGGTAAAAGAGGGCGATACACTTTCGCTCGGTCGCCATACGTTGCGCTTTTTAATGGCGCCAATGGTGCACTGGCCCGAGGTTATGCTAACATATGAAACAACGCAAGACATTCTATTTTCAGCCGATGCTTTTGGCACATTTGGCGGCTATACGGGCAACATTTTTAGCGATGAGATGAACTATAAAGAGCAATGCCTAAGCGAGGCACGCCGCTACTACACAAATATTGTGGGCAAGTATGGCGCACAGGTGTTGGCTGTGCTCAAAAAGCTGGACGGTATAACCCCCAAAATCATCTGCCCACTGCATGGGCCAATCCTGCGTGGGGATGACATTGGCATGATGGTAGAAAAATATCTGCGCTGGGCGTCCTATCGCCCCGAAAAAGCAGGCGTTGTGCTGGCATACGCCTCGATATACGGCAACACAGAAGCCGCAGTGCACTGCCTAGCAGCTATGCTTTCGCAAAACGGTGTAAAAGACATATGCATGTTTGATGTATCCAAAACCCATCATTCCACAATAATTGCCGAGGTTTTCAAGCATAGCCACGTTGTGTTTGCGTCTCCCACCTATAACATGCGCCTGTTCGACAGCATGGACGTGCTTATGCAAAACATGGCGGCCCTAAATGTACAAAATAGGGAAGTGGCCATTATCGCTAACGGTACATGGGCAATAGCCGCCCATAAAATTATGCAAGAGATTCTCGGCGGCATGAAAAACATGCAACTGCTGGAAGAACCTCTGCTTATCCAATCCACAATGAAGCCTTCTCAGCAGGCCGATATGCAGCAAATAGCAAAAACATTGGCAGATGCAATCCACCAGCAGGCGCCTTTGCTGGTATAAACAAAACAATACATTAATAACATATTTCATCAGGCCTAAAATTGAGTTTTAATGAATTTCAAAATTTAAAAAATGCATACTTTAAAAGACCGTATGAGCATAAACTGCTCATACGGTCTTTTTTTATACTATTTTAGCCAAATAATTTTGTTAAGGGGTCTCCATTGCAATAACTGTTATGTTTGATGTGTCATTACCCTCAAGCTCGCCGGTGAAATACACAACAATGGGCGAGCCTGGACGGGTGTCTGTAAGGCCGCTAATGTCAGCCGTGTCGCGCAAAAATCCAACAACAAGCCCGTCGTCCAGCTCTACATAATAGCGGCCCATGCCGGCATCAGCAATTATACCCTGCACCGAATTCACCTGTGGCTCAGATGAATCCGCCGCTGTACCTAGCTCGCCAGCTATAGACGAAGTAGCCTCACCCAAAGCAGAATCTGCGCCGGAAGATGTAGCACCTGCTGCAGAAGAAGCAGGCTGCACATCGGCATCAGGGTGAATGCTGTGCGATTCAGTCGCCGTATCAAAAGTGCAACCCAGTAAAAACAGCAAGCAGATAACAAGTAAAAATAACGCAGTGATAATCTTTTTCATGATAGCCTCCAAATAAAATACAATATACTATGGCTGAATAACTCCGCCGCCTGCCACATGGCTGCCTAGATAAAGCACGGCATGTTGCCCTGGTGCAGGCGCGCGCTGGGGCGTATCCAGCAGTAATGAAAACCCGTTTTCAGTCACTTCGCCAATACTGCAAGGCACAGGCTGTGCCATACTTCGTATCTTTACAAAATAGCGCTCGCCCTGCACAAATTTAATGCCACACGCCGCAACAATATCGTCTAGCAAAATTTTGTCAACACCGGCATCTTCGGCATATGTAAGCTGAACATCACCGCTCGGCAGTATGCGTTTCACAAACACAGGCCGCCCCAGAGCAACCCCAAGGCCTTTTCGCTGACCCACCGTATAATGGTGCACACCGCTGTGCGCCATAAGCTTTTCGCCTTCAGGTGATATAAAGTGTCCATCTGCACCTGCAAAACCTTTTTCTGCAATATAAGCCGCATGGTTGCCATCGGGGATAAAGCATATGTCTTGGCTGTCGGGTAGCTGCGCGCTGCTTAGGCCGTGCTGCACAGCCAGGCGGCGAATTTCAGGCTTTTCAAGGCCGCCTATGGGTAAAATTAATCGGCTTAGAATGCTTTGTGGTAGCCGATATAGCATGTAGCTTTGGTCTCGCTTTGGGCTTGCCGCCATAGTTACTCGCACGCCATGTGGCGTATGCGCAAGCTGTGCGTAGTGGCCCGTGGCTATATGGTGTATGCCCATCTTGTCGGCCTGCTGCGCCAATACATTAAATTTTACCCTAGGGTTGCACACAACACATGGGTTGGGCGTAAGGCCTTTGGCATACGCGCGGCAAAACGGTAGCACAACCTGCTGTTCAAACAGCTCTTCGCAGTTTGCAACCGTAAGCGGAATGTCAAGCTCTGCAGCCGCTTTTTGCGCCTGAACCACTGCTGTTTTATGCTCGCTCGAAAACGCTATAACCAGCCCGTGTACCTTATAGCCTTGCTGCTGCAACAGCCGTGCGCTAACAGCGCTGTCCACCCCGCCGGATAGCGCCATTAAAACACGAGAACTGCTATTATTAAAGCTATGACTCATACTTTGGCACACCTCCACATTACAGCTGCGCGTACTTTGCAGCCGCTTCGGTTGCAAGGCGGTCTACCCGTTCATTTTCAGGGTGGCCTGCGTGGCCGCGTATCCAGTGGTACTCCATTTTGTGCTGGTCGGTTAGCGTTAGCAGCCTGTCCCATAAATCGGCATTAAGTGCGGGTTTTCCGTCGCTTTTGCGCCAGTTTTTTCGCTTCCAGCCGGCGGCCCAGCCCTTGTCCAGCCCGTCCAGCAGGTAGCGAGAGTCGCTTGTGGCAACCACAAAGCAGGGCTCTTTAAGCTGCTCCAGCGCGCGTATCATGGCGGTCATCTCCATGCGGTTGTTGGTGGTTTCAACCTCGCCGCCCACTATCTCTTTTTCAACATTTAAATAACGCAATATAGCGGCCCAGCCGCCCGGTCCGGGGTTGCCTTTGCAGGCACCATCGGTAAAAACATACACTTGCTTCATAAGTTTTGGCCACTCCATTATTTACACCTTTTATGCTGTATACAGTATACAGAATGTGCGTGTGAAAGGCAAATATTTAACCCTGCTTTGTGCTAAAATTAACTTGACAAAGCACAAAATAGCAAGTACACTGTATGAAAGGTTTAAGGGAATCAAGCATTTCTTTGGCAGAAAGAGGTGCTTTATTTATATATACGGAAGCTCACACAACACCGTACTATACTTTTCAACATAGCTCCCCCAAACAGGGGCGGGGCTAAGTTTGTATTGTGATGTCCGGCAAGGTGCTTGTGTCTTCCGTCTAAAATTGGAGGATTCAATGAGGCATACATTAAAGAATAAAGAACAAACGGCCGAGCGTCAAAACAGCCGTCAACGTGCAGCCGCAGGCACAGTGGCAAACCAGCAAACTATAGGGCAAAACAAAAGCCGCCCATCGGCTAAAAACCGCATGCGCCAAGCGCAAAATGCGGTAAAACCGCCTGTAAAAATTTACCCACTTGGCGGCCTTGGTGAGATAGGCAAAAACCTTACAGTATACGAATGCGCAGGCGATATGATTATTGTAGACTGCGGCTCGCTTTTCCCCGAAAGCGATATGTACGGGGTAGACCTTGTTATTCCGGACTTTGCGTTTATAGAGCAAAACAGGGAAAAACTAAAAGGCATTGTTATTACCCACGGCCACGAAGACCATATTGGTGCTTTGCCGTACCTGCTGCGCGAGGTAAACCTGCCGCTATACGCCACCCGCCTAACGCTTGGCCTTATCGAAAACAAGCTGGAAGAACACAGCCTGCGAAGCAGCGTTACAGCCCATATGATAACCCCGCGTCAAAAGGTAAAGCTTGGGTGCTTTACAATCGACCCCATTAATGTAAACCACAGCATTCCCGACGCAGTTTCGCTTGCAATCGATTGCCCTGCAGGTGTTATCATACACACGGGCGATTTTAAAATAGACTACACACCCGCAGGCGGCGAGGTGGCCGACCTTCCTGCGTTTGCGCAGTATGGCGAGCGTGGGGTGCTGGCATTGCTGTCAGACTCTACCAATGCCGACCGTGCAGGCATGTCTGCCTCAGAAAGCAAGGTAAACGAGGGGCTGGCGGCGCTATTTAACCGTGCAGAAAAACAGCGCGTTATTGTGGCCACATTCGCCTCCAACCTGTACCGTGTGCAGCTGCTTGTAGACATAGCCGCAAAGCACGGGCGCAAGGTGGCAATCTCGGGGCGTAGCATGATAAACAATACCGAGATGGCTATAAAGCTAGGTTATCTGCATGTGCCACCGGGTGTGCTGATAGATATAAACCAAGCTGATAAACTACCGCCGGAGCAGGTAGCTATAATCACAACAGGTAGCCAGGGCGAAACGCTCAGCGCGCGTTCGCGCATGGCCGCAAACAACCACCGCAATGTGCATGTTGGCATAGGCGATACCATTATCATCTCCGCCACGCCGATACCCGGCAACGAAAAGATGGTAACCCGTGTAATAAACGGCCTGCTAAAACTTGGCGCAGAGGTGGTTTATGAGAATATGTACGACGTGCATGCCTCGGGCCATGCCTGCCAAGAGGAACTAAAGCTACTTATTAGCCTAACAAAGCCTAAGTACTTTATTCCCGTGCATGGCGAGTATAAGCACCTTATGCGCCATGCTCAGATAGCCGCCGCGCAGGGTGTAGAGCAAAAAAATATTGTTATTGCCGACACAGGCGATGTTATAGAGCTTGGCCCAAATGGAGCCAAAACTGACGAGAGCGTGCAGGCAGGCGCTGTTATGGTAGACGGCCTTGGCGTGGGCGATGTTGGTAGCGTTGTACTGCGAGACAGACGCATGCTTTCGCAAGACGGCATTGTTATACTGGCGGCCACAGTGCAAGAAGGCAGTGGCATGCTGTTGTACGGGCCGGAGCTTTTTACAAGAGGCTTTGTGTATGTGCGAGACTCCGAAGAACTTCTTGAAGAAACCCGCCTTGAAATTCTAAAGGTATTGCAAGCATACGAAAACGAGTCGCACAAAGATATTGGAAATCTCAAAACTCAAATACGCGAAAAAGCGTCCAGTTTTTTATACAGGCGCACCAAGCGTAGCCCAATGATACTACCTATAATTATGGAAGCATAATCTGCATGGCTTTTGCCAGAGGTATATACATTGAAGAAAAAACGTAATTTTTTAGCGGCAGATACCTTAATAATACTGCTGGCGGTTAGCTGCATTGCGCTTACTGTGCTGTTGGCGCTGGCAAAGCCTGCCTACCTTATACCGTTTGCGGCTGTAGTACTGCTGGTATTGCTGGCACTTAGCATATGCTTGCAGCGTATACGGGCGGCGCTGCGCCGCTTATTCTTTGGCGTAAAAGGTAGTCAAACCGGTGCAATGCAGGGGCTGTATGTACTTTCTGCACCGCTGGTGGCAGTTAGCGGCGAAAAAATTATATGGCACAACAGCGCTTTTTTGCAGTTTGTTACCGACGGTGCCGAGGTAATTTTTCAGCCAATATCCAAGGTGGTGCCGGGCTTTAGCTTTGCTGCCTCGGCCATGCCACAGGGGCAAAACCTAGATGTAAATGGAATGTACTTTACAGCGCGAAGCAGTACCCTGCCGGACGCCGAGGGCACATATTTTGTAGTTTTCTCTGAAGATACACAGCTAAAACTGCAGTCAGAGGAATATCTGGCCAGCCGCCCAGCAGTGCTGTACTTTGTCATTGACACATACGACGATGTGCTAAAAGAAATGCGCGAGAGCGAGCGTGCCATGCTTATTGCCGGTGTAGACTTAGCAATAGAGCAGTTTGTAGGCAGCGGCACAGGCTTTTTACGTCGAGTATCCTCTTCCACCTACTTGGCTGTAGTAGAAGAGCGCCATGTGCAGCAGATGATAGAGGGCCGCTTCAGCGTGCTGGACGAGGTACGTAGCGAGGGCGACGAACTATCACTGATAACACTATCAATAGGCGTTGGGCATAGGTGTAAATCGCTGCTGGAGTGCGAGCAAGCAGCTCAGCGAGCGCTGGATATGGCGCTGGGGCGCGGGGGCGACCAAGCAGCCGTTAAAAACCCAGACGGCTTTGAGTTCTATGGTGGTGTGGCACGCAGCGTTGAAAAACGCACCAAGGTAAAAAGCCGCATTGTTTCTAAGGCAATGCAAGAGCTGTTTGGCCAGTATTCAAGGGTATTTATAATGGGGCACAAAATGTCCGATATGGATAGCCTTGGTGCAGCAGTGGGTATGCTAAGCTTTGCACGCATGTGCAAGGTGTCTGCATCTATAGTAGTAGATAAACCCGCAAGCCAAGCAGGCAGTCTGCTAGACTATATTTTGTCGGTAGGCTATGGCCAAGAAATTATCACCC
This sequence comes from uncultured Oscillospiraceae bacterium, assembly GCA_964369525.1. Lineage (GTDB taxonomy): Bacteria > Bacillota > Clostridia > Oscillospirales > Ruminococcaceae > JAAYCI01. The sequence goes on along the minus strand of CAYJEW010000014.1, from coordinate 19,766 downwards.
CCGCCGAGGCTGCGCAGCAGGCAGGCAACGATACACTACTTGTGGTGGTAGACACCCACATGCCACACATGATTGAAAGCGAAGAGGTGTACCGTAAAAGCGGCGCTACTGTGGTTATAGACCACCACCGCCGTATGGTAGGCCACATAGACGATGCTGTTTTGTTCTATCACGAGCCGTATGCTTCCAGCACCTGCGAGCTTGTGAGCGAGCTTTTGCAACACATAAGCAACGACACCTCCCAAAAACCGTTACCGGCAGAGGCCGATGCGCTGCTGGCAGGTATTATACTAGACACCCGCACATTCTCTCTTAATGTTGGGGTGCGCACCTTCGAGGCCGCAGCGTGGCTGCGAAAGGTGGGCGCACAAACCGAGATGGTAAAAAAACTGTTTGCCTCTCCGCTCAACGATTATCTATACCGCAGCCACCTTGTGTCAGAAGCGGTTATATTCAACGGCTGTGCGGTATCGCTTAGCGATAAGGTGCCGCCTGATTGTGAGGTTGTGGCACCACAAGCCGCAAACGACCTTTTAAGCATTAAAGGTGTACAAGCAAGCTTTGTGGGCATACTTGTAAACAATCAGGTGCGCATATCGGCCCGTAGCATGGGTGAGATTAACGTACAGCTGATACTCGAAAAGATAGGCGGCGGTGGCCACCTTACAATGGCAGGTGCCCAGATGAAAGACGCAAACCTACAAGAAGCCCGCTCTGCCATAGAAAAAGCCATTGCAAGCTATATGCAAGAAACAAAAGCAGTACAATCCCACTAGGTATGTGGCGCTGCTTGTGCTATAATTAAACCCAAGATACTGTAAAAGGAGCATCACAATGAAGGTTGTATTACAGCAAGATGTAAAAAATATAGGTAAAAGAGATGAAATGCACGACGTGAGCGACGGGTATGCGCGCAACTTTTTAATTCCTCGTGGCCTTGCCATAGAGGCAGACGCGGCGGCCATAAACAGCGTAAAAACAAAACAAGCCGCTAAAGAGCACCATAAAGCCGAAGAGCTTGCCACCGCACAAGCATTGGCAGATAAGCTCAAAGGTCGCACAATCACCATAAAAGCAAAAGGCGGCCAAAGCGGGCGCCTGTTTGGTGCTGTCACCCAAAAAGATATATCCACAGAGCTAGCAAAGCAAGGTATAGAGATAGACAAACGCAAGCTTTCGCTTAATGTGCGTGAAATTAAAGATTATGGTAGCTATGAGGTAGAGGCAAAGATTGCGGCAGGCGTTGCTGCGCAGTTCACCGTTACTGTGGAGGAAATATAAACCGTGGCAAGAAACATTGGCATAAGCCTGGAAGGGCTTGGCATAAAAATGCCGTACAACATACAGGCCGAGCAAAGTGTGCTGGGGGCCGCCTTGATGGACGCGTCCCACCTAGACACTATCAGCCAGCGCCTGCGCCCCGAGATGTTTTTTGTTAGGCAAAACCGCGTTGTTATGGCAGAGATGCTTGCGCTTGCAGCGGCCTCAAAGCCGGTAGATGCGGTAACACTGCTAGACCGCTTAGCGCAAGACCCCGCCTTTCCCTCCGATGCCGAGGTAAAGGAATATATAGGCGAGCTTGCCGACACCATGTTTCACATCTCAAACCTCAGCCACTATATCGATATTGTGTACGAAAAATATATTAAACGCCAGCTTATGGAGCACGCCCGCGAGATACTTGAGCAGGCCGAAGACGATATTGAAACCGGCATGATGCTAGAGGGCGCAGAGCAGCGCCTTTACGATATTCGTGCAGGGCAAGAAACGGGCGAGGTTCAGCACTTAAAGTACGGCATTATAGATATAATGACCCACCTTCAGCGTATCTCAGGCCCTGATAAAGAGAAATACCTTGGCCTAAAAACAGGCTTCACCTATCTAGACAAGGTGCTAACAGGCCTTGCTAAAAGCGACCTTGTTATTCTGGCCAGCCGCCCCGGCATGGGCAAAACCAGCTTTGCACTTAACATAATGATGAATGTAGCGCAGCGGGATGTACCGGTTATGTTCTTTAGCCTTGAGATGACAAAAGACCAGCTTGCCGCCCGTGTGCTTTCGTTTGAAGCACAGGTAGACAGCCATATTTTCCGCAGCGGCGTTAGCGACGATTCTGTGTGGCGCGACCTTACAATGACATCAGAGCGTCTATCATCACGCCCTGTGTTTTTAGACGACTCATCACTCATTACAGTAGCCGAAATGAAATCCAAAATGCGCCAGCAAAACCAGCAGGCTCGTGCCGCAGGGCGCCCGCCCATTGGCCTTGTTATCATCGACTACCTGCAATTAATGAGCACAGGCAAGCGCAGCGAAAACCGTGTGCAAGAGGTTAGCGAGATGACCCGTAACCTTAAAATTATGGCAAAAGACCTAAACGTACCCATATTAGTGCTAAGCCAGCTGTCGCGTAGCCCCGAAAAAAGCCGAGGGGGAGACCGCCGGCCAATGCTTAGCGACCTTCGCGATTCAGGCTCTATAGAGCAAGACGCAGATATTGTTATGTTTTTGTACCGCGAGTCGTACTACGACGATTCCCCCGAGGTAGACAGGCGCAACGCCCAGTGCATTGTTGCCAAAAACCGCCATGGTGAAACAGGCACAATAGAGCTTGCATGGGACGGCGAACACACAAGATTTTACGAGCGAGATTTAGCGAGAGAGTAGCCTATGGAGCAAAAGGTGCTGGCGGCGCAAAGCCGCTATAAGCTGCTAACCCAGCAAGATAACGTCATCGTGGCCTTGTCCGGCGGGGCAGACTCGGTGGCGCTTTTCCATTTTTTGTTACAAAACAAATCCTCGCTTGGTATAACCCTCTCTGCCGCTCACTTCGAGCACGGCCTGCGTGGCGAGGCCTCGCTACAAGACGCCGCGTATGTTAAGCGCCTGTGCGCTGAAAACGGTGTACAGCTATATATAGAATACGGCAACATGAGCGAGCTACAAAAACCAAAAGGCCTCGGCACAGAAGCATGGGCAAGGCAGCTTAGGCATAGCTTTCTTACCCGCCTTGCGCAGCAGTACGGTGCAAAAATTGCGCTGGCACATACATTAACAGACAATGCCGAAACAGTGCTGTTTCACGCAATCCGCGGCAGCGGCCCAAAAGGGCTAAGTGGAATACCGCCACAGCGCCCACCGTTTATACGCCCGCTAATTTTAGCCAGCCGCCAAGAGGTGGAAGAGTACTGTAAAGCACACAACCTTCACTATGTACAAGACGCCACCAATACCGACATTCGCCATAGCCGCAACCGCTTGCGCCATAGCGTTATGCCGCTGCTAGAACAGGCCCACCCCGGTGCGGCACAAAACCTTGCGCGCATGGCGCACGACATGCTCTCGGTAGATGAGCTACTGCACCAAAATGCAGTAGATGCATTGCAAAAAGCAGGCGCCATGCAGCTTTGCAAAAACTCCGAGCGGCCAGTGCAAGGCAGTTTTTTGGCGCAGCCTATTTTGCAGCTGCCCGCCGCTGTGCGCACAAAAGCTTTGGCATTGCTTTGCGGGCGCGCCGCTACAAGAGACCGTATACATCGCCTAGAGCAGGTGCTACACGGTAAGATAGCCTCAGCGCAGATTGGCTCAGGCGTTACAGCACAACTACATAAAGGCAGCCTTGTGCTCAGCAGTAGCGAACCTTTTCAAACCAACGATATAACCGACCACAAGCAGTTTGCCTACGAAATACCGCTTAGCGAAGGCACACATAACCTGCCGGGTGGCTATTGCCTGCATATAAACTACATTTCTGCCCAGCAGTGGGCGCAGCAATCAAAAAAAACCACAAAAAAAGGCTTAACCTTTGTAGCCGACTGTGATAAAATATTAAAATATGGAATTTTGCGCACCCGCCGAGATAAAGATACTTTTACCCAGCGGCTAAGCGCAGGCACTAAAACACTCAAAAAGTGGATGAACCAAGCCGCAATACCGCCGAATGAACGTTATAAAATTCCGCTTGTGGCAGCCAATAGCACCGTGCTGTGGGTGTGGGGTGCGGGTTTTTGCGAAAGCGTTGCCCCCACAGCTGAAACGAAAAATATTCTACTAATAAATACCTGCTACAAAGGCGAGGAGGGTAACAATGCAAACCAAAACACATGAGGATTTAGAGAGCATTCTAATTACCGCAGAGCAGATTAAAGAAAAGGTAGCGCAGCTTGGCGCACAGATAAGCCAAGACTATAAAGGTAAAGACCTTTTGCTAATAGCCGTGCTTAAAGGCTCTGTTGTGTTCATGGCCGACCTTATGCGTGCCATCACAATCCCCGCCGAAATAGACTTTTTGGCGGTGTCTTCCTACAACACAGGCACGGTTAGCAGCGGTGTTGTTAAAATTTTAAAAGATATAGATATTGAGCTGGCAGGCAAAGATGTGCTTATTGTAGAAGATATACTGGACTCCGGTAAAACACTAAGCTATCTTAAATCTATGCTAAGCGGCAGAAACCCTGCCAGCGTCCGTGTTGTTACACTGCTGGACAAACCCGCCCGCCGCACCGCAGATATCCAGCCCGAGTACTGTGGTTTTGAGGTGCCGGACGAGTTTTTGGTGGGCTATGGGCTAGACTATAGCGAGGCCTACCGCCACCTGCCCGATATAGGCGTACTAAAAGCAAGCATGTATTCTTAAAAACAATTACCCACCTGTTGGTTGTTATTATTTTTTTCAGGAGCTGATAAGTTGATTAAAAAACCACGTTATGCAAATTTATTAATTTTACTGGCAGTAGCAGTGCTTTTGTTTGTTGTGTTTCGCAGCAGCTTTGGCGAGCAAGACCAGGGCCAAAAATATTCAGAAATCATAGCTCATTTTGAGCGCGGCGAGGTTACATCGTTTGTGTTCGACGTTGGCAATGGCGACCTTGAATATACACTAGAGGGTAGCAGCGAGCCGCTTCAATACAAAATGGCCTACAGCTATCTTTTTATAGATTCGCTAGAGGAATACCGCGCCATCTATAACGAAGCACACACAAACAGCGACGGCGAGGTTAGCCCTGCGTGGGAGTACGACTTTGAAGCCTCGGGCGATAACTCTGCTTGGCTTTATATTATCCCGTCCATACTGCTAATGGTGGTATTGGGTGCGTTTGTTTACTATGTTATTTTCATGCAAAACGACGGTAGCGGCGGCGGTAAAGGTACAATGAACATCGGCAAAGCCAAGGTGAAAACACAGGCCGAAGCCAAAACAAAAACCACGTTTAAAGACGTTGCAGGCGCCGACGAAGAAAAAGAAGAGCTGGAAGAGATTGTAGAATTTCTAAAAAACCCAAAACGCTTTTCGGTGCTTGGCGCACGCATACCGCACGGCGTGCTCTTAGTAGGCCCTCCCGGTACAGGTAAAACCCTGCTGGCTCGTGCCTGCGCAGGCGAGGCAGGCGTACCGTTTTATTCAATTTCAGGCTCCGACTTTGTAGAGATGTATGTGGGCGTTGGCGCATCTCGTGTGCGAGATTTGTTCGATAAAGCAAAGAAAACCGCGCCATGCATAGTGTTTATAGACGAGATAGACGCCGTTGGGCGTCAGCGTGGCGCAGGCCTTGGCGGCGGCCACGACGA
>CAYJEW010000014.1:0-14098 GCA_964369525.1 uncultured Oscillospiraceae bacterium | reverse complement strand
GCCCGCACAACCTCCGGCTTCACAGGCGCAGACCTTGAAAACCTTATAAACGAAGCGGCGCTGCTGGCCGCAAGGCGTGGGCGCAAGGCTATTACCGAAACAGACATTGAAGAGGCCAACATCAAGGTTATGGCAGGCCCCGAAAAGAAAAGCCGTGTAGTTACCGAAAAAGAACGCAGGCTAACCGCCTACCACGAGGCAGGCCACGCCATTGTGTCCTACTATTGCAAAACGAGCGATCCCGTGCACCAAATTACAATTATTCCGCATGGTCCGGCAGGCGGCTTTACCATGTATCGCCCCGAAGAAGACTCGCAGTTCCGCACAAAAACTCAGATGCAAGAGTCTATTGTATCGCTGCTGGGCGGTAGGGTAAGCGAAAAACTGGTGCTGGACGATATCTCCACAGGCGCGTCAAACGACCTGCAGCGTGCTACCCGCATAGCGCGCGCAATGGTTACCCGCTACGGCTTCTCCGAAAAGCTTGGCCCGGTGGTGTACGATAACGACCCGGGCGAAACCTTCCTAGGGCGAGACTATGGCCACACCCGCAGCTACAGCGAAGAGATTGCCGCCAGCATCGACAGCGAGGTGCGCAGCCTGCTAGACGGCTCGTTTGCAGCAGCGCAAAAAATCCTGCAAGACCATAGCGACCAGCTAGATCTTTTGGCAAATACCCTGCTGGAACGCGAAAAACTAAATGGCGATCTGTTCCGCATCTTAATGGAAGGCGGCAGCCTACCGCCAATGGAAACACCGCAGCAAAACGATACCGCAGGCGAGCCAAAAGAGCAGGCTGCGCCGGATGCGGCAATGGATGATGCTGTTAATGCTCAGCCAAACAACGAGCAAGAGGCTACTGTAAGCAGTACTGAAAATAATGCTGCCCAAAGCGATGAAAACACTACAGATAAATAGCGTATATATTCGCACCATTTAAAACAATAACCCGCAAGCCCCGCTTTTATAAAAGCGGGGCAAATAATGGAGACTGCCATGCCTAAAAAACCTGTCATCTACGATAATGAGAGCATCACCAGCTTAAAAGGCGCCGACCGTGTGCGAAAACGCCCCGGTGTTATTTTTGGCTCTGATGGTATCGAAGGCTGCGAGCATGCAATATTTGAGATACTCTCAAACTCAATAGACGAAGCGCGCGGCGGCTTTGGCGATAAAATTATCGTAACAAAGTATAAAGACGGCAGCTTTTCGGTAGAAGACTTTGCGCGCGGTATCCCTGTAGACTACAACAATAAAGAACAGCGCTATAACTGGGAGCTTGTGTTCACCGAGCTTTATGCAGGCGGTAAATATAACGACGAGGGCGAAGGCTACGACTATTCGCTTGGCCTAAACGGCCTTGGCCTTACCGCCACCCAGTACGCCAGCGAATGGATGACAGCCGACATATGGCGCGACGGCTCGCATTACCACCTAAACTTTGAAAAAGGCGAAAATGTAGGCGGCCTACAAACCGAAGCATATACAAAAAAACGCACAGGTAGCCTTATTCACTGGAAACCGGACCTTGCGGTTTTTACTGATATTGCTGTGTCATCGCAATATTTTGCCGATGTGCTAAAAAAGCAAGCCGTTGTAAATGCAGGCGTGCAGTTTGAGTTTGTAGACGAAACCGCCGAAGGCGGCAAAACCACCACATGCTTTTTTTACCAACACGGTATCACCGACTATGTGCAAGAGATAACAGGGGTAGAGGCGTTCACCCCGCCTCTCACCATCACAGGCAACGCCACCGGCCGAGACCGTGAGGACCGCCCGGAGTACAAGGTACTTATGAATGCGGCGTTTTGCTTTTCCAATAAAGTACAGCTGCTGGAATACTCCCACAACTCCAGCTTTCTAGAACACGGCGGTAGCCCCGAGCGTGCTGTAAAAACCGCATTTGTAAACCAAATTGATGCATACCTGCGTCAAAAAAACATGTATAAAAAGGATGAAAGCCGAATCACCTTCACCGATGTGCAAGACTGCCTTGTGTACATCTCATCCTCTTTTTCCACCATCACAAGCTACGAAAACCAAACCAAAAAAGCCATAACCAACCGCTTCATAACCCAAGCAATGACCGAATTTCTCAAAAAGAACATTGAAATTTACTTCATCGAAAAGCCTGATGAAGCACAAAAAATTGCCCAGCAGGTGCTGGTAAACAAGCAAAGCCGCGAGCATGCCGAAAAAACCCGCCAAAGCCTTAAAAAAACCATCTCCACCCAGATGGACATGGCTAACCGTGTACAAAAATTTGTCGACTGCCGCTCTAAAGACCCCAGCGAGCGCGAGCTATATATAGTAGAGGGCGATAGCGCCCTGGGTGCTGTTAAAACCAGCCGAAATGCTGAATATCAGGCCATCATGCCGGTGCGCGGTAAGATACTCAACTGCCTAAAGGCAGATTACAACAAAATCTTTAAAAGCGAGATTATTACAGACCTTATTAAGGTACTGGGCTGCGGAGTAGAGCTTGGTGGAAGCAAGATAAGAAAAGACCTAGCCACGTTCGATATCAACTCACTGCGCTGGAATAAAATCATCATCTGCACCGATGCCGACGTAGACGGCTTTCAAATCCGCACCCTTATTTTAACCATGATTTACCGCCTTGTGCCAACCCTTATCCACGAGGGATACATATACATAGCCGAAACCCCTCTTTACGAGATTGGCACAAAAGACAAAACATATTTTGCCTATAGCGAAGGCGAAAAAGCCGAAGTGCTGGCAAAAATTAGTGATGGCAAAAAGCCAAGTTTACAGCGTAGCAAAGGCCTTGGCGAAAACGACCCCGAGATGATGTGGCTAACCACAATGAACCCCGAAAGCCGCCGCCTTGTAAAGGTTACCGCCGAAGAAACCGAGCGCACCCAAGCCATGTTCGACCTTCTTTTGGGCGATAATCTGCAAGGCCGAAAAGAGCATATTGCAAACCATGGTTATGAATATTTAGACGAGCTGGATGTGTCGTAAAACATAATAACATGCCGCAATATAATGTGAATACAACCAAAACAAACGCACAGCACTAGGCAGAAAAAACATAACAACAGATTAGGAGCATCCGTCTTGGCCAAGAAGAAACAACCTAAAAAGGCAGCGGTACAGCGCCCTCAGCTGGGGGAAGCTGTAGAGATACCCGGCGCGGGTGTGGTGGTGGAAACCAGCATTACCCAAACGCTGGAACAAAACTATATGCCATATGCCATGAGCGTTATTGTTTCGCGCGCGTTGCCTGAGATAGACGGCTTTAAACCCTCGCACCGCAAACTGCTGTACACCATGTACGACATGGGTTTACTACGTGGTAACCGCACAAAAAGTGCAAATATTGTGGGCGCTACTATGCACCTAAACCCCCACGGCGACAGCGCAATATACGAAACCATGGTGCGTATGGCACGCAGTAACGAGAGCCTGCTTGTGCCGTATGTAGACTCTAAAGGTAACTTTGGCAAGGCATACAGCCGCGATATGGCTTATGCCGCCCACCGATACACAGAGGCAAGGCTCGAAAGCATATGCGAAGAGCTTTTTGGCGATATTGATAAAGAAACCGTAGATTTTGTGCCAAACTACGACGCCACCACCACCGAGCCAACACTACTTCCGGTAACATTTCCCGCGATACTTGCAAACAACACCTTAGGTATTGCGGTTGGTATGGCATCAAACATCTGCTCGTTTAACCTTCAAGAACTGTGCGAAACCACCATCGCATTTATGCGCGACGAAAACCACGATATACAGTCCACCATGCCAGCGCCGGACTTTGTGGGCGGCGGTACAATTATATACAACCAAGCCGAGATAAACTCCATATATACCACTGGCCGTGGCAGTATAAAGGTGCGCGCCAAATGGCAATATGAAAAAGATGGCAATCGTATAGAGATTACCCAAATTCCTCCAACAACAACTGTCGAAGCTATTATCGACAGAATATCCGACCACGTTAAGGAAGGTCGCATTAAAGAAATTAGCGACATGCGCGACGAAACCGACCTTAACGGCCTGCGCCTAACGCTAGACCTAAAACGTGGGCAAGACCCTGAACTGCTAATGTCAAAACTCTACCGTATCACACCATTGCAAGACGGTTTTTCTGCCAACTTCAACCTACTGGTAGGGGGCATGCCTCGTGTGCTTGGTGTGCGGCAGATACTGGAAGAATGGGTGGCATTCCGTGTGGAATGCGTACGCAGACGGGTTAGCTTCGAGCTTGCCGGTAAGCGCAAACGGCTGCACCTCATGCAAGGCCTTGCCGCCATACTGCTAGACATCGACAAAGCAATCAAAATAGTGCGTGAAACCGAGGCCGACGCCGAAGTTATACCAAACCTAATGATAGGCTTTGGCATCGACAAACTGCAGGCCGAGTATGTAGCCGAAATTCGCCTACGCAACCTAAACCGTGAGTACATTCTAAAACGCACCCAAGAGATAGAAGGCCTTAAAAGTGATATTCAAAAGCTGGAAGGCATATTAAAAAGTTCTGCGCAGGTGCGTAAAATTATCATTAATGAGCTGGAGCATGTGGCAAAAACCTATGGCCAAGAGCGCCGTAGCGAGATAATATACAACCTACCGCAAGAAGATATTGCACCGCTTGTAGAAACCCTGCCAGACTATCCCGTCACAGTGTTTGTTACAAAAGACGGCTACTTCAAAAAAATCACGCCGGCGTCGCTGCGTATGAGCGGCGAACAAAAGCTTAAAGAGGGCGATGAGGTTGTGACGGTAATTGAAAGCCACAACACCGCAGAAGCACTGTTTTTTACAAATCAGCATCAGGTATATAAGTGCCGCGTGGGTGATTTTGAAGACGGCAAAGCAAGCGTGATAGGCGAGTATCTGCCTGTGCGCCTTGCAATGGACGAAGGCGAAGTACCTGTGCACATGGTGCTCACCGATGACTACAGCGGCTTTATGCTGTTTTTGTTTCAAAACGGCAAGGGGGCAAAAGTTCCGCTACAAAGCTATGCCACAAAGCAAAACCGCAAAAAATTAATCAATGCGTTTAGCGACAAAGCTCAGCTAGCGTGGCTCTCTTCGTTTACTGCGGAAGAAGAGCTTTCAATCGAAACCTCGGCAGGGCGTATGCTACTGGTAAATACAGCGCAAATATCACAAAAAACCACCAAAAACACTGCGGGCATCAATGTGATTACGCTCAAAAAAGGCCAGCGTGTTACCACCGTTAAATCGGCAGCCAGCCTCGAACTACGCGACCCACACCGCTTCCGAGTGCGTAGCCTGCCTGCCATGGGGGCATTACTGCGTGCCGACGATATTGTAGAGCAGATATCGCTACAGTAAGGTTTGGGCGCCAATGCCCGAACCTTTGGTTGATTTTTATGCTATGCTGTGATACAATCTTTCTTGTAATTACAACTGAAAAGGGGTTTATTCATGACCATTATGGAAATTATTGCCGGAGTGCTTATGGCACTGGCAAGCTTAGTTATTATACTCATGGTGCTATCGCAAGACTCGAAAGGCCAAGGCCTATCAGGTGTTATCACCGGCACCGAAATGATGTCTAACGAAACTCGTGCCCACTCTAAAGAGATGCGTCAGGCGAAGGCTACCCGCATAGCAGCTATTGTGTTTTTTGTTTTGGTGCTTGTGGTTAACGTGTTTAGCGTAATGGGTACCTAATCGTGCAAGCTTGCACGCTGGCACATGCAAAATATACCTGCTAAAACAACCGTCGCCGCAAAGCGTGGGTTTGTACAACGGAAGGCGCAACCGGCCGTTGGCAAGCGCGTTTTGTGGCGGTTTGCTTATGTATAGCAACATAAAGGAGCTAACAAAGTGGCATTACACGATAAAATTTTATTGCAATTACAAGGCGGGCCTTTAAGCGAAAAACAGCTTATGCGCAAACTTGGTACCGATCGTAAAAAGCTTGCAAGAGCCGTAAAAGAACTGCGCGACAACAAGCAAATTGTTGGTAAAAAAGGCGTGTATTCATTGCGCGGCGTACAACAGCCGGAGTATGTGCAGGGCGTTGTGGCAAAGCTTGGGCGCTCGTTTGCGTTTGTCAGCCACCCTGAGGGAGATATATTCATTCCGGCCCGAGGCCTGCAAGGCGCGCTACCAAAAGACGAGGTAAAGGTGGTACTTTCGGCAAACCCGCGGGTGGCTGATAGCCGCGAGGGACGCATTGTAGCCATAGTGCGCCCACACAATTCCTTGGTAGGTCGTCTCAAGTTGTTACAGGGTAGGCTTGTGCTTGTGCCCGACAACGCACCAGACCATTACATGCCTGTAAAGCGTAGCGCCAATATGGGCGCCAAAGAGGGCGAGCTTGTGGCGGTGCAGGTGCTCCAGCGGGCGGTGCATTACTCCGATTTTAGGGTAGGTGTTGTACAGCGCTTTGGCTCGGTAGATTCTGCCCAGCAGTGCGCAAAGGCTATTTTGTTTGCCGCAGGCATTGAAAAAACCTTCCCCGAAGAGGTAAAGCTAGAGGGAAAAGCCGTAGCGGCACAGCCCATAAGCGAGCAGCTGCAAGGCCGCCTAGACCTACGTGACCTACCTATTTTCACAATAGACGCAGCCTCTACCAAAGACATAGACGACGCAATATACGCAAAGAAAACCCCAAATGGGTATGAGCTAAGCGTTCATATAGCCGATGTGTCCCACTACGTAAAACCGCAAACAGCGCTGGACGCTGAAGCCATGAAGCGCGGCACCTCCATATATTATGCCGATAGCGTTGTGCCAATGCTACCACGCTCGCTTTCCAATGGCATCTGTAGCCTAAACCCAAACGAAGACCGCCTAGCATTTTCCTGCATTATGCAACTGGACGAACAGGCAAATGTTACCAATTACCAGTTTAAAAAGGCGGTTATCTGTAGCTGTGTAAAAGGCGTATACAGCGAAGTAAACCAAATTATCGGCAAAACAGCAGGCCCTGAGCTGCTCGAAAAATACAAGCAGGTGCTAGACGGCATTGATGTAATGTACGAGATATACCAAAAGCTGGCTATACTTCGTAAACAACGAGGAAGCTTTGAGATTGAAAGTTCCGAGCCCGAGATGAAGATGGACGAGCAGGGCATCTGTATAGATATTAAAAAACGTGTACGAGGCGAGGCAGAGCGGCTTATTGAAGAGTTTATGCTGCTGGCCAACAACTCAGCCGCAAACTTTGCTCGCAAGCGCTCCATGCCGTTTGTATACCGTGTGCACGACAAGCCCTCATCCAAAAGGGTAGATATGTTAAAAGATATTTTAGATGCACTCGGCGTTGCATACAACTTCAAAAGCGAACTTCCAAGCCAGGCCGAGCTGGGCGAGATACTGTCGTCCACCCGTGGTACACCGCTTGAGATACCTGTGCACCAAATGGTGCTGCGTAGCATGGCAAAAGCTGTATACGAGCCACAGCCTAAAGGCCACTACGGCCTAGCGCTGCAAGACTACGCCCATTTTACCTCCCCAATACGCCGCTATCCGGACCTTGCAATTCACAGAATTTTAAGCGATGCTATATCGGGAACTAAAGCTGAAAAGATACACAGAAAATACGAAACATATGCCCAGCAAAGCTCATCCATCTCCACATCTTGCGAACAGCAAGCTGTACAGATAGAGCGCAGTTGCGACGCATGCTATGCCGCAGAATACATGAAGCCACGCATTGGCCAAAGCTACAGCGGTATTATCATGTCGGTCACAAACTATGGCTTGTATGTGGTACTTCCAAACACTGTAGAGGGCCTTGTGCCGGTACACACATTGTCTGACTATAGGCTGGAACTCCAAGAAGGAGTTAGCCTAACAGACCCTGTAACAAACACCCGCTGGCGGGTAGGCGGCGATATGCGCGTGAAGGTAGTAGGGGTAGATATTGCACAAGGGCATGTAGATTTTGTGCCAGATTAACCCTCTGTAAAACAAAGGCTAATGCCTAACAGCTAGTTAAAATTATTTCATACGGGCGATATCGTAATTTTTTATATATAGGTGATATAATGCCAAACACTGTTGGCGGTGTGCTTAGCAGGTACAGAAAACAGATTTTAATAATATTTGACGCGCTGGTGGCTATTACTGCATACGTAATACCTTGGATTATGGTTCAAGGTAGGGTGCAGCTAGCCGTGTATTACCCCACGCTAATCGCAAGTTGCTTTTTCTTTATGTGCTGTTTTCTTATTACCTTCTACATGCTTGGTATGTACGACAGCCTTTGGCGCTATGCCGAAATTGTAGAGTTTTTCCGCTTGGTGGTTGCGTGTGTTGTGGCAATGGGCGCGTTCTTTTTGGTTTCGCTTATTATATTCAACGAGCGCAAGGTGCCTATATCGGTATTTTTGCTAAGCGCACTGTTTGCCACATCGGTTTCGCTATATTCAAGGCTTACATATCGAATGTTTCGCAATACCAAACTGCAGAACACAGGTAGCCGTAGGCGGCGCGTAATGGTAATAGGGGCGGGGGAAGCTGCGGCCACATTACTACACGAGCAAAACCGCAACCCCGACAGAGACATGAATATCATCTGCATGGTAGACGACTCGCCTGCCAAGGTTGGGCGCTATATTATGGGCGTAGAGATAATGGGCACCACCGAGAATATTCCAGAGCTTGCAACCCAGTGCGAGATAGACACTATTATTTTAGCCATACCCTCGCTCACCGATGAAAGCAGACAACGAATATTAAAATACTGCTCAAAGACCAAATGCAATATGCGAATACTGCCGGATTTACGCCAAATTATGAGCGACGGCGGAGACCTCACCAGCCGTATTCGAGATGTGCGTGTGGAAGATTTGCTTGGGCGCGACACCGTTCAGCTAAGCAACCTTTCCAGCACACTTTTGGCAGATAGGGTAGTTATGGTAACAGGTGGCGGCGGCTCGATAGGCTCAGAGCTGTGCCGACAGATTGCGCAGTATAACCCTAAACGGTTAGTCGTGGTAGATATTTACGAAAATAGTGCATATGCCATTCAGCAAGAGTTGCTACGCACCTATCAATCCCAGCTAAATCTTACAATAGAGATATGTTCGGTGCGCGACGAGCGCAAGATGAATGCACTGTTTGAGCGGGTGCGCCCAGAGGTGGTGTTCCATGCCGCGGCGCATAAACATGTGCCGCTTATGGAAGACTGCCCCGAAGAAGCTGTAAAAAACAACATCTGCGGCACATATAATGTAGCAACGGCGGCCGATAAATACGGTGTGGCGGAGTTTGTGCTGGTATCTACCGACAAAGCCGTGAACCCCACAAACATCATGGGTGCCACCAAGCGTGTTTGCGAGATGATAGTTCAGGCCATGGCCCAAAAAAGCGCCACCACCTTTGCAGCCGTTAGGTTTGGCAATGTGCTTGGCACAAACGGCTCGGTGCTACCGCTGTTTAAAGAACAAATTGCCGCAGGCGGCCCACTAACAGTTACCCACCCAGACATAGAGCGATATTTTATGACCATCACCGAAGCGGTAAGCCTTGTGCTGGAGGCCGGCGCCATGGCAAGAGGCGGCGAGATTTTTGTGCTGGATATGGGCCAGCCGGTGCGTATTTTAGACCTAGCCGAAAACCTGATAAAACTAGCGGGCTTTATACCGTATGAAGAGATAGATATCATCTTCACGGGCCTGCGCCCTGGTGAAAAACTGTTTGAAGAACTCCTGATGGACGACGAGGGCCTGCGCCATACCGACAACCAAAAAATATTCATAGGCACGCCTATACGCATCAATAAAAACACATTTCTTGACCATATACAAACCCTTAAAGATATTGCGTATTCCAACAACAAAGAAAATCTGATCCAGGCTCTTGTAGATATTGTACCAACCTTCAATCATCAACCACTTTTATGCGAGTGAGGTATAGCGTACCATGTATGTTGCGGTGGTAAAGCGTTGTATCGATTTCATACTGTCATTGATAGGCAGCGTTGTTTTGCTGCCTGTTTTTTTGGTGTTGGCTGTTTGCATAAAGGTAGACTCTTCAGGCCCTGTGTTCTTCGTTCAAAAGCGAGTAGGGCGGGGTAAAACGCTGTTTCCCATTATAAAACTGCGTACCATGCGTGCCGACACCCCAAAAGATGTACCAACCCATCTTCTAGGCAACCCAAATGATAAAATTACAAAGCTGGGTAGTTTTTTGCGCAAATATAGCCTAGATGAACTGCCGCAGGTGTTCAACATACTTGTAGGACAGATGAGCATTATAGGCCCTCGCCCGGCACTGTGGAACCAAGAAGACCTTGTACAACAGCGCGACCAATATGGCGCTAATGCTGTGCGCCCAGGGCTAACGGGCTACTCGCAGATACACGGCCGAGACGAGCTACCAATACCCGAAAAAGCCGCGCTGGACGGCTATTATGTACAAAACCTCACCTTCAGCCTAGACCTAAAGATATTCTTTCAAACGGTGGCAAAAGTGTTTCGTGGCAGCGGTGTGCGAGAGGGGAGCGCCCCGAAAGATGTGGATAGCCACACAAATTAATAGCATAACCTGCATTACACAAACAATGTTTTATATAGCAACGTAAAAACAGCCATGCGCGTGCATGGCTGTTTTTTTATTATAATTTTAAGTTATCCCGCACGCTGTACAATCTCCATATCGATGTCCATTGTCAACAGATTAACAGCTTTTTAAGTATGGGTTCGTATATCGGGGGATTAAATGCTATAAGCTACTTTAAAATAAACAGTAAAAGATTCAGCACGAATAATAAAAAATAGGGGTAGAGCAGTAAACTGTTTCACTAAATATTTATTTTGCGAAATTAAACTATTTTGCAGCCTCAAACTCTTCCAGTGCATTTTGCAGCAATTCTTTGTTGCCGGTGAGGCAGGAGAGTACCATTTTATACACCACGTCCCCACGGCTGGTAAAATAATCACTTGCAGCCTCTGCCGAAAGCTCACTGGGCATAAATAAATCCATCTTAAACAGGCTATCGTCTGCATCATTAATAGAACAATTAACCCAGTAGCCGCCGTTATCAGCTTTAATAAGCTCGCTGTGGTTGCTTGCGGCTTTGGCTGCGTGCTGCTGCGCTGTAATAACTGCGTTTATTGCGGTGTCACGCACGGATTTAGGTACATCATGTGCAAGCGTTTCGGCAATAGTATGCCCGCTATCGGTAATGGAATACCCCTTATTGCCTCCGCTTATATGCCCTTGTTCTTTTAGCTGGGCAAGGCTGTCGGCCAGTGCAAAATAGTTTACTAGGTCTTGCCCCAAAAGCGACGCTTGGAGCTGCTGTAGGCTCACAGGTGTGGCTGCGCTATCGATTATATAGCATAAAAGTATACGAATCTCTGCAGACGTGGTTAAACCACCGGGTTTTACCCCCTCGTGGAAAGAATTCATGTTGCAGTACCCCCTTTGGTTGCTAGCGTATATTATAACCATAAAACCATAAACATACAACCGCTACAGCCTATTATACAGCATGGCGTTGTCATAGCACAAGGTGTTAATTACGTTGCAACATGAAAAAATATGAATATATCGAAATATCATTAAAAAATGCTGTAAAAGTAAAATACTTAACAAATAAATAATAAACGCATTATCGCAATATAAATTTTTGAGTTAAAATTCACACAATGTTAAAAAATCAGGCCGTTCCACAAACTCAACATGCCGATTTTACTTAAAATTTCACTTATTTGCAGAGTGAAAAATCAACACCCGCTGCCATCAGCCTGCAAAACGGCACTAAATGCACCCTTAAGGCAATTTATAACGTGTAGACGTTATAATGCAGTTTTCCTGAAAACGTCCGTAAAGGTGACAAAAAGAAAGAAAATGCAGGAAATATATTGAAAATTCCACGCATAACTGTTATAATACTACTATATATTCAAAAATATGAAATCACAATAGGGTATTAGCGGTTTTTTTACGATAACGCGCAATTTTTGTATAATATCTAAATTATATTTTATATACCATCAATTCTTTGGCCGTGCGGCAAGCCATTGGCTACAGAGCGGCCAATATAGCCGATATAAATGCGTTTTACTTGAGAGGTGTTTCTTTATGAATAAAAAAATAGCTTTAATTTCTGGTGCTGTAATTATAGCGCTCTGTGCTGTGGTGGTTGGGGTGGTTGTGTTCACCTCGTCGAGCGGCAACGCAGGGGCGGATTCTTCTGCGCCTTTGGCAGGCCTGCACACAGATGGAGACAACACCTACTATTATGCAGAAGACGGCACCCGCCAAACCGGATGGCAAACAATAGACGGCAATGTTTATTATTTCGAGCCCACAACAGGCGCCGCCGCCAGAGGCTGGTACACCGATGCCGATGGCGAAACATATTATTTTGGCCAAGACGGCTATGCGATGGTGGGCACCCACGAGATAGAGGGCGAGTCTTATACATTCGGCAGTGACGGCAAGCTGATAGAACAGCTTGAAGAAAACAGCGGCTACGAATGGCAAACAATAGACGGCGAAACCTACTGCTACGGCCCCGATGGCGAGCTTGTGGTGGGTCTTGCCGAAATTGGCAACCAGCTATACTATTTCGATCAAGACGGTGTGCGCCAGCAAGAGTGGCACACCATTGACGGCAACATCTACTACTTTAACCCAACAAACGGCCGCGCGGCCATTGGCTGGGCAGAGCTAGACGGCAAAACCTACTACTTTGGCGAAGACGGCTATGCCCTTGTGGGCGAGCAAACCATAAACGGCAGAGATTACACCTTTAACTCCCAAGGCCACCTACAACAAAATACATCATCGGGCGGCGCTTCGTCGTCGTCGCAGAGTGTAGCGGTGCAACCTGCCGAGCCAACCCCTGAAACTCCACAGCCGCAGGGCTACTGGGAGGGTACAAAATACATGTTGCCCAGCGGCGTATATGCCACTGGCGCTGTTGCAATAGACGGTAGCCTGTATGGTTTTGATGAAACAACAGGCGAGATGCTACTGGGCCGTCAGGAGATAGACGGCAGGTACTACAACTTCGATGATGAAAGCGGCAAGGCACAAACAGGCTGGATTCAAGACGAAAACGACCCTAGCGTGGAATATTATTACAGCTCGCAAGGCCCTGCGCTCACTTCACTGCAAACGCTGGACGACGGCAAAAAATATTACTTCGACCCTGCAACAGGAGCTGTTCAAACAGGGCTGCTTATTGTTGAGGGCAAGGTATACTACTTTGCGGGCGAGCGTGGCGCCGCGCTAACAGGCTGGCACGAGGTTTCTCAAACCCCCGAAGATACAAACCAGCCACAGCCTGAGGCGCTTATGCGTACTGCCGCAGCCGCCACACCGCTAACCTACATGTACTATTTTGACGACAGTGACGCCTATGCACTTGTTGGGGTGCATCAGCTTTCCGACGGCAAGGTATACGGTTTTTCCGATACAGGTGTTCAGCTTACCGGCTGGCAAGACATGGCCGAAGGGCGCTATCTATTTGATGGTGAAAACGGTAGTGCTGTTGTGAACACCCTAGCAACCCACACAGATGGCGAGGTATACCTTGGCGAAGATGGCAAGGCGGTTTCAGGCCTACTACAACTTGAGGGCAAAACATATTATTTTAACATTGGCGGTATCCGCCAGCAGGGCTGGTTCACTGTGGACGGCGCAACCTACTGCTTTGAAGGCGAAGGCGACGCGGCGCTTTTGTCGCAGTGGCGGCAAAGCACAGATGGCATGTGCTACCTTGGCGCCGACGGCAAGGCATACACAGGCCTACAGCAGATAAGCGGCGGCGAAGACACCGACGGCCTATATTACTTTGCGGCCAACGGCGTGCGCCAAACAGGTCGCCACACCATTGAAGGCCGGCTATACTTCTTTGACACAAACGGCAAGGCAATATCCGGCTGGCATGTGGCCGATGGTGCCAGCTACTACCTCGGAGGCGACGGCTACGCACTCACAGGCCTGCAATCTTTAGAGGGCGCGCACTACTACTTCAACCTACAAACAGCCGTACGCGAAAGCGGCTGGCAGACAATTAACGGCAAAAAATACATGTTTGACGCTGCAAGCGGTGCGGCCGTTATTGGCGAGTACAGCGAGGGGGCGGCGTGGTACCTGTTTGGTGCTGACGGCGCAGCGCTTACAG
>CAYJEW010000013.1:12086-48443 GCA_964369525.1 uncultured Oscillospiraceae bacterium | reverse complement strand
GCTTTATAGCAAGGAAAAGCCTTGCAGTAATGCTTACTGCCTTACAAAAGGCTTTTACGCCGATAGAAGGCTCACACATTTGTTAGAAAACGGGTTAGGAGTTATATGGGCTTGGCTATTTCTCCGCAAATATTATACCTTATGTGCGCCCTTAAGGCAAAGCCCCGCCGCACAAATTAACTGCCTATTTCACATAAAAAAGCAGTGGCATACCGCCACTGCTTTTTTGGACTCTTTACTTTTCGGTTGCCTTTTTTGTGGCAGGTTTTTTAGCCGTGGGCTTTGCCGCAGCTTTTTTAGCAGCGGGCTTTGCCGCTGCCTTTTTTGCCACAAGCTTTTTAGCGGCAGGTTTTTTTGCTGCTGCTCTTTTGGCAGGCAACTCCTTCACCGGTTGTAATTTCCACAGCTGGCTGTCGCCTTTGGCATCTTCCCAAATTTGCACAGGTGTGCCGCCCACAGTACCAAGGTCCACAAGGTCAAGGCACTTGCCCGATAGCCTCGACACTATCTTGCAGTACCCTCGAGCGGCTTTTTTTATCTGCCACAACTGGCTGTCTGCACCAATATAGTCCCACTGATGCACCCAGGTGCCGTTTTCGGTGCCCTGCATTGCCACGTCCAGCGCCTTGCCCGAAAATACATTTATAATCTTATAGCAGTCGTCCACTACCTTTTCAAACTGCCACTGCTGGGTTGTTCCGCCGGCCTCATCCCATATACGCACACTGCCGCCATTTTCCTTGCTAAACTCTCCCACTTCCAGCATCTTTCCGCCTTTTGTAGCCAAAGTATATACCGCATAATTCTCAACTGTAGCCAACATCAACACACTCCTTTTTATCAAAACGGCCAATTGCTCAGCTGTTTATTTTTTTCTACGTCTATGCATCCCCGTATAAGCACTTCAAAAAATCCCACTCTGCCTGCTATAGGCCCTCTTCTATCGCCGCCAAAACGCTCTCGGCGTCTTCGCACATCACCATTATCACCTCGCCGGTAGGCATTGTTTGCACAATAGCCGCAGCGGCAATCTCATACTGGTCTATCAAGTAGTTCTCCATCGCCTGCTTTTGCATCTCTACAAACGCATTCATCTGGTCAATCACAGCCTGTTGCTTGCCCTCTGCCGGTAGCACAATAGCCACGCCATACGCCTGGGTGTTCACCATGCTTACGCTAATGGCATACCTTTGCATGTCCTCTGCCACAAAGCCAAACGTCTCGCTAAACACCAGCTCATACATTTCCGACTCCGGCCCATTCACCACCTCAAAATTCGGTATCTCGTTCAGCTCTGCCGGGCGCGCGGCTTCTATCACAGCTTTGTAATCGCTTTCAGAGCCTGTTGCGCTGCTCTCGCTACATCCCGCAACAACGCCCACCAAAAGCACTACACATAATAACATTGCTATCTTTTTCATGCTCAAACCTCCAAAATTTACTTGTTATTTCGGTTTCTATTATTCAAAAATCCGGCCACCTACTGTCATAGCCAAATCTATATAAATCTCGGTTTATTTTTCAACTTATGCACTCTATAGCTTGCGTATCGCCCTGCAGCAGCTTAGCTCCTAACATTTTGCCCGCTGTCACTTTCGGTAATTCACGCTTAATTTTATCACGAATACTCCCCTACCGCAACAACTACACACAACCCTCACGTTTTCTGCGCCCTGTTCATAGACGAAAGAATAATCTGCGTGTTTGTTTGCCCCATCGCCTGCAAACTGTTCAATAATGTGTCCAGTGCCGCAATGTCACTGCACTGCACCAGCACCATATGGCTAAATGTTCCCGTCACCTGAAAACATTCTCTAACAGCCTCCTCGCTCTGTAGCATGCGCATAAGCTCTTCTCGCCCCTCAGGCGGCACATATATAGATATAATTGCCCTAATATCGTTTTTTGTAAGCCTCGGTGCCACCCGCACGCTGTACCCCTCAATTATACCGCTCTTCTCCATGCGCTTTATCCGCTCCGACACCGCTGGCGAGCTCAGCGCAACCCGCTGCGCTATCTCCTTCACGGTCATCCTTGCGTTTTCTCGTAATAACATTATTATCTTGCTGTCAATCTCGTCCATGCCCTCTCCTCTGCTCTGCCTTGTGAAATATCTAACAAAATTAAGCCGTTCTCCCAACACTCATGCTAAAATTTTAATATTATAAAGTAATTTCCATGCATTTTATTAATTATATTATATTTTTTGCACCAAGTAAATAATATAATTAATAAAACACACTATTTCACAGTTGACAAACACAGTCGCCCGCTGTAGAATATGGCTGTATCACAGATACGCTTAATTTGTACTTTCCCAACCCCTCAAAAGTAAAGAGAGTCGCCAAGACTCTCTTTACTTTTTTTGCTCTTCTTGTGGAAGCGCTCGCTGTATTGTATAATAGTAAACAAACTTTACTTCAAAGCTGCGGGGAGGCACATATCATGAAACGCGAAAGTTATATTTCTTGGGCCGAATATTTTATGGGCATAGCACTGCTTAGCGCCGAGCGCTCTAAAGATAATGGCACACAGGTTGGCGCTTGTATTGTAAGCAAAGAGAACAAAATTTTATCACTGGGCTACAACGGCATGCCCACCGGCTGCATGGACGACTCCATGCCATGGGGCCGCGAAGGCGCCCCGCTTGAAACAAAATACATGTATGTTTGCCATGCCGAGCTAAACGCCATTTTAAACTGCGATGGCATAAGCCTGCGTGGTGCCAAGCTTTACTCCACGCTTTTTCCCTGCAACGAATGCGCCAAAGCCATTATTCAAAGTGGCATCACCGAGGTTGTGTACCTCTCCGACAAATATGCCGAGTCCGAGGCAACCATTGCCAGCAAAAAGATGTTCGACATGGTCGGCATTAAGTACACCTCCTACCGCCCCAGCGGCCGCAAAATCACCCTGTCACTGTAAGCTTTGTCGCCACTATAAATAATCTTTGTGTTCACTACGATTATTTATGCTTAGTTAAGCGCTATTGCTCTTGCCACAGGCAAAGCAACCAATCAAATTTGCAGTTCACATTATCCTATACAGTGAATAAGCTCTAATTTCATCTGCCCATAAGCCCTATTTTCACATTTTAAAATACCATGCAAAAGTCCTCACAGCATACGCTGTGAGGACTTTTTATTTCCGGCTTTTCCTACCAAAGCTTTTGCACTTCTTTATACATCTTCACATATTGCTTTGCCGAGGTCTCCCAGCTAAAATCACATTCCATAGCCCTGCGGCGCAGTATGCCCCAGCCCTCTTTATTTGCAAAGCCCTCGTTTGCCCTGTTAAGCGCGGTAAGCATGTCGTATGCGTTCACCGTGGCAAACGTAAACCCGTTACCCAACGAATCTCCCGAATCCACTATCGTGTCTTTCAGCCCTCCGGTCTGCCTAACTATAGGCACAGTGCCATACCTCAGCGCAACCATCTGCGCAAGACCGCACGGCTCGGTACAACTTGGCATCAAAAACATATCGCTTCCGGCATATATCTTGCGCGCCAGCTGTGGCACAAACCCAATATGCACGCCAACTTCGCCTGCCCTTGCTTGGCCAAGATGTTTAAAAAACTCTTCATACTCCGCCTCGCCCGTGCCCAGCACAACCAGCTGCATACCACTATCCAAAATCGTCCCCGCCATGTGGCGCACCAGCTCTATGCCTTTTGCGGCCACCATTCTGCCTACCATCCCAACAATAGGCCCCTCCCCCTGCGCCAGGCCAAACTCCGCTCTAAGGTCGGCTTTGCAAGCAAGTTTACCCTCTTCAGCGGTGGCGGCGGTATAGTTCTGCGCAATGCTCGGATCGGTTGCGGGGTTGTACTCCTCTATGTCTATCCCGTTCAAAATACCGCACAACTTATACTGTTTTTCCCTCAAAAAATCGTGCAGTCCATACGCATACCACGGGTCCAGTATCTCCTCTGCATAACTTGGCGACACGGTGCTCACCCTGTCTGCCGCCTCAATAGCACCCTTCATATAGTTCACTGTGCCGTCATATTCCACAATGTGTGCCGCATTTCTCGACACCCCAATGGTCTCCTCCAGTATCTCCCTACCGTACTTGCCCTGATACTGAATATTATGTATCGTAAATATCGCCTTTGTCTGGCTAAATTTTTCAATATGCCTGTAAAACATGTTAAGATACACCGGCACAAGCGCTGTTTGCCAGTCGTTGCAGTGTATAATGTCGGGGCTGTAGCTCATGTGGTTCAGCGCCTCTAAAATAGCCCTTGAAAAAAACGCAAACCGCTCGCCATCGTCATAAAACCCATATATGCCTTGCCTCTTAAAGTAGTACTCGTTGTCCAAAAAATAATAGGTCACACCGCCGTGCACCAGCTCAAAAAGTCCACAATACTGGTTGCGCCAGCCCAGCGGCACCGAAAAATTCGTAATATATTTAAGCTGCTGGCGCCACTGCGCCTGCATCTGCCCGTATAACGGTAGCACTACCCGCACCGCCGCTTTGTTTTTACGCAAAGCCGCAGGCAGGCTACCTGCCACATCGCCCAGCCCCCCCGACGCAAAAAACGGGTGCGCCTCACTTGCCGCAAAAAGAATTTTCAAACCTCCACACCGCCCTTCAAAATTAGCCAAAGCTCCCTGCAGCTTTGGCTTTGCGCCTTGCTGCCTACAATACGCTAACGCCTTTTCCTATAAACACAGGAAAGCTCGCCGCCCCGTGCAAAAACTGCCCCGCACCAATCTGCACGTTTTTGTCGGTAATCACATTTTCCATCGTAGCCTGCGGGCCAATCTCGGTACCCTGCATCAGCACACAGTTTTTCACACTGCTTCCTTTGCCCACCCGCACTCCACGAAACAATACGCTGTTCACAACCTCGCCCTCAATAATACACCCATCTGCTATAAGGCTGCCTCCCACCTTCGCCCCTATGGCATAGCGCACAGGCGCCTCGTCGCGCACTTTTGTGTATATCGGCCGCTGCGGCACAAACAAAGCTTTCAGGTTTTCATTGTTACACAGCCGCAGATTCTCTTCAAAATAGCTCTGCATGTCACATATATGCGCACTGTATCCAGTAAACTCATAGCCATACACCCGTCGTTTTTCAAGGTTTTTGGCCAAAAAATCTCGCACAAAATCTCCAGCGCCCTGCACGGCCGCCTCACGCAACATATTCACCAGCCGCTCACGCGCCATCACAAACACATTCACAGCATAGTTGTGTGCACCTTTTTTATACTCGCCCACCCGTATGTCGCACACCCTGCCTCGCTCATCCAGTTGTAACGCAAAATTATCAGCACGCACGCCCTTGCCCGCTTGCCTGTTACAGTACACCACCGTCACCTCGGCCTTTGCCGCACGGTGCTTTGCCAAAAGGTCGCGATAATCTATGTTAAGCGCTACATCGCAGTCACTCATTACCACAAGCTCTTCCCTGCGCGCCTGCAGATACTCCAGCACAGACAAAAGCGCCTCTATTCTACTGCTATACAGCTCGCTATCCTGCCTTGAATTCGGCGGAAAAAGTACAAGCCCGCCACGCTTAGACGACAAATCCCACTCACGCCCGTTGCCCAAATGGTCCATAAGGCTTTGGTAGTTTTTATGGGTAATTACGCCTATGCTTTTCATGCCTGCCGCCGCCATACCCGACAAGCAAAAATCAATCATTCTGTATCGCCCCGCAAACGGTAGCGAGCCCATGGTTCGCACCTTCACAAGCTCCGGCAGATTAGCGTCGTGCATGTTGGGGAAAATTATCCCCAAGGCGTCTGTGTTTATCATGCTTTACGCCCCCTTTTCACATCTGCTTCCACCACTGTTTTTGGCGCTACTACAGCCCCGGGCGCAATCTCCACACCCTCTGCCACCACTGCAATACCCCAAAGCTCCATGTTTTCCATGTGCTCGGGTCGTGCGCCCACAACTGCGTCTTTACCCACCACGGCATTTTCAGCCACAATAGCATAATTAACCTGCGCCCCAGGCATCACAACAGCCCCCGGCATCAAAATCGAGTCTCGCACAACAGCGCCCTCGCCCACCGTCACGCCGCTAAACAGCACCGCCGCGTCCAAAACGCCCTCCACATAGCACCCCTCGGTAACTATAGAGTTCTCCACATACGCCTGCTCGCTCACGCAGTGCGGTGGCACAGCGTTGGTGCGTGAATAAATCTTCCAGTTTTGGTCCCATATATCCAGCCGCTGCTTTGGGTCTAAAAGGTCCATGTTTGCTTCCCATAAGCTGCCTATAGTTCCCACATCTTTCCAGTATCCTTCAAACGGGTACGCATACACCTTGCGCTTGTCAGAAAGCAGGTTTGGTATAATATCCCCGCCAAAATCATGGCTCGAGTCCTCGTTCGCCTCATCCCGCTCCAGATACTCTCTCAGCTTGCTCCATGTAAATATATACACACCCATCGACGCCAAATTAGAGCTCGCATTCTTTGGCTTCTCTTCAAACTGCACAACCCGCCCTTTGTCGTCGGTTGTCATAATGCCAAATCGGCTTGTCTCCTCTTTCGGTACTTCCAATACCGCAATGGTGCACTCGGCCTTTGTTTTTTTATGGTGCGCCAGCATCTTGTCGTAGTCCATTCTATATACATGATCCCCCGACAAAATCAGCACATATCCGGGCTTGTAACGCTCTATAAAATTTATGTTTTGATATATAGCGTTGGCCGTTCCTTTATACCAGTCGCTTTTTGTAGCCTTTTGGTATGGCGGCAGTATGTGTACCCCACCGTAAAGCCTGTCCAAATCCCACGGCTGGCCGTTACCAATATAATCATTAAGCACAAGCGGCTGATACTGCGTTAGTATCCCCACAGTATCAATACCCGAGTTCACGCAGTTAGATAATGGAAAATCAATAATGCGATACTTTCCGCCAAACGGCACCGCCGGTTTTGCCAGCGTGCGCGTAAGCGCCTGCAATCGCGAGCCTTGCCCGCCCGCAAGCAGCATAGCCACACATTCTTTCATATAGCGCCTCCTCATACACCCGTTTTATCTATCCACAGCAATATAAACCCTCTTCATCACACACCAAGGCTCAGCCTCTCACCGCACTCCCCAAAGCTTGCGCCTGCCTTACATACGTATATTTTAGCGGCCTGCATTGCTACCGCTTTTCTTTTTAGGCTCTGCCAAGCTTTTTTTCGCAGCAGGCTTCGCCCTCTTTTTCGGCACCTTAAAAAAACATGCCGAAAGCGGCGGTAGGCTTGCGCTTACATACTGCTCAAACCCGTGCATCTCGCCCTTCACACTGCGCAGCTTGCCGTTTGTAATTCCACCACCGCCAAACTGCTTTGCATCACTGCTAAGTATCTCACTATACTGCCCTGCCACAGGCACTCCAAAGCGATAATCCTCCCGCAAAACAGGCGCAAAATTACAACACACCACAACAGCATTTTGCTGCGCGTCCTGCCTGATAAACACCACCACGTTCTGCATGTTGTCATCAGCCACAATCCACCTAAATCCGTCCCAAGAGCTGTCCAGCTGCCACAACGCCGGCGTCTTTTTATAAAAACTGTTTAGCTCACGGCTCCAGCGCTGTAACCCGCAATGGCTCTCGTACTCCAGCAGCCCCCAGTCCAGCTCTTTTGCTTCGCTCCACTCAGCAAACTGCCCAAACTCTTGGCCCATAAACGTAAGCTTTTTGCCTGGGTGCCCCATCATATACCCAAAAAACGCACGCATTCCGGCAAACTTCTGCTCGTAACTGCCCGGCATCTTTTCTATCATGCTTTTTTTGCCGTGTACCACCTCGTCGTGGCTTATCGGCAGCACAAAATGTTCTGAAAACGCATAAAGAAAACTAAACGTCACCTTGCCGTGGCTACCCTCTCTAAAAAGCGGGTCGATGCTCACATACTCCAGCATGTCGTTCATCCAGCCCATGTTCCACTTAAAGTTAAAGCCAAGCCCCCCGTTATACACAGGCGCCGACACAAGCGGCCAAGCCGTACTCTCTTCTGCAATCATCAGCGTACCGGGCTTTCGCTTAAACGCCGCCGTGTTTAGCTTGCGCAAAAGGTCTATCGCCTCAAGATTTTCCATTCCACCGTATGTATTTGGCTGCCAGTGCCCGTCGGCACGGTTGTAGTTTAGGTAAAGCATGCTGGCCACAGCGTCCAGCCGTAGCCCGTCAATATGGTACATCTCCAGCCAAAAAAGCGCACTGGAAATCAAAAAACACTGCACCTCGGGCTTGCCGTAATCAAACACCATCGTGCCCCACTCAAGGTGCTCGCCCCTAATAGGGTTTGAGTCTTCATAGCACCTTGTACCGTCAAACCTATACAGCCCAAACTCATCTTTAGGGAAGTGCGCCGGCACCCAGTCCAAAATCACGCCAACACCGGCGGCATGGCACCTATCCACAAAATACATAAAATCGTGCGGCGTACCAAACCTACTGGTAGGCGCAAAATACCCCGTTACCTGATACCCCCAGCTACCATCAAACGGGTATTCGGTTATCGGCATCATCTCAATGTGCGTATATCCCATCTCACACACATACGGCAGTAGTATATCGGCCAAATCCCTGTAGCTGTAGGGGTTGCCGTCGCTATGTAGCTTCCAACTACCGGCATGCAGCTCATATATGTTCAGCGGCAGCTCCATAGGCTTTTCTTTTTGCTTTTGGCGCTGCCAGCGCTCGTCGGTCCACTTAAATCCATCCAGCTCATATACCTTGCTGCAGTTAGCCGGGCGAGTCTCGGCATGAAAAGCATACGGGTCTGCCTTAAACACCATCTCGTCATCACAGTTTGTAACACAATATTTGTATATGTCGTACTCCTGCATTCCTGCTATAAAACACTGCCACACACCTGTTTTTGCCACATTCACCATCGGGTGCGCCCCGGGTAGCCACCTGTTAAAGTCGCCCACAACGCTAACCGCATGCGCATTCGGCGCCCACACGCGAAACAGCACCCCCTTCTGCCCTGCCGTCTCGCAAAAATGCGAGCCCAAAAACTTCCAGCAGTCGTAGTGTGTGCCACGTTTAAAATTATAAATATCGGTGTCCGCTTTCATGCTAAACAGCTTTGCCATCCTGCCTCCTCGGTGCGTCCATCCCATATATTTGCCCGGCATTATACCGCAAGTAAATTGTACCCCTTTACACAGCCAATTGCAATAGAAATCACCCCCGTTTTCCCTTATTTTATCTATGTTTCCGCCTCTGTGCGGTGTGTGCGGCGCCGCGCATTTTCGCACAAAAAAAAGCAGCTGCTTTTCAACTCGCAGCTGCTTTTTTTAATTATTCTTCGGCGGTAGGTAAAATATACACCATCAGCTCTTTTTTTCCAAACACAAGGCACTCGTCATTTGTTTCAAAATACAAATCTAAATCTATAATTCCCTCCATAAGCGCAATGCCTGTGTCGGTAGCAATTGCAAATCCATACACAAAGCTGTTATCGGCCGCCGTAATATACATGCGTGTGCCATACGGTATCACATTCGGGTTCACCGCCACCGTGCCACAGTAAAGCCCCAGCCCCGAAGAACCCATACCCCCAGACGACGAATACGCCGTGCATATAGCATTCTGCATTATATACTCATAGTCAAGCGGCCTGCCGTCGGGGCCCATCTCAATGTCGTCAAAACCTATAATGCGCGAGGTAGGCACCCCTGGTGTAATAAGGTACGAGTCTTGCGGCCTAGGCGTTATCCTCGGCACAACCTGCGCTACTTCGCTTTCTACCACAAGCCCGTCCACCAGCGTGTCCCTATACGTTACATCGTACAAATTATTATAGCTTTGGGTAAAGTGTAACTCTTGTGGCAGCTGCTGCAAAAGCTGCTCTATCTGCTCCGGCGTTAACTCTTGCTCGCGCACCTCGTCCACATAGGTCACACGATATACCACCACTGCGTCGCCCTCTTGCAAGCTTTCTTCAAGCGGTGGTTCAACATAGTCTTCGCCGCTAAGGCTCACCCCCGCTTGCTGTAATGCATCTGCCACAGTTCCGCTTGCTATTCTGGTGCTAAGCGTGCCGCCGTCCACATGCACATCCACCTCAAACGCTCTTTCAATAAAAACCTCTGCCGCGCTCGGCGATGTTCTAATATACTCCACCGTATCGTCGTCTGCAAGGCTCAGCCCAACCATCTGCACTATAGCATACGCGTCTTCTTCGCCCGTCAGCACAACCCTGCGCTCCCCGCGCGAGTCTGCTACCGTAACAATATCCAGCGTCAGCAGCGCTATCGCCGCCACCGCTACAGCCAGTCCCACTGCGCCTATCCAAACAATTTTTGGCACTGCACCAAGCCTTCGGCGCATATTTTCCAGTTGCTTTTGCATATAGCTCCTTTTCACTGCACAGCGCATATAAGCAATTATGTTCTCCCCTGCGCCGCTTGGCTTGGCTTTTTTCTAACACCGCCAAGACATACTAAACCTCTATTATTGTATCAAACCTTCTTTTCTTGGGTCAACTCTCGTTCCCCGCCTGCTCCCTCTCTCGCCCCTGCCGACAAAGCCTCCCCCACCACGCACCCTTGCTTTATTCCCAATTACTTCATTTTTCTTTATAATACTCTGCTTTGCTCCAGCTTTTGCAACCCACCCATAGTCATTCTTTCTCTACCCACACCTGCCTTGCCCTATCTGTCCTTTTCTTTACTGCCCTTTCCCGCTCTGCTCGCCCTACCCCGCACACCCTTAAACTACTCGGCACCGCTACCCCCCCTTCTCACCCTCTCGCACTTTTCAGCGGCGCAGGTTTGTGTTATAATTTTTTAGATATACCCACCTAATTATCCATGGGGTTTGCACCATCCATCAAAACACCCCCAAAATCAGGAGGTTCTTTTTTTGTCACAACAAAACATCCGCAATTTTTGCATCATAGCGCATATAGACCACGGCAAATCCACCCTGGCCGACCGCCTGCTGGAAGCCACCAAAAGCGTAGACGAGCGCCTCATGAGCGCCCAGCTACTCGATAACATGGAGCTAGAGCGCGAGCGCGGCATAACCATCAAAGCCCGCGCCGTCACGCTGGACTACACAGCAGACGACGGCACAAAATACCAGCTTAATCTCATAGACACCCCCGGCCACGTAGACTTCAACTACGAGGTCAGCCGCTCGCTGGCCGCCTGCGAGGGTGCAGTGCTGGTGGTAGACGCCACCCAGGGCGTAGAGGCACAAACTCTGGCAAACACCTACCTTGCCATAGAGCACAACCTCGAAATTGTGCCCGTGCTTAACAAAATGGATCTTCCCAGCGCCGAGCCGGAGCGGGTCATAACCGAAATAGAAGACGTTATCGGCCTTCCTGCCGAAGACGCCCCTCGCATCAGCGCCAAGGCAGGCCTGGGCATTCAAGAGGTGCTACACAGCATTGTGCAAAATATTCCCGCCCCCAAAGGCGACGCCGAAGCACCACTGCAGTGCCTTATATTCGACTCGTCCTACGACAGCTACAGGGGCGTTATAGTGTACATCCGCGTATTTTCAGGTACACTGCGTGCAGGCGATAATATACGCCTTATGTCCACCGGCACAGAGTTTCATGTGGTAGAGGTAGGGCAGATGAGCGCACTCAACCTTGCGCCGGTAGAGCAGCTTTCCGCAGGCGAGGTAGGCTACTTTACCGCCAGCATAAAAAACGTGCGCGACACCCGTGTTGGCGACACAGTAACCCCCTCGGCTGCCCCTGCCGCAGACCCGCTAGAGGGCTACCGCAGTGTAATTCCCATGGTGTTCTGCGGCATCTATCCTGCCGACGGCGCCAAATACCCCGATTTGCAAGACGCGCTCGATAAACTACAGCTCAACGACGCCAGCCTCTCATTCCAGCCCGAAACCAGCGTTGCGCTCGGCTTTGGCTTCCGCTGTGGCTTTTTAGGGCTTTTGCACCTCGAAATCATCATCGAGCGCCTAGAACGCGAGTTCGACCTAGACCTTGTTACAACCGCCCCCAGCGTAGAGTACCACTTCACGCTTACCGACGGCACCGAGATAGCCGTAGAAAACCCCACAAACTATCCCGACCCCGCCCGAATTCGGCTGGCTGAAGAGCCAATGGTAGAGGCTCACATCTACACCCCTAATGAATATGTGGGTAGCTTAATGGAGCTCTGCCAAGAGCGCCGCGGCATTATGAAAGACATGAAATACCTCGATAAAACCCGTGTGGATTTACACTACGAGCTACCGCTAGGCGAGATTGTGTACGACTTTTTCGACGCCGTAAAAAGCCGCAGCCGTGGCTACGCCAGCTACGACTACGAGCTAAAAGGCTACGCCCAAAGCAACCTCGTCAAGCTGGACATAATGCTAAACGGCAGCGTGGTAGACGCACTATCGTTTATTGTGCATAAAGACAAGGCCTATGCCCGCGGGCGCCGCCTTTGCGAAAAACTAAAAGACAACATCCCTCGCCAACTGTTCGAGGTACCCATTCAGGCGGCTATCGGTGGCAAAATCATCGCACGCGAAACCGTTCGTGCCGCTCGTAAAGACGTGCTGGCCAAGTGCTATGGCGGCGATATTACCCGTAAGAAAAAACTGCTCGAAAAACAAAAAGAGGGCAAAAAGAAGATGCGCCAGATAGGCAGCGTCGAGGTTCCGAGCGAAGCGTTCACCGCCGTTTTAAAACTCGACGAATAACCCCTCATGCGCACCCACCTGCCCTATTTTCCACACCGCCCACCAGCGCCCTTTTAGGGCGCTTTTTATTTGTCTTATGCCACCCCATTACACCGCCACCCCCTACTTTAATACATCATTAGCCATATAGCCACCCTTCCCAAAACTGTCGTACCTCTGAAAGCACCTACCCCCCCAACGCACCCATTACCCCCAAACAAAAAATCCGCCAAGACAAATGTCTCGGCGGATTTTTTATCCACTTTCTTATTTAAAAACGCCCAAAAATCTGCTCATTACTCGCCATCTCCACACGGCACAGCACTATATGCTACCTCCTATTTACTCCTGTGGCAATACATCATTTTCGGTAAAGTCCTCTCTATCCAGCGTCAAATAAGGGCTGTAGTATGGGTCGTTTGTCAGCCGCTCGCCATACCGCTCTAAAAGTAGCTCTTGCTCGCTTTTAAATCTTGCTTTTGCCGCGCCTTCTTCATCACTGCCTCGGCTTTTGCTCTCATAATGATACAGCTCGGCATACGGCGTAAACACCACCGAATACCCCTTAGCCCTCACCCGAAGGCACAAATCCACATCATTATACGCCACCGCAAAATCCTCGCCAAAGCCTCGCACCTCGTCAAACACCCGCCGCTTCACCATCATGCACGCACCGGTAACAGCGCTAAGCTCCTGCACGCAGGCCTGCCTAAACATGTATCCGCTTTTGCCACGCTGTGCATACTTGTGGCTATGCCCTGCATATCCGCCAAGCCCTGTAACCACCCCTGCATGCTGTACGGTATCGTCGGGGTAGTAAAGCATCGCCCCCACCACACCCACACCCTCCAGCTGACACAGCTGTAGCATCTCGCCCAGCCACTCGCCGTTAATCACCTCGGTGTCGTTGTTCAAAAACAGCACATATTCGCCCGCAGCGGCCTTGCGCCCAAAATTACAAATTTTAGAAAAATTAAAACTGCCATCCCCCTCATACACAAGCACCTTGCAGCTGGGGTAGGTTTCGGTAAGCTCTTGATAATACTTAAACGTCTCCACCATTTTAGAGTTATTTTCCACCACCAGCACCTCAAAATGCTTGTAGTGGGTATTTGCATATATCGAGCTAATGCACCTGTCAAGGTCGGCCACATGCTCACAGCTCGGTATCACAATCGACACGGTCGGCCGTCCTTTTATGCCGTAGTTCACCTTATATGTGCTGGCAAACCTGCCGTCCTGCACTTCGCCTCGCACAGCTATGCGCTTTAAATGCTCGGCAATAGCAGCCCTTGCCGCCTGCGTCACATACGGCTTTGCCTCCACACCGGTGCTGGTGCTTTGCGCGTGCTGGCGCCAATAGTACAATACTTTTTTAATGTGCTCTGCGCCGCCGGTATGCTCCAGCACCCGCAGATACAGCTCGTGGTCTTGCGCGCCGTCAAACTCAGCGCAAAACCCGCCCACCTTGTTAAACACATCCTTGCGCACCGCCGCAAGATGCGCAATATAGTTCACATTCAATAGATACTGCGGCGAGTAATCCGGCTTAAAATGCCCCACGGTAGACGTAGCGCGTATGTCACTTTCAAACAGCGCCTCGTCGCTGTACAAAAATTCAGCCTCTGTTTGCGCAATACGCTGTGCCATCTCAAAAAGCGCATTCGGGCTCAAGATATCATCATGGTCTAAAAACAAAAGATACTGCCCGCTCGCCATGGCAGCTGCCTTGTTTGTATTTTCCGATATACCCGCATTCTCTATTTTTTCGCACAATATACGCTCATCCTGCGCATATTTTTCCATCACTTCATCCACGCCCACAGCGTCGTCGTCGCTTGCATTCACCATGCACAGCTCCCAGTTTTGGTAGCTCTGCTGCACTACCGACTCCACCATCTCCAAAAAAAACTGCCTGCTCACGTTGTACACAGGCACACACACCGACAAAAGCGGCCATCCGGTAACATCAGCCGTACGCTGACGCTCCAGCTCTGCACTGCTTGGCAAAAACCTTCCCCGCTTTCTGCCATACCGCCGCTGCACATACTTCACAGTGCGCCGCAAGGCCGCAAAAAGTCCCTCTTTTTGCACTATCTCGCCAAAGTAAGCCCGTAGCTGACGGCTACGCTTCTTTTTTAATTGTTGCTCGTTATGCTCGCCTGCCACCGCAAGGCCCCCTCTCGTTTATCTGTAACATTCCCGTTCCCGTTGTTCTTTTCGCTCATCTGGCGCAAAGCCGCCGCTACACTTCTCTCTCACTACCTATACCCAAAATTTTCGGTCTTCAGCGTAAAATGCGGGTTGTAATATTCATCGCCACGGCTCAGCTCTTCTGCCCATCGCTGTTTAAACGCCGCCGCTTCCCTGTCAAACCTTACCTTCTTTTCGCCCTCGGTGTCATACCCTCGGCTCTTGCTCTCATAATGATACGCCTGCGCAAACGGTGTAAACACATTTAAATACCCCGCCCGCCGCAATCTAAGGCAAAAATCCACATCGTTAAACGCCACGCCAAAAGCCTGCTCGTCTAGGCCGCCCAGCTTTTCATATAGTGCGGCTTTCACCATCAGCGCCGCTCCGGTCACAGCGCTAACGTTCTGCACTGTAGCCAGCCTATACATATCGCCGCCATCGCCCCGCTTGTGGCCTTTGTGGCTCACGCCGGCCGTACCGCCAATTCCCAAAATAAGCCCGGCATGTTGCACCGTATCATCAGGGTAGTAAAGCATAGCCCCCACAGCCCCAACGTCTTCGCGCTGGCTGTAGCTTAGCATCTCCCGCACAAACCCCTCACTCAAAAGCTCTATGTCATTGTTCAGCAGTAACAGATGCTCACCCTTCGCAAGCTTTGCCGCAAAGTTGTTAATGGCCGAATAGTTAAAGGCCCCCTCATACTTCACAATGCGTAGCCCTGGGTACATCTGCCGTGCCTGCTTGTAGTAAAGTGGCGTTGCCGCGTCTTTTGAGTTGTTGTCCACCACCATCACTTCCAGCTCGTCCCAGCCGGATTTTTCGTATATGGAGTTCAGACAACACTCCAGCTCATCAATATGGTCACTGCTTGGAATTATCACGCTCACAAGCGGTTTTTTCTCTATGTCATAGCGTATGTGGTAGGTTCCGGGGTGTCCCGGCCGCCCCTGCGCTACGCCCTTAAGCCCAATGCGGTCTATATGGCTTTGCAGCGCAAGCCGCCCCGCCTGCTCGGCTTTTGGCTTTTGCTCTATGCCCACCGTGGTCGACTGCTCGTGCCGCCGCCAAAAATACAGCACCTTGGGTATGTGCTTCACCGCTTTTGCCTGCTCTGTCAGCCGCAATATCAGGTCATAGTCCTGCGCTCCGTCAAACTCGGCGTAAACCTGCGCCCCGCTCCGCTGCAATAGCTCTCTCGAAAAAGCACACAGATGCGTAATATAGTTGCACCCTCTTAGCGTGTCCGGCCCGTACCCACCTTTAAAATGATACTTCCACAGCTTTTTCAGGCGGCTGTCCAGCACTATCTCGTCCGAATATATAAGCTCGGCCTCGCCTGCGTGCCGCACTACCTCATATAAAGCGTTAGGCTGTAGCACATCGTCATGGTCCAATAACACAATCCATCCGCCACAGCTCTGCTCAATAGCCGCGTTTGTGTTGCCGCTAATGCCTTTATTTTGTGCAAGCTTTATGTACCGCACCCTGTCATCCCGCTTTGCAAACCGCTGCGCTACCTCGCCCACATAAGCGTGTGCCTCGTCGCTGCCATCGGCTAAAACAAGCTCAAACCGCTCATAACTTTGCGCCAAAACGCTACGCACCATCTGCTTTAAAAACACAGATGGTGTGTTGTATAATGGCACCAAAACGCTCACCAGCGGCCCGTCTTTCGGCTGGCTTTCCCTCTGCGCCAAAATCTCCCTGCGCAGTGGTACATCCGCTCTGTACCACCACGTCTGCCCGCGGGTTGCAAGGTTAAACCTAAATGCAACCTCACGCCAAAGCGCCTGCGCCCCGCGCTCGCGCAGCGTAGTTCGCCCTCGCTCGTACAGCAGCTTTATGCGCTCACTCGAAAGATTTCTGCGCACCGCCTTGCTAAGCGAGTCCGCGCCTGTGCTATGGTCTGGTTTCATGTCTTCTCCGCTCACGATTCTCCCAGCTCTCCCGCTCGAGCATTTTCTTTGTATTCGTTGCACACGCCGGCGCAGTCGCCCTGAGCCATAACACGCCCATGGCTCAGCCACGCCGCCTTGTTGCACATGCGCTCTATTTGGTCTATCGAGTGGCTCACCAAAAGTACGGTTGTGCCGCCACTCATCAGCTCCCGCATTCTCGCCTCGCACTTTTGCTGAAACAAAAAGTCGCCCACGCTCAAAATCTCATCGCATAT
This sequence comes from uncultured Oscillospiraceae bacterium, assembly GCA_964369525.1. Lineage (GTDB taxonomy): Bacteria > Bacillota > Clostridia > Oscillospirales > Ruminococcaceae > JAAYCI01. Next base: position 31,451 of record CAYJEW010000013.1, on the reverse strand, counting down.
AAGTATATCCGGCTTCATAATGGTAGCCACCGAAAACGCCAGCCTCGCCACCATACCCGAGGAATAGTTTTTCACCGCCACGTCCAAAAACTCGCGCAGCTCCGAAAACTCTACAATCTCCTCAAACTTTTCCTCAATATACTTCGGGTTCATCCCAAGCACCGTGCCGTTAAGAAATATATTCTCCCTGCCGGTAAGGTCAATATCAAACCCTGCGCCCAGCTCTATCAGCGGCGCCACACTGCCTCTCACATAGCACTGCCCTGCCGAGGGCTTCATAACCCCGGCAATAATTTTAAGCAGTGTCGATTTACCCGAGCCGTTAAGCCCAAGCAGGCCGTAAACATCGCCTTTTTCCACCCGCAGGCTCACATCCTGCAGCGCAAAAAACTCTTCAAAATGCAGCGTACCTTTTAACTTGCGTAGCACCAGCTCTTTTAGGCTGTCCACCTTTTCTTTGGCCATGTTAAAACGGCGCGACACATGCTGCAGCTCCACCATAGGCAGGCTGTTATTCTCAACGTACTGCACGGTAATATCCAAAACCTGCAGCCCCCTTGCTTTTTATATATACAAAATAAAATTATCTTGCGATTTTCTAAACACCAACAGCCCTATCACCAGCGCAACACCCGCGCACAAAATCGGCACACCCCACTGCGTTAGGGTAGGCGCACTGCCATAAATCACCAGCTGACGAAACAGTGACACATACCAGTAAATTGGGTTTAAGCGCACAATAGTTTCCAGCACACGGTTGCCGCCAAAAATCGCCTCGGGGTAGAATATCGGTGTCATGTACGTAAGCGCCAACACAAACACACTATACAAATGTTTAATATCTCGCAAAAATACTACCAACGCCGACAAAATAAGCCCAACCCCAAGGTTAAACCCAAACAAAAACACCAGCACCAGCGGCGCCAAAAGCACCCACGCATTCACATATGTGCCTGTAAGCAAAATCACCAAAACAAGCGACACCATTGCAAACACAGTATTCACAAGGCAAAAAATCACCTTTTGCAGCGGGAATATATATTTAGGGATATATACCTTTTTAATAAGCGCCGCGCCGCCCATCACCGAGTCCATCGCCTGGGTGGTAGCGTCGTTAAAAAAGCTAAACATAAGCTGCCCCGTTAAAACATACACCATAAACGCAGGCGGCTCACCCGTTGCAGGAACAATCGGTAGCTGGTTGCCCAGTATGTTCTGGTACAGCACTCCGAATATAAGCGACATTACCCCCATCATCAAAAGCGGGTTCAAAACGCTCCACGCAAGCCCCAGCGTGCTGCGCCTGTATTTCACCTTAATATCGCGGTTCACAAGGTTCTGCAAAAGCGGCATATAGTGCAAAAACACACGCATAGTCGCCCTTAGGTATCGAATCAACTGGTGTACCACCTTTCAAAAAACTCAAAGCTTTGCTCTGCCAGCGGCTTCCACACAGCGTCCTTTTCACTCAGCTGCGGCGGCACGCCGGCGTCAGGCCACCTAACGCCTATGTCTGGGTCGTTCCACGGCAGGCCCCCCTCGGCGGCCGGGTTGTAGTAGTCGCTACATTTATACACAAACTCTGCCTCGTCGCTCAGCACTAAAAAACCATGCGCAAACCCTGCCGGCACAAAAAGCTGCTTGCCGTTTTCTTCGTTCAGTTCCACGCCGGCCCACCTACCAAAAAACGGGCTGTTAGGCCTAATGTCCACCCCAATGTCAAACACCCTGCCCGAAATAACCCGCACAAGCTTTGCCTGTGTATTTTCCTTTTGAAAATGTAAACCGCGCAGCACCCCACGCCCGCTTTTGCTGTGGTTGTCCTGCACAAATCTCTCGTCTATACCTGCTGCGGCAAACTCATCCTGCCGCCATGTCTCCATAAAAAACCCGCGCTTGTCCGCAAATCGTGTTGGCTCCACAACCACAATGCCGGGCACCTCGGTCTCCAAAAACTTAAACTTAGCCAAAATTTTCCTCCGCTCATCGCCCTTTTTCTAATGCAATTGCCGCCAATGGCCTAACTTATATCAAACCCGCACTGCCATGGCGCAACCATATAATAGATAATACATCTATATCTGTATAAGGATATCACAATCCACGCATCTCTTCAAGAGCCGCCCAGCATACCCCGCAGGCTACTTTACTACGTTCAGTCGCTTATTTTGCCCAAATTTCCATAATTTCCCACACCATCTGCATATCCACGCCCCGCGCACCCTCACCGCAGGCAATCGCACACACATCCCTCCACAAAAAATACTGCTCCTCCCTCGTACACTTTGCAACACATATTTTTCGTATCAATGCGCAAAACCATAATTCCTCTATCCTAAGTTAGCTAAAGTGCCCCTCACCACCTGCAAACAACACTTTTGGCTATCTTCAGCTTTTCTCTCTTACCTCGCGGTAACAAATTCGCTTTTCCACAATCCAAAATCTCTCAATAATTAACCGTCAACAAATACATTGCAACTTTACACAGTAAATTTCCGCCCGGCCTCTCAGCCACTTATCTCCTCATAAATCCTTCTGCTCTACATTATTTTGTGAATAATGCCCTATTTCACCCAAATAGCCGTACCAATATTGCATTTTGCATCAGCATTCCCTCTTTGGTTAAGGCCCATCCATCTTCTGTCTTGCTAGCATATCCCACACCACATAAACTATGCAAAATTTCCTTTTGATTTTGCGTCAACTGCGCACCAAACCTGCACTTCAGCTCCTCTTCGCTGAACCCCTCTGCCAGCCGTAATCCCATCATTATATAGTCCTGTGCCGTCACCTCTCCGTGCAGCTTCGGCGGCACGCCCTGCTCAAACTGCTCTACCAATGGCTCAAACGCAAATCGCACCCCGCCCATGCAGGAGTGCGCCCCAGGCCCAAGCCCAAGCCAGCTGCCCAGCCGCCAATACAAAAGATTGTGCCGGCTTTGATATCCCGCTTTTGCAAAATTTGAAATCTCATACTGCGCAAACCCCTGCCAGCGCAGCTGCTGCACAGCATATAGGTAAAAATCTGCCGTTGCATCAGCATTTGGCATGCCCACTGGCGGCGCCATACCCATTGGTGTATGTTCTTCCAGCTTTAGCAAATACGCCGATATATGCACCGCCCCTTCATCTCCCAGCAGCTTCAGCGTCTTGTCGAACTCACCATTTGAGTAGTTCGGCAGCGCTATCATTATATCTCCGGATATATTGCTAAACCCTGCCTTTTGTGCATCTCTCAACGCCTGCACCGCCTGCTGTGCTGTATGCCTGCGGCCCAGTGTGCGTAGGCTCTGCTCGCACCCGCTCTGCACCCCCACCGAAATTCTATTCACTCCGCATTTTTGTAAATCGACAAAATATGCATAATCAACATTTTCAGGGTTTACCTCAAGTGTTATTTCGGCGCCTATTTGCGGTTGCACCGCCTGCAATATCGCCTCCACCTGCCCTGCCTTCAGCAGGCTGGGCGTGCCGCCCCCAAAATACACCGTCTGCGGCCCAATTATACGCCCTTGTGCATCTTTTGGCGCATGTACATTAAACGAGCGCACCAGCGCCTGCACATACTGCAAAGGCACCTCACCAAAGCCCCCCTGCGAATAAAAATCGCAGTACGCACACCTGCTTTTGCAGTAAGGAATATGTATATAAAGCCCGTAGTTCATGCGTTTGCCTCACATATCTTCTGTGCGCTGTATGCGCAGTGCTAAAGTTCCACTTATCTCTGACGTATATATTTTACAAGAAGGCTAGCGTGTGTACGCTGCCTTGCGGGGGGTATTGCCTCATCGGGCAAGCTATTACTGCCATGTATGTATTACAGCGAGGAACCGCATCCTCAAGCGCACGCTGTGCGCCAAATGCTAACCCAACCCGCAAAAGGCTGCTACATCCCAAAAGGATGTGGCAGCCTTTTCTTTTGCATGCCTTGCGCTCGGCCACACTAGCACAAAAATTCAGCCTTTGCCATGCAGCTGCGAATTTCCTCATCGCTTGGCTGCGGCGCAATAGCCCCGTAGCCTATTGTTGCGCAAGAGCCCGCCGCATTACCGTACATAAGCAGCTCTTCCAGCTGCTGCTTGCTCATTTTGCTCAGCTCGCTTTGCAGCAAGCGATGCAACACCGCACCCCAAAACGCATCGCCCGCACCTGTGGTATCCACCGTTTTCACATCGTAACTCGCCATGGCCACACATTCATTTTTTGTAAACCCTATGCACCCTTTAGGCCCCAGCGTCACTGCTAAAAAATCCATGTTGTAGCGTGCCATAAGTGCTTTACCGGCTTCTTGTGGGTCTTGTTCGCCGCTTAGCATCTCGGCTTCTTCGTCGCTCACCTTCACAAAATCTGCCATGGCCATTCCCTCATGCATAGCCACCAGCGCCGCCTTTTCATCCTTCCATAAAAGCGGCCGATAGTTCGGGTCGAACGATATCTTCACGCCTGCCTCGCGCGCACGGCTTGCCGCCATAAGTGTTGCGGTGCGTGCAGGCTCATCTGTTAGCGAAACCGAACCAAAATGAAATATTTTACTGCTGCAAACCAATTGCATATCCACTTCTTTTGGCTCTAAAAGCACATCTGCCGTACCATTACGATAAAATGCAAACGAGCGGTTACCGCTTTCATCCAGCGCCACCATTGCAACGGTGGTAGGCGCACTGCTCTTTACCATCGCATGCGTGTCCACCCCGGCGCTTGCCACGCTATCCATCAAATAGCTACCGAATGCGTCGCTTCCCACCTTACTAATAAATGCGGCTTTACGCCCTAATTTTGCAGCCATAGCCAAAACATTTGCGGGTGCACCGCCGGCATTACCCTCTATCTCCAGCTTAGCCGCGCCGGCTCCACTGCGCACAACGCAGTCCACCAAACACTCCCCAACAGCCACAACATCATACTGCACGCCTGCACCCTCCTTATAAATTATACACAAGTTTAAATCGTATATACGTTATTTTGTCGCTATACTAAATTGCATCCCGCACCTGCGCAAACTGTGGCATGGTGGCATAAAGATGCTGTGCAATTACCTCTAGCAGTAAAAAATCTTCCTCCGAGTCAATGTCTAATATTCCTGTGTCAAACATCTCATATATATCGCACCTTGCATCCCATATCATCCCCGAGGCATTCTCGGCTAAAAACTGCCTTCTGAACACATAAATTGACGCATTAAGGTCATAACACTGCGGCGTCTGCTGCCTTGCAACAAATTTTGTTTGCACCACAGGCCCCACAGCACCTTCCTTGCGCTGTGCCATATTCATGTATGGGTTGCGGCGGCTTTTCACCCCGCTCATCACAAGCTCCAGCTCTTGCTGTGCCTGCAACATCTCAAAACAGCCCACAACATCCTGCAATGTACGCATAGGGCTGGTTATGTCTAAATCCATTAAATAATCGTAGCTAAAGCCTTTTTTGCTTTCCATCACCTGCAAGCTCTGCTTAAAAACCTCCAGCTTTGCCACGCTGTCGCCGGCCAGCTCTGCCGGCCTTTCAATGTGCACAACCCTAGGGTACGCACCACACACCAGCTCACGCAGCGGCTCGCTGTCGGTATTCAAAACAATATCCACCTCTAAATTTGGCATTTTTTGAGCAAACATCTCTGCCACAGCCACTGAATAATGCGCAAGCGGCCTGCCGCAAAAGGTTTTTAGATTTTTATTTTTAAAGCCTTTGCTGCCTGCACGGCCGCATATTGTAAACAATAGCTTTTCTCGCAAGTTTTAATGCCCCTTTAAATTTTATTTTGCGTATATTGTAAAATTTTGTGCTAAACTGTGCTCTCCCCCAGCGCCAAGCGCAAAACACTTTGGGCATTTTGGGGTGTGTTTACGCATGTATCGCTCTGCCCCAGCGCATACGCCAAAAAGCTTTCCATCTCGCGCTCGTAACGGCGGTTTGCATCTTCGCTGTAGCTTTGCACCTCGCCATTTGGCAGTACCAGCTCTCCGCTACCAAAATCTGCAAGCAGGCTACCCTCTTTGCAAAACAGCTCTATGCTACGGCGATACTCCCTGCCAAAATAGTCAAGGTGCAGCTCGCATATCATCTGCGGATACTGCGCAATATACACCGCTAAATCGTCTGAATCTATCTCTAGATGCGAGTACTTACCGCGCAACATAACACTTTTTTGCGGCATACCGAAAAGGTCTGTAATATAGTCCCACTCGTGTATAAGGTCCAGCGCAACGCCGCCACCCTGCTTGCTGCTTGCCGAGTACACCTGCCTATAATCCACGCCGCTTCGCCAGTCTGGCAGGTAGCTTGAGCATATGCACCTTGCACAGTACGGTTGCACACCCTCAAGCTGTTTTTTTAGCGCCGCATACAGTGCGGTAAATCTCATCGGCGCCGCCACATAAGCTTTCTGCGCAGGCCCAAGCCCCAGCTGCTCAAGGCTTTGATGCGGCAGGTCGAATATAGGTTTTTCTATAAAAAATGTGCCCACCCTGCCTGCCAGCTGCTCTATTGTTTCGGCGTGCAGGTTTGTGGGGTTTGTTATAAACGCCACATCAAACCGCTCGGCCTGTGAAAGGCTCAGCACCTCGCTGGGCACAAGCTTTGCCAGCGGCTCCTCCAGCGGCGTCTGCGAAGAGCGTAGCGCCGTAACCTTCGGTTTAACGCCTAATTCTTCACATGTTTTGCTAAGGTTGCGCAGATGCCTTGCGCCAATGCTGCCAAGCCCTACAAACAGCACGCTTATCTCTTTTTTATGCTCTACCATAGCCACCCTCTTAATATGCCTCTATCGCTTCCATCAGCTCAATTACCTTTTGGTCTTTTTCAAAGCTCCAGCGTGGTTGCGCTTCGCCATTTAGCATTGCAAAAAAATTCAGCATCTCATCCAGATATGCGTTTTCCACTATATTATCGCTGTAGCGCGAATCTTGCTGGTAGTGGCCATATGTGTTTACCTGCTGTTTTTGCTTTGTATCCGCATCATATTCATACAGCGCTGCGGGGTTGCCCTCCCAAAACAGGTGTAGACCATCGCCATACGCTTCAAAATTGCGCACCGCTTTAGGGCTAACAACATCCATAGCCAGCACACCTTTTGCATTGTTTTCGTGCTGTAACATTACAAACCAGCTGTCCGGATAGGCAAGTTCCAAGCTACTAATACTACCTTTTTGCACCCCTACCGGTACCGCCGCGCCAAACACAGTAGTAAGCCACGGCAGCTCTATGGCCATAATCTCGCGTATGCCGCCTGTGCGTGCGTCGCCCACAAAAAAGTCTTTGTAATTTTCCCATGGGTGCCAGTCGGGCAGATACTGCCCTATATGATATATATAATTCACAGGTTTTGCAAATTCTTTCACCCTTTTGCCAATGTGTTCTATCTCGCCACGGTAGAGCATGGTGTTGCTCAAAAATAGCGGTGTGCCGCTTTGTTTTGCAAGAGCCATAATCTCGCTGCTACCGTCGGCCACAAGGTTGAGCTCGCTAAAAACAGGTATGCCCGCTTTAAGCAGCTGCAATGTTATGGCGGCATGGCTAAGCGGCGCTGTACACACAAACGCTGCGTCGTACCCCCCTGCGGCTATAGCCTCGCTTAGTGTTTCATACGGCTCTATTCCCAGCTGTTGCGCCTGCTGCCTACGCTCGGCGGCGCTGTCTACCCCTGCAAGCGAGTGGCCAAGCCCTGCCGCCAGCGCGGCGCGGCGCTTGCCCATGCTACCAAGCCCTACAATTAGCAGTTTCATGTTGCTGCCTCTCCGTCGTAAAATATTTTTGGCCCGTTTAAAGCGCCCTGCTCGAGCGCCCGCTCGGTAATCTCCACAATACTTGCGGCAGTGGCCCCGCCTTGGTATGGGCTTTTAGCGCTTTTCGCTTTTTGTGCAAACCCATCGCCCTGCGCCTTTTGCATAGCTTTATAAATATCCTCGCTTTGCATGGCGCAGTGTATCACATTTTCGCCGGTTACCCTACCTTGCTGACGCATGCCAATATCCACCGTGGGTACACAAAGCGCCGGCGTTTCCACAACGCCTGAGGACGAATTTCCAACCACCATTGCCGCATATTTCATAGCCGAAAGATATCGCAACACCCCCAGCGACATAACCATTTCAGCATTGGCTCTGCCCTTGCAAAACTCACTTATGGCATTGTTAATCTCGCTACCGCCTGCATCGGCGTTTGCGCCTGTAAACAGGTAGCTGTACTGCGGCATTTTTTCAAGCGCCTGCAAAAGCTGTTGCGCCTGCTGCTTTGGCGGCATTGCCGACTGCGTTTCGGGGTGCAGTGTTATTAACACATACGGCTTTTCTATATCAATAGGCAGCTGCGGCGCAAGCTCACTTTTTGAAAGTAGCTTCATGGTGCGTATGTTTTCGTCGCCCAGCGCGCCAACATTAAACACACAGCTTGGCAGCTCGCCCATGCGCAACAGCCGCCTGCGGTAGGCCTCGCACGACGGAAAATGCAGTTTTGCCATCTTTGTTAAACAGTGGCGAAACCAGTCGTCATCGGCGCCGTTTGTTACATCGCCGCCGCTTATGTGCACCAGCGGAATGTTCAAAAGCGCCGCCGCCTGCCCCGCCGCAAATGCCTCGTACCTATCACCCAGTAGCATAACGGCATCTGGGCGCTTTTTTTGCAGCTGCTGCAAAAAAAGCTGCAGCGCACGCTGTGTGCGCTCGGCCGTTTGCTCACAGCTGTTACCATGCTCATCGGTGAAAATATCCAGCTTTGCCGCTATGTTAAAGCCGTCGTTTTCAATCTCCTGCACGGTGTATCCGTATTCTGGCGAAAGATGCGCGCCCGTTACCAAAAGCTCTGCTTTCATGCTACTTTGCTGTATTTTGTAAAGCACCGGTCGCAAAAGACCATACTCGGCCCTTGTACCCGTAACTACGGCAATGGTATACATACGCCCTCCCCCTTTGCAGGTTTACTTTACAGCTCTATTGGCTCGTCTTCTTCAAAGCTTCGCACGGCTTTTTTGCCCAGCACATCGTACCATCGCATGGGGCTTATGCCGCCCGCAGGCCGCTTTGTGGTGATGTTTTGCGCTGTAAACTCTTCGCCTGCTTTAATGCTTTTTGCCGCCACAATGCTTTTGCGGGCCACCTGTATGTTTGGCACTTCGCTTTTGCTTGGCTGTTTGTGGCCACTGCCCAGCGCCGCCTCGCAGTTGCGCACCGCCGCAACCAGCTGTTGCAACTCCTGCGGGTTTAGGCTGGCTTTATGGTCGGGGCCTGGCAGCTCTTGGTCTAGCGTGAAGTGTTTTTCCAGTACCACTGCGCCCATAGCCACCGCCGCCACAGCACACTCCCAGCCTTCGGTATGGTCAGAATATCCAAACGGCAAGCCAAACACCTCGCCAAGCTCCAGCATGGCTCTAAGGTTTGCGTCTTCATACGGCGTTGGGTACTGCGTGTTGCAGTGCAAAAGCACAACCTCGCCTGCGCCGCCATCTTCCAGCACGGCCAATGCGTCCTCTATTTCAGGCAGGGTGCTCATACCTGTAGAAAGCAGTATCGGCACACCAAACGTAGCTATGCGCTCAAGGTACGGCAGGTTTGTAATCTCACCCGACGGCACCTTTACATACGGTAGCCGCATCTCTTTTAAAAAGTCTAGGCTTGGCAGATCAAACGCCGCCGACAGGTACACAATACCTATCTCATCGCAGTATTTTTTCAGCTCTTTGTGCGCATCAAAATCAAAGTGCAGGCGCTTTATCATCTCCAGCTGGCTCTCGCCATCGCCTGTGGTTTTCATCTGATACTCGGCTTTTTTTGCAAATCGACTAACCACCAGCTGTGGCACCGCCGTTTGATACTTTACAATATCCGCCCCTGCCTGCTTTGCCTGCAGGGCCAACTGCTTTGCCATCTCTAAATCGCCATTATGGTTCACGCCTGCCTCGGCAATAATAAGCACCGCCATGTTAGCCCTCCTTTTTATCTTGCGCATCTTTTTCAGGCTCTGCGCCGCCACCGCCTGCTTTAACCCTGCCGGGTAGCGCGGGCCACCGTTTTTTTGCCGCTGGGTAGGCCGCAAGCCCTACTAAAACCAGCACACACACCACCGTTATTACTATACCTGTGGTGCTACCCGGCGCTTGATATCTTAACTGAATTATGTTTTCTCCGCTTTGTAGCGGCACGGCCAAAAGATTTTCGGCAAAGCGTATTGGCTCTACCTGCTCGCCGTTTACAACCGCCGTCCAGCCTGCGTCGTATGCAATAGAGGTATACAGCACCTCTCGCCCGTCCTCGGCCGTTACGCTGCCCTCCAAAAGGCCATCGCTTATATTAAGCTCGCCACTGCCGCTGTTTGCAAAAGCCACAAGCTCCGGCATTTTTTGAGTATCCAAGCACACAAACTCTGCCTGGTCTATCTCTATTGGCTGGCTGTGTAGCCAGCTCACCGTAACGGTATCGCCTGCCTGCAGCCAGCCAAGGTCTACAACCCCTTGGTTGTCCGGCGCAAAGTACAGCCCTTGTTCCTCGCCATTTACCACAATGGGTAGCAGCAATGTTTCGGCCTTAAACCATGCGTAGTGGTAGCCCGATTGGTCGGCTGTCATGGTATACATACCGCCCGGCTCCACCACGCTGTCTAGCGGCACTCGCTCTCCCGTATCGGTATAAAGCTCGGCCTTGCTAACCGCGTTTAATATATCTCCCTCGCCACCTAGCTGCTGGTAAAACCAGTTTTGAAACGCAAACGGGCTTGCATCTTGCTGGTATTCGCCATCATACGGCTCTATTGTAAATGCCATAGGCAGTGCATATGGGTTGTATGCCACCTGCCAAGGCGCATCAATATCCTGTGCTTCGCTCCAGTGGGCCGCGGCCGGCCTATCGCCCGAGTCTGCAAGGTAACGTATGTTTAGCACCGCATCGGCAAACGCTGTGTTGCCGTATAGGTACGGCCCTACGCCCTCATAGTTGCGGTAGCCCAAATTGTATAAAATCTGCTGCGCCGCGCCGTCCTGCACCGAGCCAAAATGGGATATGCCATTATACCCAAGCAGCATAGGGTCGTTAAGATTGTGAAAACGGTTTTCGGCAATGCGGTACACGCCATCGTCTGCCTGCTGAATTGCCTGCACGGTGGCGCCGGCTGTATCCACAAACTGCTGGTGGCTGTCTAGCGTATACTGCTCAAACTGGTTTTGAATGTAAAACGCATTTGCCGTAAGCTCCAGCGCCACTATAAAGGTTAGCAGTGCATACACCCTGCGCTTGTTTTGGGGCGTGTTTGCCGACTCTGCCAATAGCATGCCAAAGCTAAAAAACAGCACAGCCGCGGCTGTTAACAACATACGGCTACGGCTTACCGCTATGGGAAATGCTGTCATGGCAAGCAGTACCACAAACAGCACCCCGCCTGCTATCACAGCCTCTCTTTTGCCCACAGCGCCAATTGCCATTGCCCTTGCTGCCAGCGCAACCAAAAAGAAACAAAGCAAAAACGAGTACCTAGCGGGGAACCACACCGGCGCTTCAAAACCGTGCCATATAATATCAATACCATACACCCAAAACGACAGCACAAATATAGCTATAACGCCGCCGCCCAGCAGCCGCTCTTGCCATGGCACTGTGCGGCTGACGAAATAACACACTAGCACAACCACCACAAATATACCACAGTACACAAACGGCATTATACCCTGCACATCGGTTTGGGCAAAGCTACCAAACACAAAGCGCTCGGCCAGGCGCCTTAGCGGAAAGTTTGTGCCCGGCAAAAACTCGTAGCCAAAAAGGCTGCCCTTATTTTGGTTTATGTTGGCCAGCGCAGGCACAAGCAGCGCGGCACAAAGCCCACCGCCCAAAAGGCTGCCTGCGGCAAACCTCAGCGAAGTAGGCTTCCAAAAAGGCCGTTGCTGCCTTGGAATTATAAGCATGGAGTACACAAAATATATCACCGCAAAGATACACATCATATAGCTTGTGTAGAAATTCGCAAATATCGACACCGCCAAAACGCACATATACAGCGTAAAGCGTCCGCCTTTTATAATGCGGTCTATGCCAAGGCACACCAGCGGCAGTAGTGCCACAACGTCCAGCCACATGTTGTTTTGTGCATAGGCAAAGCTGTATGCCATAAAACCATAACACAGCGCCAGCAACACCGAGCGCCAGCGCATGCGCTCATATTTCGCCGCTATGTATACCCGAAAAAACACACAGCTTAATATGATTTTTATAACAAACTGCGCCCCCGCCACCACAGGGAACCACCGCAGCGGAAAAAAGGCATACAGCACATTTAAAGGGCTTGCATAGTACGAGGCAAACAGCCCTAAAAGGCCGCCGCCCAGCCCCTTGTCAAACCCATATGCAAACCCGGCCTCCCCTGCAAAAAACCGCTGTAGGTGGGAGGCATAGTTTATGTAAAGGCCGCCCAAATCCCCCGTTACCACGGTGTATTCGCCAAACGGCCATATGCCCAGCAATATGTATAAGGCCAGCAGCATACCGCTGGCCATCAGTGCTGTATATAATGTATATCTACTAAATATTGCCTGCTTCATCAAGGCCCTCACATTGCACAAAAACTAACTTTCTTCAAATTTGCGGCGCATCTCGTCCAACTCTTCCAGCTGGCCCATGTCCATCCAGCTACCCTCGCCTATTGGGTACACACCCACCTTGCCGCCCGCGCCCCTACAGCTCTCGATAATATCGGGGAAGCCCTGGTACACCTGATCTTCAATGCTGTTTAGAACGCTTGGCTCTACCACATACATACCTGTGTTTGTAAGGTAGTTCATGCTTGGCTTTTCGCTAATACCCAAAAGGCTGCCGTCTGCATCCAGCTTTGCCACCCCATACGGAATGGTAAACTGCTTCATTGCACACACCATGGTTATCGCATTTTTATTTTTTTTATGAAACCGCAGCAAATCGCTGTAGTCTGCCTGAATTATGCTGTCGCAGTTTGTGAGAAAAAACGTTTCGTTTATCTCGCCTTTCAGCAGGCACAGCCCGCCCCCTGTACCCAGCGGTTTGTCTTCGTCGGCATACTTCACAGAGTATTCTTTTGGCTCAATATCTGCAAAATAGCTCTTTATCATATTTTTTTTGTAGTTCACTATCATTGTAAAACTATCGCACCCAAACTGCGTAAAGCCGTCTATCACCCGCTCTATTATAGGCACCTCGCCAATAGGAATAAGCGGTTTTGGCAGTATTTTTGTGTAGGGGTAAAGCCTTGTGCCAAGCCCGCCCGCCATAATAACCACAGGGGTGTTTAGCAGTGCTGTTTTATCCACAGTTTCCTGCTCGTTTAAAAATACAACATCCACAATCTGCCCGTCTTTGCCCAGTAGCGGTACCGCCGCTATAACATGCTGCTGTAAAAACGCCGCCGCCTCACTGCGTTTTTCCACAGGCAGGCTTTTAGTTGTACTGTTAGCAAACTCGCTAACAGGGCAGCTAAGGTCGCCCCCGTTAAGTATAAATCTGCGCACATCCCCGTCGGTAATAACCGCCCTCAGCTTGCCGCCTGGCGCAATAAAAAGAATGCGCCGCCCTGTTTCTTCAAGGCGTGCCAGCGCCTGTAGGCCACTTATCGAGCCATCGATAATAAGCTCGTCTATCTTCATACGCCCTGCCCTCCTTGCTGTGCACCGCTTAGCACAGCGGCACACACCCGCTCTATCTCCTCGTCTGTAATACCTGTAGAGCATGGGATGTTTAGCACCTTTTTGTAATAGTCCTGCGCTTTTTCCATGCCGTATGCTTCGCAGGCCTCATACGGCTTTTGCTCATGTATAAGCCCCCATATGGGCCGTGTTTGAATACCCTCGCTTTGTAAAAACCGCAAAAGCTCGTCGCGGCTAAGCGGATAATCTTCGGTAATATAAAGGCTAAAAAACCAGCGGTTGCTGCGCACATCCTGCCTAAACGGCAGTATTCTAAGGCCTGCCACGCCGTGTAGCCGCTTTACATACAGCGCATGCGCCGAGCACTTGCGCTCTATAAAGCCTTCCAGCTGCTCCAGCTGGGCCAGCCCCAGCGCCGCTTGAAGGTTGGTCATGCGGTAGTTGTAGCCAACCTCGTCGTGCAGGTATGCTATCTCGTCGGTTTTTGCCTGGGTAGACAGGTGCTTTGCCCGCTGCGCCCAGCCGTCTTTGTTTGCCACCAGCATACCGCCTGCGCCGGTGGTAATAATTTTATTGCCGTTAAAGCTGTATACGCCCACATCGCCTATGCTGCCTGCCATGCGGCCTTTATAAGGCCCGCTTGTTTCGTAGCTACCCAAAGCTTCGGTGGCGTCTTCTATAACGGTAAGGTTATACCGCTTTGCAACCTCGCAAATCTGCTGCATGTAGGCCATGTTGCCAAACACATGCACTACCATAACAGCACGCACAGCGCGCTTGCTTTTTTTGTTTATCAAAACGCCGTCTTTCATGCGACAATGCTTTGCGCAAAACTCTTCAAGCTGTGCTGGGTCTATGCAAAGTGTGTCATCGCAGCCTATAAAAACAGGCTGTGCGCCCACATAACGCACGGGGTTTACCGCCGCAATAAACGTTAGCGCAGGGGCCAGCACCTCGTCGCCCTCGCCAATACCCGCCACCAGCATAGCCAAATGCAGCCCTGCCGTGCCGCTGGCGCATGCCACCGCATTGGGCATATCCACATAGCTTGCAAGCGCCTGCTCAAACTCGCCCACCTTAGAGCCCCCGGTAGACACCCACTCGCTCACAACCGCCTGCTGTACATATTCTTGCTCTCTTCCGCTAAAGTTCGGCACCGAAAGAGGAATAAACGATTTGCTCATGCCATCTCCTTGTCTGCATTTAAATGTGCTGTTTTTTTGCGCCCATCTCGCACATTTTGCAATATCTCCATTATAGTATAAATTGCGCATAGCGCAAGTGCGGGCACTATTAAAACAAACAGCACCTCGCGCAAGGACGGCACAAGGTAATGCGCCGCTGAAAGCGCCGGATTTAGCGCAATATTATATATTTGCACCTCGTTGCCGCCTGTTGTGCCAAGGTCTATTCGTAAGCTGTGCACACTGCCGCGCGGCAGATAAAACATATATCCGCCGCCCTCTTGCGGCACGCCTATTACCCGCCGCTGTAGCGAAAAATCTTCGCCCGCCTGCCGCGTGTAAAACAGCTCCATCTCGCCTTGCGGCAGGCTAAAGCTTGCGCTTAAGCTCACCACACGCAATGGCATATCAATTCCGCTGAATATAAGCTGAGGGTCTGAATTTTGGCTAACATAAAGGCCATTTTCATTCTGCTGTAGGTTAACAAGCTGCGCTGTTTGCGCCTGCAACTCTTGCTGCGTCATTGCGTCATCTGCAACAAAATTCACAAGCCCAACTAAAAACCATATAATCACCGCCAGCATATACACCAAAATCGGCAGATATTTTTTCAGCCTTGGCACAAGTTTTTTCATGCCAACCCCTCCAGCATGGGCAGCAGCGTAAGCTCGCCACCGCCATCGTATGCAACCTCGTAAATCCTTGTTTGCCGTGCATCGTACGCCTGCATACCGTCGCTAAACAGCCCGCCATACATCTGCTTAAACTCTTGGTCTGCATACTCTATATACACCGTTGTGCAACCGCTGTCTTGTAGGTACTGCGCCCACTCCTCGGCCGACACGGTATGCGTTGCCACCTCGCCGCTTGGCAAAAGCTCGCGCTCTTGCAAGGGGCCGCCGCCGTAGCTGTAGTCCAGCTGCCAGGGCAAAAGCTGGTAGCTATAGGTAAACCAGCCAATGCCGTTGTCGTTGCTCTCTACATAAAACGTGCGGCCGTCTGGCTCAAGGCTGTTTTGCAGCTGCTGCACGCTGCTTTCAAACATGCGCCTGTGCTCGTACATACTGCTGTGCACACCAAATATTGTGTGTTGAAGCGGTACCAGCATGGCAAAGCGCACCAATAGCCCTGCCGCCAACGCCAGTACCAGCGCTTTACCAATAGCTTCGGCTTTTGCTGTGCGCCGCGCTGCATATTTTGCCAAAAGCATAGCCGCGCACAAAAACCAGCCTATGTAATAGGGATATATATACCGCTCGTAGCTTTCAAACGCCAGCGCCTGCTCGGGCCTGAATATATACAGATATGTCATGGTAATTAGCGCATAGTATGCGCAAAATCCCAGTAGTGAAAACACGCCAAAGCATATACAGCGTCTTCTGTCGGCAGGCTCTTTTGCCAGCGCCGCCGCTATGGCCACCATCGCCAAAATACCCAAAACCACCATAAGCCCACTACCCAGCATGGTGTTTTGGCTATACACAAACGTGCTTACCATGCCTGTGGTAACGCTTACAAAAAACTCGCTTTTTTCGGGCGAAAGTAGATCCCCCACAAAAAGCAGCGGCAGCTCCAGCATGCCTGCGCCCGTTGTGCCTCCCAGGCTTTGTAGCCTGTCCACCTCGGCCACACTGCCAAGGTATGCGCTCCAGCCTACAAATGCGGCTATCACAGCGCCAAACATTGCCGCTGCACGCACCGCCATGCCTTTTATCACGCTACGCTCTGCAAGCGTTTTTTTGCCCGCAAATGCTATATCGTTTATCACCAAAAGTACGCACACCACCAGCGCAAGCGCAAAGCCTATGTCCTTTGTGAGCGTAAGGGTGGCCAGCGCTGTACACAGCGCCGCCATAGACCATTTTGTGTGCTTTTTTACGCCAAAGCCTATGCACAGCGCCGCCGCAAACGCAAACCCAAGCGGAATGTCGGCAAGGCTGTCTAGGTAAACCTGCGACACCCTTGTAACCGATGCATAATGCTGAAAAACATACGGCGTAAGTAGCCCTATAAGCGCCAGCGGCACCGCCACGTTCCAGTCTTTTTTCTCAAACGGCGCCAAAACCGCCGCCACCGCCGCCATTAAAAATACATCATACGCGGCATACACCTGCCACTCGGCAAACCCCTCGCCAAAAAACTGAAAAAAGTATGCAAAACTCATCAGCGCAGGCGTTTGGCTGGCCGTCCATATCCAGCCTATCGGCGCTGTTGTGTAAAGCTCGTTATACAGCTTCATCAGCTTTGCGGCCGTGCCCCAAAGGCTAAACTCGTCCCAGCCTGTAAACATTGGCTGTTTTAGCCACAAAAGTATTATAAAGCAAAGGCTGGCAGCCGCAAAAAACCAAAACGCAAACCCCGGCTTTGGTAGCGCTGTGCCTCTTCGCAGTTTTGCATAGCAAAGTTGCGCTGCCGCCGCTGCCGCCGCTATATACACAAGCGCGCCGCCAAACCAAAGCAGCCCAAAACAGCCAAACAACACAACACACATCGCCGCACTACCCACCGCAAAAAATGGCGCCACACCCTGCGGCACCCCGCGGCTTATATACCACAGCGCAATAATTAAAAGTGCCGCCAGCGCCAGCAGTACCCGCGCCTCAGCCATTCGCCGCCACATCCTTTCTGCGTAGCTTAGCTATTATGGATATTGCCGCCGCAAAAAGTGCAGGTAGTATAATAACCAAAGCTACCTCGGTAGCCGACGGGATAAAAAACGAATATAATGGCCTTTCCCCGTTTATCACAATGCTGTTTATTGTAATCTCGTTGGCCACCACCGTACCAAGGTCTATCCTTAGGTTATACCCTCCGCGCGCAGGTAGCCACCACACCCCCTGCTCTATGGGGAAAGCCTGCTGGCGGTCGTTATACTCGCCGCCGTAGCTTGTCCAGTATACCGCCTCCACAAGTGGGGGGCTGGCGTATTCTATGTCTATGTAAACGCTATCCACAAGCAGCTCGCTGCTTTTTAAGATAAGCTGAGGGTCGCCACTTGTGCTGTAAAGCGAGCCGTCGGCCTGAAGCTCCAGGCCTACCAGCTCAAAATCGCTAAGCGCAAGCTCGGCCTCTGTAAATACGCCGCTTGAATGCGCGCCACTATTTGCTATAGCGCCGTCTATGTGTATCGCCAGCCACATCATAACGCCCAAGGCATACATGCTTAAAATCAGCCGTGCTGTTGGATGTTTTCTTAGCCAGTCCACTACAGCACCTCCCCTGTTTGTATATTATACTCTGCAATTTTGTAGTATTCGCCCTCGGCGTTTTGCCCATAAAGCGCAGCGCCCGAAAAGCTCTGCAACCCATCGGCAAACAAGCTGCCGTACAGCTGCACAAACTCGTCGTTAAGCTGCTCTATAAAAATAAACTCGCAGTTTGTATCTTCAAGATAATCGCTAATTGCTTGCGGCGTAGGCGCCGTTTGCCCTTCATTGCTCTCAAAACTGCGCCCGCCCATAATGCTATAGTCCAGCACCACAGGCCAAAGGTGGTAGTGGGTTTCAAAATATGTGCCGCCGTTGCCTCCTTGGCTTACATAAAACACCCGCTCGCCCTCGCCTGCCTGCGCCGATATATGCTGCGCCACGCTACTGCGCGCCTGCTGAGATGCAAACTGCCCCTCAGGATAATCCAGCATGCTATACCCCGGGCGCACAAGCGCCCCAAAGCGTACCAGCATACATACACACACCAGCAAAACCGTAGCCTCCGCTGCAAGTGCTTTGCGCGCTTTGCCTGCAGTGGCCAAAAACACAAGCCCCAGCATGGCAAACCCCACAAGGTAGGACGACAGATACCTGCCATAGTCAAACACAGCGCCGCTGTCGCTTGTGTGGCTAAAAAAGGCATACACCACTAAAAGCATAAAGTGGTACGCTAGCAACCCGCCACACAAAAGCGCCGCCGCAACGCCCGCCTGCAAGCGCTGGCGCCACCCGCGTTGCAACACTATGCAAAGCACAAACAGCGCCAAAATAAGCAGTGTTGTAACAAGCGCCGTGCCCGCCATAGACACCTTATACGCCCCATGAACCACACTGCCGTCGGCGGCGTAGGTATTGCCCAAAAAGCCGTTTGTCAGCGACTGCACCACCGCAATATACCCCTCGCTTTTGGGCTGTGCGCCAAACATTTCGGCCAGCGCCTGCATTACCGACTGCGAAACAGGCGCATTTGTTGTGCCAATGCTCATGCCTGCGTTTGCGCCTGCCACAGCCGCAGTAGCGGCATACCCTGCCCACAGCGTATACGCAAGATACGGCACCGCAAAAAACCCTGCCGCCCCGCAAAGCCGCAGGCCCCATTTTTTTATCGGTGCATAATTTTTTTCTTTATTCTGCTGCCCAAAAATAAGCAGGTCTGCCGCCATTACCCCTGCCGCCACCAGCGCTATTGGTACAACATTGTCTTTTGTAAGCGCCAGCGCACAAAGTGGCAGCGCCGCAGGCCACAGCGCCGATTGTGTGTGGCGAGCCGCAAAGTAAACCGCCAACACGCCCCCAAACAAAACCCCCGCCGCAAGGTCTGCATACAGCGAGATATACGCTGTTGTAAAATAAATTGTCTCATACGCCACCGAAAAGAAAAA
>CAYJEW010000013.1:0-12076 GCA_964369525.1 uncultured Oscillospiraceae bacterium | reverse complement strand
ATAAGGCCCACCGCAAAAGGTGGCACCACCTTGCGCCACTGCGCCATGCCAAATGGCGCCCCAAGCGCCGCCGCACCCGCAATATACAGCATGCCGTAGGCCCAATAGGCCTGCCACGGCGAAAATTTTCCAAAAAATCCACTCGCAAAACTACTTAACACAATAAGGGCGGGGCGCTCGGTTTGCGTCCAAAAAAAGCCAGTGGCGCTATACGGATAAAGCTGGCCCGACATGCTTGTTGTTTTGGCCGAAAGCCCCCAAAACACATACTCGTCCCATCCGCTTATCATCGGCTGGCGCACCGCATAGTATATAAGTAGCATCAGCCCAAACGCCGCAAACATTATCACCGACGGCACCGCCACAAGCCTTAGTGCCGCCAGCCGCTTTTTATAAAGCACTGCAGCGCAAAGCACCGCCACCGCCACATACAGCACCACAGCAGCAGGCGCAAGTACGCCCAGCATACCCGCAAAGCTAAAATATACCATTATAAACGCCAGCGCCAAAAGCGGCGTAGCACCCGCCAAAACTCCCTTTATCTGCGCAAACAAAAGGCATAGCGCAAGCATCGTACCATAAGCCGCCACTGCCGTCATGCCGCGCACCACCTTTCTTTTACCTCTTTTAATGCTTTAAATAGCCTTAATTATATAAATGGCTCGAAAATATATTCAGTGCCCAAAAAGTCTATTACTCCGCATCCTGCTGTTTTAACTGTTTGCTATGTGCTCTGCGCTTTTTAACAATAGGCCTTATAAACACTACAACCTCACACAGCACCGCCCATAAAACCAACGGCACCACAAAAAGCATAACCCACTGCTGAGCGCTTGGCACAAAATACGCCTGCGGCGGCAACGCCTCGTTTAGCACAATGCCATGCACCTGCCAGTGTACGCCACCCAGCGAGTCGGGGTCCCACCTAATGCTTGCCGCCTGCACACCGCCCACATCAAACCACCAGCCGCCATTTTCGCTCTGCGAGGGCCATATTTTGTTGGCCTCGCTGAACGGCTCGCCCTGCTCTGTGGTGTAGTAAAGCGCCATGCCGCTTGCCCTGCTAATAGGCGTTGCATCTATCACAATATTGTTCACCACTTCTCCGTCTTGCGGGGTATACAAAAGCCACGCGTCGGGGTCACTTGTGGAAAACCAGTTGTTGTGGTCCATCAGTATGCCGCTTGTCTGCTCAAAATCATCAAGCGTAAGCTCTCGGCGCACAAGCTCTCCACCCGCCGCGCGCTGTGTATCCCGTGCCAAAAGCACACCGCCACAGCACAGCCACACCACCAGCGCCAGCGCATATACAGCCCCCAAAAGCACCAGCCGCTTTTTAAGTTTCACACGCTTCATACTCCACCGCCTTGCTGTGGCACAAACATGCAGCTGCCGTCTGCCTGCCATTCTATGCTGTAGTATGTGTTACCGCGCGTATACTTGCTCCAGCCTTGTAGCTCGTCGCTAAACATCGGCGCAAGCTCTTCCCAAAAATATTCGTCGGGCACGTCCAGCAATATGTGGGTGCACCCCTGCTGGCGCAAAAACTCACACAACTGCTCGGGGGTACATTCTTGGTTGTAGGCAAAGCCGGGCGGTGTGCCGGGTGCTACCAGCGTAGAGGCCACATTTGCGCTATACAGCGTTTGCCCCTGCTCGCCCACAATTATGCTACCTGCGGCATCATACTTTAGGCCGTTATATATAAGCGAGCGAGCGGCCTGCATCTCAAAACCGTACATATAAAACCTTGTACCGTCGTCGCCCTGACTAACTACATACACCACATCATCGTCCTGCATGCCTTCGTCTGCGGCGATATCCAACACCTGCCCCACAATCTGCCTTGTTTGGTATATCGAGGGGCTTATGCTCATAAAATTTGCCCGCCAATTAAAGCGGGGCAGTGCCATCAGCGCCACAGCACACAGCGCCGCCACAGCGCCTGCCCTGGCGCGGCGCAGCTGCAAGGGCGACGCTTTTGCATCGCTTGCCGTGCGGCACAACAGCGCCAGCGCCACCATGAGCCAGCCCAGCCAGTACGGCATAATGTACCGTGCATAGTCCTTAAGTAGTAGCGCTTCGGCCGGCTTAAATATTAGCGAATATGTGAATATGTTGAATACATAAAACACCGCAAAGCCCGCCATCATAACCAGCGAAAACACAATTATTTTACTGCGTGCTTTGCGCGACGCACTAAGCGCTACCGCAAGCGCCGTTACCGCCACAATAACTGCAAATAGCACCACGCCTGCACCAAAGCTAAACACCGGCACATTCACCAGCGCTCGCATCATGCTTTGTAGCACAGCCTCAAACTGTTCGGTACGGCCGATGCCAAACAGCATCTGCACACCACTGCTCAGCATCTCTACCTGCCCGAGCTGCTGGCCTGCAGAGCCTATATCAAACCTATTCACGCTTTGCTGGGCCAGCATTAGCGCCCAAAGCGCATATGTGCCTAAAATACCTACAAGCAATACCCCTGCCGCTGCCGCAGCACCGCCTGCGCCGTTTGCACCAAACACACTTAGCTTTTTGCGCTCAAACAAAAACGCATCCGCTAACACACACACCCATACAACCAGCGCCAGCGCAAGGCCAATATCCTTCACATTTGTAAGTGCCGCTAGCACAACACAGAGCATAATCCACAGCCGTGTGTCCTTTGCGCCACCTGCTAAATATAGGCACAGCGCCGCCCCAAACATAACCGCCATCGGCATGTCGGCCATGCACGAAAGATAGGCATACATCATATTGCCGCCGTTTATGTTTGTTTCAAACAATAGCGGCAAAAGCCCCATTGCCGCAATGCAAAGCACAGCGCCGCTTTTATTTTTATCAAAAAACGCCGTTGGCACCACAAGGCAAGCCAGCTGTAGCACAGCCATTGCGGCAATCTGTCCGCTTTCGCTGTAACCGCCAAAAAACTGCATCATGTAGCTAAACACAACAAGCCCCGGCGGATAGCTTCGGGCAATTAAATTGCTGTCGGCTACGTGATAAAGCTGGTGGGTTTGGCTTGTGGCCTTGGCCGCCGTGCCCCAAAATGTAAACTCGTCCCACTGGGTTAGCATGGGCTGGGTTAGCTGAAACAGCAGTATCATCACAGCCGACGCCACCGCAAAAAGCAAAAGTCCCGGCGATATAAGACGCACAAAATCTTTTTTTGTTTTCACAGCAGTGTATATGCACAGCCCAAAGCATGCGGCATACCACACAACCCCGCCCGCAAAAAGCAAGCCCACACCACCAAAAATTGTAAAAAACAGCATGGAAGCCGCCGATGCCACCAGCGGCATAAGCGCCGAAGAACGGCGCAGAACATGCGCCAAAAATAAAGAAAGGCCCAAAATTGCGCACAGCCCTGCCCATGCACCCATTCGGCACCCCTCCTTTAAAAACGGTTTCAGCAACCGTCTATATACATTAAAATAAATATTTTATGTTGCAAAATAAAATTTAACTAACCAAGGTTAGCAAAACAAATATGCTCTAAACTTCGGTGGCATATTTTGCCATTTACAACTCATCTATGCAAGAGCTGCAAACAGGTTTAAATATATGTTTTACGCACTACGGCCTACCAAATAGATTTATCAGCGTCCACACGCCCTCGCCGCTCACATACCACTGCCCCACAAAATAGTTTTGGAACAGCATCACAGCCGACACAAGCGCTACCGCAACTGCAATCCACATTGTAAGCTCTTGGGTACGCAGCTGTGTGCCGTTTTCTCGAAGCTTCGGGCGCACAGCCCTGCCCAGCAGTACACTGCCCAGCATAAACAGTAGTAAAAACGCCGGCAAAAAGTACCTTGGTTGCTGGCCTGTTATGCGTATAGAGAAAATGTCTGTGTCAAACACATACATCGCCCCAAGCACCGCTACGCCATACAAAAGCGCCGCCAGCCCCAGCGCCACAGCCGTGCCTGTTTTTGTGTCTTCTTTTTGCTGAATACCCAGCGCCGATGCCGCACAAAGGCTTACCACCGACAGCCCGCTTGCAAGCGGTAGTACAAGGTCCATGCTGCCAAGGCGGCCAAGGTCGAACAAAAATCCATTCCCCTCATACACGCTAAGCAGTGCAGTTGATATAAACCTTAGCGGGTTAGCCAGCACAAACATTAGCTGTCCCATGGGGTCTGCCGCATCTCCACTGCCGCGCGGCAACACCTGCGGCCAGCCCATCTTTAGCACGCCTCCGTCTATGTAGTTGCCCATAACAAACCAAAACAGCATGGCCGCCGCCGCACACGCCGCCGCACACAGCCACGGGTTAAGCTTTGTTTTCCAGCGGCTTTTAGGTATCATCAGCAGTATGGGTAGCAGCAAAATAGTGTTTATTTTAATGTAACACCCAACCACCAGCGCTACCATAAACCACACCACATCACGTTTTGTAACCCCATCTTTGCAAAAAAAGCTGATTAAATAATAGCTAACCGCTAGCACAATGCTGTCGTAGCTACAGCTTGCCGCCATAAAAAGCGATAGCGGCAGCAACGCAAACGCTATCATTACCCCGCGGTAGCGCTGGCAGTTAGCAAAAGCAAAATAGCAAATTGCGGTGTATATTAGCAGGTTTGCCAGCCGCCCCGCATACAGCATGCCAAGCGCCCCAAAGCCAAAAAGCCTCACCAACGCCATAAACGCACCCTGCAACAAATACGGAAGCAACATAAATATTATTGGCGATTCCGCCTGCACTTCGGCACTATCTCCACTGCTAACCGCCTGTGTGTAATCGGTTATGCGCTGTGGGGTTAGCGTGCCGTTTTGGTACTGCACCTCATGATTCGCAAAACCCGAAAACTCCTGCACAAACAAGCTTATATCCTGCGGATACTGCTCGCCATAGTCGTAGGTAAAGCGCCCCATAGATATCGAGGCCGCCCTTAGGTAGTGGCCGCTCTCGTCCGGCACTTGTAGCGGCGCTGTTGCAAAGCAGAACAGCACCCCCAATACAAACACAACAGCCGCCGCCTGCAGGCAAATTTTGCCCCGCAGAAAGCGGCTTATCAGGTATAGCGCCAGATATAGTACCGAAAACACGCCCGCCACCGCAAGGGTAGCAGGCAGTGCGGGCAGGGCGCCAAGCGTAAACACCACCCGCCAGTAATACACCAGCATCACAGCGGCGCACAAAACAAACGCATAGCCAATAAGCCACCGGGCATACCCCGGTAGTGCTGCTACCCGCTGTAATAACAGGCTTTGTTTTTCTCTGTTTGCTTTGCCCATATCCACCTTTGTGGCAGGCGGCCGCCCACTGGGTGTGTTTACACGTTGTAGCGGTCTGCCTTATATTCGCCTAGGTTGTTTCTTAGCCACTCTATAGTTTCTGCAAGCCCCTGCTCAAACGTGTACTGCGGCGCCCAGCCTGTAAGAGCTTTTAGCTTGGTGGCATCGCCCAAAAGGCGCTCCACTTCGCTTTTTTCGGGGCGCAGGCGCTCGTTGTCGCACACTACTTTTGCCTGCGGCGCAATCTGGCGCACCAGCTCGTTTGCAAGCTCGCCTATAGAAATCTCTTGCCCTGTGGCAATGTTAATCTCTTCGCCAATTGTCGCGTTGCACTCGGCAATAGCCATAAAGCCTGCCGCAATGTCTTGCACATAGTTAAAATCTCTTGTGGGGCTTAGGCTACCAAGCTTAATCTCCTGCATGCCGCTCAGCAGCTGGGTGATAATTGTGGGTATAACCGCTCTGGCGCTCTGGCGCGGGCCGTATGTGTTAAACGGGCGCACAATAGACACCGGCAGCTCAAAGCTACGATAAAAACTTTCGGCCAAGCGGTCGGCGCCTATTTTGGTGGCCGAGTACGGGCTTTGGCCTTGGTAAGGGTGTTTTTCGTCAATGGGCACATACTGCGCTGTACCGTACACCTCGCTGGTACTTGTTACCAAAAGCCGCTCTGTACCTAAATCGCGCGCAGCATTAAGCACATTTAGCGTGCCTTTGATATTAGTATCCACATAGCTGTCGGGGCTGTGGTAGCTAAACGGTATGGCAATAAGCGCTGCTAGGTGATACACCACCTGCGCGCCTGCCATGGCTACCTGCATGCCGTGCGGGTCGCGCACATCGCCAAGCACAACCTCAATTTCATTCTTTATCTCGCTCGGCGCCTCGTCCAGCCAGCCCCATTTGCCAAACGAATTGTAACAGCACAGCGCCTTCACCTGAAAGCCCTCGCGCACCAGCCGCTCGGTTAAATGGCTACCTATAAACCCATCGGCGCCTGTTATTAATACTTTTTTTGCCATCAGCACGTCTCCATTCTAGCCCTTAGCTTAACTTTAATAGCTATGCCATATCTAAGTTAGTATACAATAAACACCCCATTTTTTCAACAAGCCGCCCAGCCTACGCATTTTTGCGCCTGCTTTTCGCCACCGCACCCCTCCCTACACCCCCGATAGCTTTACATTCTCCGCCTGCATAGATATAATGTATGCAGGCCGCAGTATTATGCGGCTTGGTTTTTGTTGACCTAAAAAGGAGCATCTATGCCATTTCATCTTCTGGGCCCCCTTGGCGAGGGGCTACAATTCATCACCGGTTTGTGGCCTATGTCTTTCACATCGGTGCATTATTTAATGTTTTTGCCTCTGGCTGTTGGGGGCTATTTTTTGCTGCCCGGCGCACTACGCAAGGCATACTTACTTTTATGTAGCTACTGGTTTTACTTTTTTGCCGCGCCGCAGTACCTTGTGGTGTTGCTTTTCGGCACTTTGCTGTCCTTTGCCGGCGGGCTATGGGTTTCAAGGGCGGCCGCCGGTAGCACATCTGCTAAAAAGCGGTGTATAGCCGCTGTTTTTGCGCTTGTTTTGTGGCTGTGCTTTTTTAAATATAACGGCGCTTTCGCCTCGATTTTATCGCCTTTCTTTAGCAGTGCGGGCATCTCGTACACCACCTCCTACTTCTCCACCGTGGGTGCGCTTGGCATCAGCTTCCACACCTTCACCTGCATAGGCTACCTTATAGATACCTACCGCGGCGACACCCCTGCTGAAAAAAACCTCTTAAACTACGCACTGTTTTTAGGCTTTTTCCCCTCGGTATCTATGGGCCCCATCTCTCGAGCAAACAGCCTTTTGCCCCAGCTTAAAGACACCTCCCGCAGCTTTTGCCCACAAAACGCCGCCGCCGCACTACGCATGGCCGGCATAGGCTTTTTCAAAAAACTTGCAGTGGCCGACACGCTGGCCGTGTTTACAAACCAAATCTACGGCAACCTAAACGAGCACAGCGGCGCTGTTTTAAGCCTTGCGGCCATAGCGTTTGCGCTACAGCTTTATTTCGACTTTTCAGGCTACTCCGACATCGCCGTGGCCTCGGCCCGTCTTTTGGGCATAAAACTTCCGCAAAACTTCAACACCCCGTATTTCTCCACAAACTTCTCGGGCTTTTGGCAGCGCTGGCACATCAGCCTATCGTCTTGGCTACAAGACTATATTTTCACCCCGCTTGTGTGGAGCCGCTGGCCCGAAAAACTCCCCCTAGTAGGCAAATTTCTTCAAAAACCGCCTGTGCTAAGCTCGCTGGCCATCACGTTTTTGCTCTCGGGCCTTTGGCATGGCGACACCATGTGCTTTCTTATATGGGGCGCTTTGCAGGCGGCCTTCCGCATTGGCGAAGAGCTACTGCACCGCACGCTCGGTAAGCCCAAAAAGAAACTACCGTGGTATAAACGTGCCGGCAAAACCGCCGTTTTGCTTGTTCTTTGGACAGAGAGCCTTGTGTTCTTTAAGGTTGGCATGTCAGGCGGCTCTATATCGCAGGCGGCAGGCGCGCTGGTTCGCCAGTTTGTGCCCTCGCAAGGCCCATCTGCACTTGACAGCTTTTTCACCGCCATACTAAACGGCTTTTACAACGACGCGCGCATTGCCGCAGCGTTTGTAGCCTTTATGCTGCTTTGCTTAGCAGTTGCTATTTTTGCCGACTATGTGCAGTTTAAGCACCTTAGCGGCGCACCGCTTGAGGGCAGGCTTGCGCGGCTGCGTTCGCCTGCGCGCTGGGCGTGCTACTACTTCATAGTGGCGTGTTGCTTTGCGGGTTTTCTTGCTGTTAGCGGCGGCTTTGGCGGCGCCAGCTTCTTATACGGAGGCTTTTAAGTATGAAAAAACTTATGCGCAACATCGCCCTTTTACTGCTTTTAATAGTAGCCTACTACACAGTGTTTATAATATTTGAGCCAAACAACTACTTTGGCCTGAAAGACAGCGCCACAGGCACCGACATCATGGCCACACTGCGTGCCTATGAGCAGTCCCCGCAAAACCGCATAATCTTGGGCGATAGCCGCATGGCTAAGTTTGATGCCGCCATAATAGAGGCCGAAACCGCAAGCAGCTACGCAAACCTCTCCTACGGCGGCGCCTCGCTAAAAGAACAGCTGGATATTTTAGACTACGCACTGGCTCAAAACCCAGATATTGAGCAGGTGGTTTTTATGGCGTCTTTCTACACGCTAAACGAGGGCTACTCGCACGACCGCATGGTTATTCGCGCTCTGCAAAACCCGTTTATCTACCTTACCAACCTTGGCTACAACATAAACATGCTAACCAATATTTACGATCACCTCTCCCCAAACCGCTCGGTGGGCGACGCAGGCGAAACCATGCACCCCGATGATTATACATACACCACCTACACAAACCCCACAAACGGCCAAGAGCACGAAATGCGCGAGGGTATGGCCACCCACCTTGAAAACCTTACCGGCCGCAGCAGCGCTTGGCAGCTAAACGAAGAACTGCTCCAGCGCCTTTTGCAAACCATAGAAGCCTGCGAGCAAAACGGCATTAGCTTTGTGGTGGTGCTGCCGCCTGCAAGCGATGAGGTTATGCTACATATTGTAGAAAGTTATGGCATATACCAGCCCATGCAAGACGTTCTGCAGCAGCTACACGCAACCGATGCGCTTGTGCTGGACTACGAGTTCAGCAACCGCGAACTTTTACAGCCAAACCAGTTTTTCGACGGTTTCCACCTAGACACGGTGTACGGCCTGCCGCAGTGGACGGCCGAGCTGTTTTCTGCCATACAGGAGGCCGAATATGCCGCTTGATTTTTTGTTTTTATACGAGCACCCCGTGCGCGAATACGAAAGCCTGCTCTTGCTACAAGAAGAGCTGCGCCGCCGTGGCTACACAAGCGAAATTCGCCAGCTGCTAGACCGTAAAAAGCTAAAATATTTCACATGGAAAAAGCCAAAAGTGCTCGTAGCCAGCAACCTTTACGACAACGAGGGGCTAAACAGCCATGTATACAACAACATAGGCCGCTGCAACCGCGTGGTAAACCTGCACTGGGAGCAGATGCTTAGCGATACGCAAGAGGCCGAGCCCTGGTTTAACTTTAGCGGTAACGCAAAGCTCTGCGTGCAAACCTGCTGGGGCGAGGCCACCCGCCAACGCCTACTACAGCACGACGTGCCGGCGCAAAACGCCCCTGTTACAGGCGCCGTTATGATGGACTTTTTGCGAGCCGAGTTTTCCGGCTACTACCTTACCAAACAGCAGCTCTGCGCCCGCTTTGGCCTCGATGCCGAAAGGCCGCTGTGGCTTTATATCTCCAGCTTTGGCTACGCCTCTATGGATGCGGCCGAGGTAAAAGAGCTTTCCGACATGGCCGGCACCGACTTTACGCAGTTTGCCGAGGTTAACCGCCAAAGCATGGCCGAAACTCTGCGCTGGTTTGATACCTACCTTGCCGCAAACCCAGACGTTCAGCTGGTGTACCGCCGCCACCCAAGCGAGTGGAACAGCCCTGCGCTCTCGCAACTTGCCGAAAAACACAAAGGCTTTCATGTTATATTTGAAGACAGTGTAAAGCAGTGGATATCGGCATCTGACGAAATTTTTATATGGATGTCCAGCGCTATTGCCGAGGTGTATTTTGCGAAAAAAGGCTGCTGTGTGCTACGGCCGTTTGAGGTACCGCACGAGTTCGACCCTGTAATATATCGCCACGCCGCCTGCGCCAAAACCTACGATGAGTTTTGCGCCGCCGCAGGCGCAGGCCGTGCAGCATTTCCCATAGAGCCGCAGGTAATAGACGCCTATTTTGAGCAAACCGAGGCTCCCGCATACCTAAATATGGCAGACCTGCTTGTGCAGGTGCACCAAAACGAGCCTTTTTCGCTACCGTTCAGCCAGGGCTACACCCCACGCTTTAACTGGCTTAAATGCTTTGCGCTATTTGGGGTACACATTCTTTTTGCGCTTCGTTTCAACCCCGCCCGCCTAAAGCGCATTGCCCCCTCCTTTGCCGCATTTGCGGGGCGCATATACGGCTATGTGGAAAAAGCCCACATTCCAAAACACAAAATAGAAGAAATGCGCCAAAAAATACGGCCGTTTGTTTTGAAAACACCACCAAATCAAAAATAAAAAAGGCATTTACATTCAAGCAAATGCCTTTTGCGCCAAAAATATCTATTTAACATCAGGTCTATGTCCCACCATTCCAGCCAAAAACGGAGGTACCACCGTGTCGCAAACCAAAAGCCAAACCACTGCCGAGGGCTTTGTTGGCTCTATATTCAAATATTCCATCTCCACATTTGCAAATCTTGGCATACAAGCCATTACCATGCTTATCACAGGCTTTTTTATTCCTGCGGCGGTGCTTGGCCAGGTTAGCATATTCACCCAGTGGACAAACACCCTAATGACCATCGCAATATTAGGGCTGGACCAAGCCCTAATTCGCTTTTACAACGAGCCTCCGGCAGGCCTTTCCAAAAACGGGCTGTTTCGCATCTGCTTTTATTTTTCGTCTGGCCTGCTTTTGGTGGGCGGCACCATTGCAACCACGCTTTTTATGCGGCCAATTTATGACACGCTGGGCTTCTCCATGGTTGGCACCTACGTTGTACCCATGCTGTTTTTAAACGCATTTTTCTACATGATTGCCCGCTACTTTAACGTATTGTACCGCATGGAAGGCAACATAAAAGTCTACACCATCGAAAGCATCTTAATGCAGTTTTTCTATAGGCTGTTTTTGCTGCTGGGTGCGTTTTTAGGCTTTAGCAACCCCGTGCCCGCTATGGTTCTTTGTAGCCTGCTTGGCCTTGGGGCGTTTGCGCTGGTGTTCAGCTTTATGCGCCGCAAGGTGCTTGCCCCAAAGCCGCCCGAGTTTGCAGCAGGCGGCTACAAATCCACCCTGCCTTACGGCATAGCCATAGCCCCCACAGCTATTTTTATCACGCTTAACTACTCCTTCTCCCTCTCCTACCTCACCTCGCAGCTGGGCGAGGGCGCCGCCGGCATATACGGCATGGGCTACATGCTCTCCAACGTTGTGGCCATGGTTCAGCTGGGCTTTGCCTCTTTTTGGGGGCCATACATGTTTGCTCACTACAAAACCGAGCAGGCCCGCATACGCCGCGTGCACGACTACATAAACTTTATAATTTTAGCCTTTTTCACGCTGCTGGTAGCGTTTGAAGATATCATATTTTGGATGTTCGGCATGTATGCCGATGTGCAGCCCATCTTCCCGCTTATGATGCTCAGCGCCGTGTTCACCATACTGTGCGAAACCACCGTCTACGGCAACTACATTGCCAAAAAACCTATATTCGACACCATGGGTATCGCCCTTTCGTTTGGCTGTAACCTTTTGCTTTTGGTGCTCACCGTACCCACATTTGGGCTACACGGCGCCGCCCTTGCGCTGGCTGCTGCAAACTTTGCCATGTTCCTTTTCCGCACGCTTACGGCACAGCGCTTTTATAAAAGTATCAACAGCCCCGCCCGCACCGCCACCGCACTTGTAATCGCCTCGCTGCTCACGCTGGCAGGCACAATGTTTGCAGGCCAGTTTTTGCTAAAGCTTGCGGCCTGCGCCGCAGCGCTTGTAATATACTGCCTTATGTACCGCCCTCAGATGATACGGCTTATAAACCTTGGGCTATCCATTTTAGGTAAGCTTTTCAGCCGCCGCCGTGTATGATAAAATAAACCACACTAGCCAACGCTATATAAAAGGAGTACTTCTTATGACCTACTGCAAAAAATGCGCCATGCCAAACACCCGCCCCGGTATCACATTC
>CAYJEW010000012.1:41703-48845 GCA_964369525.1 uncultured Oscillospiraceae bacterium | reverse complement strand
TCCCTCACTCTCCGCCAAAGTAAAAAGCACCCATAGTTTGTGGGTGCTTTTTACTTTTGAGAAGAGGGGTATAAACATGCACTTTGTTACATGCCGCCACGGCCTTTGTTGCCGCCAAACTCACAACCGTGAACATGATGGTGGCCATAGTACCATCTTCCGTATCGGTACCCATGGTATGGGGGCAGTGTGCACAATCGCCATCACATCTGCCGTTGTGGTGTTTTTTACTGATTTTATTTAGCACTTGCTTAGCTGCGAGCGCTGCAAAAAACGCAGGTAAGTGACTTATTTTTCCTGTTGGTTGCGCCTCGAAATTTTGCTCTGTTTGAAGCTCATTTAGAAATAGTGTGCTATGCGCAAGAGGTGTGGCGGCTAGCACTAATGCAACACTTGTGCAAAACAACATAAATTAGTATAATTTTTAATATACACACATGGATTGCAAGCTGAAATTTTATGTGGCTACTAATTACATACCCACCAGGAGGGTGCTATGCCTTTTGATTTAGATGTAAGCGTACCTGTGCTTACAGTATTTTTACAGGGTTTACTGAGCTTTCTTTCGCCTTGTGTTTTGCCTATAATACCGCTGTATATGGGGTATTTGTCGGGAGGTACGCTCGCGGCCGATGCAGAGGGAAACACAAAGTTTAGCCAGGCAAAGGTGATTGCAAATACCATAGCTTTTATTGTGGGTATAAGTTTTGCATTTTTCCTTTTGGGGCTTGGGTTTTCGGCAATTGGTAGTTTTTTTACCGAGTACCAGATGATGTTTTCAAGAATTGGCGGCATAATTGTGATTTTGCTGGGGTTTGTGCAGCTGGGGGTATTTAGCCAGCCATTCAAGGGGCGTGAGTTTAAGCTACCGCTAAAGATAAACACGCTGAAGATGAACCCTATTGCGGCGCTTTTGATGGGATTTGTATTTAGCTTTGCATGGACGCCTTGTGTGGGGCCTGCGCTGTCTACCGTGCTCATTATGGTTTCTAGCGCAAACTCTGTGGGCGTAGGGCTGGCGCTTATGGGGGTTTACACGCTGGGCTTTACCATTCCGTTTTTGCTAGTGGGTATATTTACAACCCAGTTTCTTAATTTTTTCAAAAAGCATCGCTCGGTGGTGGCGTACACTGTAAAGATTGGCGGTGTGCTTATGATTTTGATGGGTGTTATGATGTTTACCGGAATAATGAACAACATAACCGGGTATCTTTCGACCATTGACGGCGTTGTGCCTATGGCCGAAAGTGTTGAGAGCGAAAATGCAAACAGCAGTATGGTAGACAATGCCGCCACAAGCGGCAAAACTGAAGACGATAACAAGAGTGACGACGCAGGCGGCGGTGCTACAGCTGAGGACGAAGAGGAGAGTAGCGGAGAGCCGGTGTTCCCCGCTATTGATTTTGAGCTGCAGGACCAATTTGGCAATGTGCATAGGTTGTCGGACTACGAGGGCAAGGTGATATTTTTGAACTTTTGGGCCACATGGTGCCCACCCTGCCGTGAAGAGATGCCGGACATACAGGCTTTGTACGAAAACTACGGCTACAACCAAGAGGATGTTATTATCTTAGGGGTGGCATCGCCAAGAAGTGAGCAGAACGCATATACGCAAGAGCAGGACGAGGCGTCGGTGGTGGCTTTTCTTGATGAAAACAGCTACACCTACCCCACCGTGTTGGACGACAGTGGAATTTTGGAGCGTGAATACGGCATTACGGCATACCCGACCACATTTATGATAGACGCCAATGGCAATATATTTGGATATGTGCCCGGCATGCTGACGTATGATATTATGGAAAGTATTATCCAGCAAACAATAGACGGATAATACGCCACAAAAGCAGCAACCCCCAAGACAAATTGTCTTGGGGGTTGCTTTTTGAATATATAAGGAGGAGTGAAGGGAGTATGTTTTTGCTGTATGTTTATTAGGACAGTTTAGTCATTATCGTCATCGTCATCATCATCGTCATTATCATCATCGTCGTCATCATAATCATCGTCATCGTCATCATTGTCATCCCCATCATCATCGTCGTCATAGTCATTGTCGTCGTTGTCGTCAATACCGTCGTCGTTTTGCTCTTGTTCAACGTTAACAACCTCGCCTGTGGTTGCGCTAATGGTGTACTCGTAATCTATGCCGTTATATGTAAAGCTTACTTCATAGTAGAGATTGTCGTTGTCCTCGTTGAGGTCGGTGTCGATATCGGTG
Source organism: uncultured Oscillospiraceae bacterium (assembly GCA_964369525.1). Classification (GTDB taxonomy): domain Bacteria; phylum Bacillota; class Clostridia; order Oscillospirales; family Ruminococcaceae; genus JAAYCI01. The sequence continues at coordinate 46,624 of CAYJEW010000012.1, read as the reverse complement.
GCTTGCTCTGCGCCAATGCCTACGGCGGCCAGTGCTGTGGCCAGCGCTTGCTCGGCTGTGATGGCGGCGGTTTGATCGTTGTCGTTATCATTGTCGGTGTCGATATCCACTATCTCGCCGGTGGTGGCGTCTACGTCGTATTCGTACTCTACGCCGCCTACGCTGAACTTAATTTCGTATATGATGCGGCCGTTTTCCATATCACGTTCTATTTGTAGATTTGTGATTGTTTCTACTGTTTGGCCTGCGTGGGCCAGCGCTGCTGCCTGAGCTGCCATCTCGTCGATAGATGCGCCGCTGCCTGTTTGGCCATTAACGGTGATGTTATCAAGGCTTGTGGAGGTATCGGAAAGCCATAGGTAGATATTATCTACCGGCATGGCTGCGAGCTGTTCGAATGTAAATGTGGGGTTTTGTGCTATTAGCTGCTCTATAAGCGCGGCCTTGCCTGTTGTAATGCCATACTGCTGGGCAAGTTCTTCCAGGCTGCTGTTGCCGCTTTCCAGCGACTGGCTTAGCACTGTTGCGCTACCTATTTCTGCGTTTATCAGGGTGCTTACCTCGGTGGTTAGGCGCTGTTGCAGGGCTTGGCCCTCTGCGGTGTCACCGCTTTCTACCGAGATTAAGATGGCGTCTTTAGCTTCGCTGATAAAGCCGTTGCGCATCATGGAGCCCACTATTGCGTTTACCGCAAGGTCTAGGCTTGTGCCGTTAAGGTCCATACCTTCCAGCACGGTGGCGGCGTCGGTGTTAAGGGCTGTGGCCGATACTACTGTTTCGCGGCTGTTTAAGCGTAGCTCTATGCTTGGGTTTACGTCGAAGCTAACTATTGCGTCGGTGCGGTAGAAGGTGGTACCAACATATATGCCTGCCAGCATTACCATTACGGCTGCGGCTGCAGCGGCTATCCATGCGATGGTGCGGGCGGGGCGACGTTTGTTTTGGGGTGTAGCTTGGGTTTTGGGTGCGTTTGCCTCTATATATGTATTCATGGGTTGTATATGTCCTTTCTGCTCTTCGATTTTACGGAGAACGCGAGGCCATACATCGGGGGTTTGGCTATTTACTTCTTGTGCAAGTTTTTGCTCTAGTTGTTCGTTAGTGTATGCCATTATGCGTCCTCCTTTTGCTGTAGTTGTTGTTGTAGTTTTTTTAGGGCTCTGTGGTACCTTGACAGGGTAGTGCCAAGCGGTATATCTAGTAGCTCGGATATCTCTTTGTGCTTGAGGCCGGCTACACAATGTAGCATTACTATCTGGCGTTCTTCATCGCCTAGGGTGGTAAGCGCTGTTTGCAGAACCATTTTATCGATGCTGTTTGGTGCAAATGTGGGTTGAGACATGGTTTCCAGGGCGTCGGGCGTTGTTTCGTGTTTTTGCTTTCGTATGCGCATTAGTGCAAGGTTTCGGACAATGGCAAGCATCCAGGACATGGGCTTGCCTTGAGGGCGGTAGGTATGGGCCTTGTTAAACAGGGTGACGTATGTGTCTTGCATAACATCTTCAGCGGCCTGAGCGTCTTTTAAAATGGATAAGGCAAAGCCATATACAGCTGACTTTGAAGCTGCATACACCTCTTCAAGTGCCTGCATGTTGCCGGTTGCTATATCGGCTATCAGGCCTTCGTTAAATGCATTCTGCTTTTTGGCTTGGTCGGACGCCGCTTGTGCTTGTAGTGCCATAAAAATCATCATAGTTTGTACCACCCTGTTGCTTAATATATGCACGGCCTATATGTTTTATTGCATAATGTTTATATTATTTTTTCAATTTATTATTTTCTGTTTACTTTTGGGGTTATTCGGTGTGTAGGGGTTTTTAAATACTGCATAGCGGTGTGTTTTTGTGCGATGGCGCTGTATTTTGTTTACAAAGGTAGTAAAAAAAATGTATAATGTATATATTATACTACAATTCTGAATTAATGCATCTGAAAGAGAAGTGATTTTTTGTTTGAAATTGGCGAGCTTATTGTTTACGGTAGCATGGGAGTATGCGCTGTGACCGACATTGGGGTACCTGATTTACCCGGGGCCGAGCGTGAGTGCTACATACTAAAGCCGCACTACGTGCCTAACTCAAAGGTGTATGCACCTATTAAGGAAAACCCAGTACAGATGCGTTATCTTATTTCTGCACAAGAGGCACAAGAGCTGGTGGACACCCTGCCAAATCTTGATGTTTTTGTGCCTAGCGGCGAAAAGCAGGAGATGCACAACACATTTAGAAATGCCGTGAAAGAAGCCGACTGCCTTACACTGGCAAAGCTTTTAAAAACCCTACATATTAAAAAGTTTCAGATACTGGAGCAGCGCAAGATGCTGCCCAGCATGGAAAAAGAGTATTTTGATGTGGCAGAGCGCATGCTATTTGGGGAGATTGCGATTTCGTTGGGAATTCCTTTGGAGCAGGTGAAAGAAATTATTGTCGAGCAGCTAAATGCTGCGCTGCCACAGCCCACAGTATAACAGTATGATTTAACTACCACCACTTTGCAATAATGAAAGGGGCTATTACTATTATGAGTTCTGTTAATTCTTTAAACTCCGCAAACGCGGCGCTAGCTGCAGCAGTGGCAGAAGCAAATACCGCTGCTGCCACACAAACTACCGACACGAGCTTTGACGAGTTACTAGCCACCATGACACAGAGCAGCGGCAACGATATGCAGCAGCAGATTTTTGACGGGCTTATGGATGGCTCGCTTACCGTAACCGACAGCCACAAGCTGGTTTCGGCGCTGATTAGCACGCTGGATACAGTGGATACATCTGCCGGCTCTACATTTGGCGTTGATGATGCCACGCAAAATGCGCTGGATGCACTTTTAGGGCTTAGCGAGGAGAGCGAGGGGCAAAGCTCGCTTATACCGCAGAGCGAAACGCTGGCCGCATTACAGCAGACAGGCGACAATGCATTACTGCTTGAGTACTATCAGGCCATGGCCGCCATGACCGAAGTACAGAAAAAGACTCTACCGGACGTTTAGGGTTAATAATTTAGTCTGATTTTGTTTATAAAAAAGCACCCCGCATGTGATTTGCATGTTGGGTGCTTTTTTTTACTATTTTGGTGTTGTGGAGATTTTAAGTTTTTTTGCGCTCAAACAGGATAAGAACATCTTCTGCTCTGAATTTAAGTGCTGTAGGAACGGGAATATAGGTTTCGCCATCGCGCATTACCGCAAGCACGGTGTAACCATGCTTGTTGCGGATATCTGCCTGGCCCATTGTTTTGCCAATCCATTCTTCATTGGGGTGCATCTCGGTGAGTACATAGCCGTCGGACTGCTCAAGCACGCCCATAACGTTCGGCTCTACCAGCCTGCGGGCAAGGTACGCGCCCATCTCCATCTCGGGCAGGATAACCTGGCTTACACCTATGCTCTCCAGCACCTGCTTTTGGCGAAGGTCGGCCGCTTTTGATATGATGCGCTGTGCGCCCAGCTCTTTGGCTGTGAGCGCCGCCATTATGCTGGACTCGAAGTCTTCGCCAATGGCTAGTATTACCACATCGTAGTTGCCAAGGCCAAGGCGCCTCATGGCATCAATATCGGACGCATCGGCACGCACCGCTTGGGTAACATACTCTGCCGCTTCGTTTACTCTGCCCTCATCTCTATCGCAGGCCAGTATGTTGGCGTCGTAGTCGGCAAGGGTTTTAATGATCCCCAGACCAAAACGGCCAAGGCCTAAAACCGCAAAATGTAGGTCGCTCTTTTTTTGTGCCATGGTTGTCCCCTTTTTCTAAGTTAGCCTATAATTACCCGCTCTTCCGGGTAGGAAATATTGCCTGTATATGCACGCATGCGCAGGTTTAGCGCTACTGCCACCGTAACGGGGCTTAGCCTGCCTATGAACATACAGCATATTATTACCAGTTTGCCAATAGATGAAAGGTTCGGGGTTATGCCTGTGCTTAGGCCTACCGTGCCTGTGGCGGAGGCTACTTCGAATATAATGTCTATCAGGCTGTGCTCAAAAGCACTTTCGCTAAAGTACAAAATTATTGTGGCTAAAAACATTACCGACACTAGGGTAACAATAACTGTGAGTGCTTTTTGCAGAAGCTCTGCGGGAAGGGTGCGGCCAAAAACTTCCATGCGGGTTTTGCCTTGTAGCGCACCCCACACCGCTATGATAATAACGCCCAGCGTTGCTGTTTTCATGCCGCCTGCCGTGCCACCCGGCGAGCCGCCTATTATCATAAATACCGAAGACATAAGTTTTGAAAAATCGGTTAGTTCGCCTTGAGGTATGGAGAAAAAGCCGCATGTGCGAAGTGTGACCGACTGGAAGAGTGCAGAAAGGACTTTGTTTGGGGCTGACATAGCTCCCATTGTGGCGGGGTTGTTCCACTCTACCACAAGGAAAAACACCGTGCCGAACAACAATAAAATAAAGGTGATGATGCAGATGATTTTTGTGTGCACCGACAGGTGGCAGATGCGTTTTTTTATGGAGCGCTTTTTGGGGTTTTTTATGAAGTCTATAAGCTCGCCCCATACTATAAAGCCAATACCACCAAAGATGATAAGCACTATAAGTATTGCAAGTACCAACCCGTTGTTTTGATATGGCACTAGGCTACTGGCGCCTATTATATCAAAGCCTGCGTTGCAGAAGGCTGATATGGAGTGAAATATGCCGTTGTATATAGACTGCCATGCTGTCATTGTGCCGCTTTTATAAAACGCAATAGCTAAAAGCACAGCGCCTATTGCTTCGACTGTTAGGGTTATGGCGGCTACTCTTCTAACAAACCGTACCATGCCACCTACGCTGTGCTGATTAAATGCCGCCTGAATGACTATACGGCTACGCAGTGTGATACGCCGCTGTAGCACCATCATGCTGAGGGTGAGTATAGAGATAGCCCCAAGTGCGCCAAACTGTATGAGCAAAATAATAACAATTTTGCCA
>CAYJEW010000012.1:11624-41693 GCA_964369525.1 uncultured Oscillospiraceae bacterium | reverse complement strand
TAAGGCCCGTAACACAGGCAGCGCTTGTAGAAGTAAACAAAGCGTTTAAAAAGCCTGCGCTTTGGCCGCTGCTGCTGGCAAACGGAAGCGTGAGAAGTACCGCACCCACAAAAATCATGGTGACAAAGCTTGTTACAATATATTGCGCCGGAGTTTGACGAAAAGCAGAACGCTTTTGCTGCATTGCAAAGACCTCGTTTTCGCGAACTTACATTTACTTAAACTATAATAGCGTTCAATTGGCTGCTTCGCAAGTGTTTTTTTGAGAAATATTTGTTTTTGTGAAAAATTTATGTGCTTTGCCAGCAAATGGGCTGTGGGTTTGTATGATACGCAATAAAAATTGTCAACGCATTAGAAAAGCCGTTGCAAACCACATTGGGTTTGCAGCGGCTGGTATAGCTAAGGGTTTTGGCCAAATTTAGCTAAAATTTACTAGCTCTTGGAGGTGGCGTTTGCAGCGGTAGCATCTGCAAGCATATGTAAAGCTATAGTTATCCCCAGCGTGCAACAAAAGGTGAGCGGCTGAGTTTTGCCGCAATTGTGGGAGTTTTGTGTGATAATGTTCTTTACTGCTGCGCCGCGGCTTTTTTTGCCGCGTTTACAACGTTGCGCACCAGCACCGAGGTTGTTACCGTGCCAACGCCGCCGGGAACAGGCGTGATGGCTTTTACAAGGCCGTCGGCGTCGGCAGCGTTTACGTCGCCACACAGTTTTCCGTCTTGTGTGACATTTATGCCTACATCCAGCACTATTTGGCCTTGCGAGAGATAGCTTTTGTCTACCATAGCCGCCCGCCCTGCCGACACAACAAGCAACTGCGCACCACGGCAAACCGAGGGCATATCTGCCGTGCGGGTATGGCACACCGTTACTGTGGCGTGGCGAGCCAAGAGCAACATGGTTACCGGCTTGCCTACCACAAGGCTACGGCCTACCACCACGGTGTTCATGCCTTGTGGGTCTATACCGTAGTGGTCTAAAATTTCGATACATGCCTGCGCTGTACAAGGGGCGTAGCCCACACCGCTATTTGCAAAAACGCCTGCGAGCGATGCATTTGTGATGCCGTCGATGTCTTTTTCGGGTGAGAGGGCGTTGCATACTTGGTCGTCGTTTATGTGCTTTGGCAGTGGGCGCAAAAGCAACACGCCGTGCACGCCGGTATCGACATTAAGCTGATGTATTGTATCCATTAGTTGCTGCTGGGTAATATCTTGTGCCAGTTCTATAGGGCGCACCTGCACGCCTACCTTTTCGCAACGTTTTGTGGCGCCGCGCTGATAGGATATGTCGTCGGGTTTTTCGCCTACGCGCACAATAGCCAGTGTGGGGGTTATATTGTTAGCGGCAAGTTCGGCCACTGTTTTAGCTGAGTATTCATCTATTACGCCTACTACCTCGGCGCCTTTAAGCTGTTGTGTCATGTTTACCTCCTTAAAGTAAATGGGGTTGAATACGCATCGGTTTTTATTCCCTTCACCTTAACCTTGCGAGTACATCTTCGTATATTTTATCAGCCAGCGGCAGATAGGTATTTAGCATATCTTCTGCCTGTGCGTTGCATTTTGCCGCGTGCTCTGCGTTTTTCATGGCTTTTGTGTTGATAAAAACATTTAAGCTTGCGCCTTGTAGCGCGGCCTTGCACAGCGCCACGCCAACGCCTACGTCGCTTATTGCAATAGCGCTACCTTTAGCGGCAAAACCCTCGTGCAGTTTGATGCCCTCACAGCAGGCCTGCATGATTTCTAGCGGTACATCGCAGGCGGCGCATAGTGCGGCTTCCATTACGTTGGCTTTGTGCTGTTTTTGTTCGGGGGTTTCTGAGGGCAGGCCATATGCTTTAGAGAGCGGCTCGAACACCTCGGCGTCCTGCTGAACAAGATCTAAAAGGGTGTTTTGCAGGGTGGTGGCGCTATCTTTAAGCTTGATAATGTCGTCTTGCACATCGGCGTATTTCTTTTTGTTTACCGTAAGGCTACCCACCATATTGCCAAGCGCAACGCCCAGCGCACCTGCGGCCGCAGCGCCACCGCCGCCGCCCGGAACGGGTGCATTTGAAGCAAGCTGTTGGACGAATGTTTCGATATCAAGGTTTGTAAATTTCATATTTTCTCCTAAAACAGGCCTGAAATTTGGCCGTGTGAATTTATGTTTATATTTTCTGCCGCCGGAGTTTTGGGGAGGCCTGGAAGCGTCATAATATCGCCGGTGAGGGCAACAATAAAGCCTGCGCCTGCGCTAACCTTTAGTTGGCGCACCGTGACCTCGAAGCCCTCGGGAGCGCCGAGCAATAAGGGGTTATCGGAGAAGCTGTACTGCGTTTTTGCCATGCATATTGGCAGGCGGGCAAAGCCGTTTTTCTCAAGTTGTTTCGCCTGTTTTTTAGCTTCTGCCGTGAGCTGTACCCCTGCCCCACGATAGATTTTGGTTACGATGGCCTCTAGCTTTTCAATGATGGGGCTTTGAGCGTCGTAGGTAAGGCGGAAGTTGTTTGGCTCTTCACACAGGCGCACCACCTCTTTGGCAAGCTCTGTAGCGCCTGCGCCGCCGTGTTCCCACACACTGCTGTAGGCTACCGGTATATCGTGCTGAGCGCACCCGGCAGATATTAAGTCTAGCTCTTGTGCAGTATCGGCCGTAAAACAGTTTATTGCAACTACGACCTGCAGGCCGAACACCGAGCGCATATTTTCTACATGTCGAAGCAGGTTTGTTATACCTTTTTGTAATGCAGGCAGATTTTCTTTTGATAATTCGTCCTTTTTTACGCCGCCATGGTGCTTGAGGGCACGCGCTGTTGCTACCACCACCACCGCACTTGGCTGTAGGCCTGCGGTTCGGCATTTAATATTTAGGAATTTTTCAGCGCCTAGGTCTGCCCCAAAGCCTGCCTCGGTTACAATATAGTCACCCAGTTTTAGCGCCATACGGGTAGCTATAATCGAATTACAGCCGTGGGCTATATTTGCAAACGGGCCGCCGTGTATAAGCGCCGGTGTATGCTCTATTGTTTGCACAAGGTTGGGTTTTATGGCATCTTTTAAAAGAGTGGCCATTGCGCCTGAAGCGTTTAGTTGTTCTGCAGTGACAGGTTGCTCGTCTCTTGTATAGCCAATTACAATTTTGCCAAGGCGCTGTTTGAGGTCTTCGATATCCTCTGAGAGGCAAAGCACCGCCATTACCTCGGAGGCCACGGTAATGTCGAACCCGTCTTCGCGTGGCACGCCGTTGGCACTCCCGCCAAGGCCGTTTGTTAAAAATCTAAGCTGGCGGTCGTTCATATCAAGAGCGCGCCGCCATGTGATTCGGCGGGTGTCAATATTAAGGCTGTTGCCGTGGTATATGTGGTTATCTATCATGGCTGCCAGCAGGTTATTTGCAGCGCCGATGGCGTGCAAATCGCCTGTGAAGTGAAGGTTGATATCTTCCATAGGCACAACCTGAGAATAGCCGCCGCCTGTGGCGCCGCCTTTAACGCCAAACACCGGGCCAAGGCTTGGCTCGCGCAGGGCAACAACGCTATGCTTGCCAATTTTTCGCAAGCCGTCGGCAAGGCCTACCGTTGTGGTTGTTTTACCCTCGCCTGCCGGCGTTGGGTTGATTGCAGTGACGAGTATCAGCTTGCCGTTTGGCTTATCTTTTAGCTCGTTCATCATTTCGGGATTGATTTTTGCTTTATGCATGCCGTAGCACTCGAGGTATTTTTCGTTTATACCAAGGCTTTCGGCTATGTGTGAGATGTTTTTTAGTTTAGCCTGCCCGGCTATTTCAATATCGCTTAGGTAAGCCATTTGCAGTTTCCCCTTTATTTGATATTTACTTATTTAGGTATCTAAAACCTGACACACCGCCTGTGAACGGTAGGTTTAACCTAGCTTATTTGAGCTTATACAACGCAACTGCCAAACTTGATTTAATATTCACAAGACACAAAGGGCAGTATAAGTGCAAATAAGCGGGTAAAAACCAATGCGGCTTCAAATCTCATTACCTTAAATATAATACCATATACAGCGATATATGAACAGATAAAAAAGAGCAGCAGATGAAATTCATCTGCTGCTCTAAAACGTATGGATTGGTAGTTATTACAGCAGCTCGAATATGCCTGCTGCGCCTTGGCCGCCGCCGATGCACATGGTAACAAGTGCATTTTTGCCGCCGTTGTCTTTTAGGTAGTCCAGCGCTTTAGAAAGCAGGAATGCGCCTGTGGCACCCATGGGGTGACCCAGAGCCATAGCACCGCCGTATGGGTTTACCTTGTCGTAAGGTAGTTTGAGCTCGTCGATGCATGCCAGAGCTTGCGATGCAAAAGCTTCGTTTAGCTCGATAACATCCATGTCGTTAACAGTCATGCCAGCTTTTTCCATAACTTTAGGCACGGCGTAGATGGGGCCAATACCCATAACTTTAGGATCGCAACCTGCTACTGCAAAGCTAACAAAGCGAGCAATAGGTGTTAGGCCAAGCTCTGTTGCCATCTCGCGAGACATAATAACAACAAATGCTGCGCCGTCGGTTGTTTGCGAAGAAACAGCTGCTGTTACGCTGCCGTTTTCACGGAATGCGGGTTTGAGCTGTGCTAGGGCTTCTGCTGTGGTACCAGGGCGGATGCCTTCGTCTTCTGTAATGGTTTCGCCTTTGTCGTTTACGATGGGGATAATGCTGGTTGCAAACTTACCCTCTTCACGAGCTTTAGCTGCTTTTGCATGGCTTTCTACAGCCATCTGCTCCATACGCTCACGGCTGATGGAGTATTTGTCTACAACCTGCTCTGCAGTTTCGCCCATGGAGAAGTAGGCGCCGGGGATGTTTTCTTGCAGCCATGGGTCAAACACGTTGGGGTCGAAAGTGGTGCCGCCGCTCTGGCTCATGTCTTCCACGCCGCCTGCAACAACACAGTCCATCTGGCCTGCCATGATGGCATTAGCAGCAGTGGCGATAGTTTGCAGACCAGACGAGCAGAAACGGTTTACGGTTTGAGCCGGGGTGGTGATGGGCATGCCTGCACGCAGTGCAATAAGGCGTGCAATGTTCATGCCTGCGCGGTGCTGAGGCATAGCACAGCCAACAACAACGTCGTCAATTTTTTCTGCGGGCAACTGAGGTACTTGTTCGAGTACACCTTTAAGGGTAAGGCCTGCATAGTCTACAGGGTGCATGGTGGCAAAGCCACCTTTACGTGCACGGCACATGGGGGAACGGCCGTATGCTACTACTACAGCTTCTCTTACGTTCATTAGATTGTCCTCCTAATATATTACGTTAATAAAATAAACTTAAATTTTGGAACAGCACATGAGGTGCTGCACAAAACAGCGGATACTAAGCTGTGCTTTTAGTCGCGAACGCCAAGCATTGCGGCCAGCACGATGGTGTAGAACTTATCGGCGGCGGTTGCACCGCGGGTGTTTAGCGCTATAGGTACTTTAGCGCCTATAACAACGCTGCTGGACTTTGCACCACCTGTTACCATAACTGCTTTAGCAGCAATATTGCCTGTGTGGATATCGGGCATAATAAGAATATCGGCGTCGCCGTTTACCGGGCTTTCGTAGCCTTTAATAGCGCCTGCCTCTGGGTCCATGGCGATGTCGTACGAAATGGGGCCTTCTACAATGCAGTTTTCAATCTCGCCGTTTTGCCACATTGTTTTAAGCTCTGCGGCATCCACAGTGGCCTGCATTTTGGGGTTTAGCTTTTCTATTGCGGTAAGTACTGCTACCTTTGGTTTTTCTACGCCAAGGGCACGCATAGCCCACACAGCATTTTCAAGGATATCTTTTTTTTGTTCTAGGTTTGGGGCTACGTTTAGGCCAGCGTCGGTCATGGCGAAAATTTTGTGGTAGCCGGGGGCTTCCATAATACCAAACTGCGATAGTGCGCCTTTGCCTTTAATACCTGTTTCGGAGTTGAGCACGCCGCGCAGGATTATGGCTGTATCTACAATACCTTTCATGATGCACTGAAGTTTGCCGCTGTTTACGTCGGCCATGGCTTTTGCCACGCACTCTTCCAGCGTTTCGCAGGCTACTAGTTCCGGCATGGGGGTGCTGCCTGCAATCTTGGCCCAGTACTCTTTTGTTTTTTCTGCAAAGCCATAAAGCACCGGCACAATAACGCCTTTTTCCATTGCCTCGAAGGTGGCTTCTATGGTGTGCTCGTCATGCGAGGCAACAATGCCCATGGTTTTTTTCTCGGTACTTTTCATTGCAATTTCAGTCATCTGGTCAAAAGTTTTAAACATGTGATGTGATTTCCTTATTATACATAGTTTTTTAAATACGCAGGGCCTTTGGGTTTATCGGCCCTATTTTTGCTTGGCTTTATATATTAGATACCGTAGCGTGCTTCCAGCTCGGCAAATTTATCGGTGGCTGTGTACTCTTTAGGAGTTTCTTCGTTATTAAGTACACGTAGCACGCCTGCGGCAAGGCCTTCCAGCTCGAACTCGCCCGCCATTACCTCTACCGGTGCTAAAAACTTTACATACTCGGCAATTTCTTGTACCATGCGTTTGTCGTTGCTAAGGCCGCCGGTGAGAACAATAGCGTCTACCTTGCCCATTAGCGGAATGGACATTGTGCCTATCCATTTGCTGATTTGGTAGATTGTGCTTTGGTATACAAGCTCGGCATATTTGTTACCTTTTTTGATTTCTTCGGCAAGGTCTAGGCCATTGTCGATATCAAGATGGTCTATCCAGCCACCGGTAAGGCTTGATTTGCTGCGAAGAGCTGCAGGATCTTCACCTTTTTTAAGAAGATCCAGCGCCTCTATTACGGCAACTGTGCCTGTACGTGTGGGAGCCATTGGGCCCTCGCCATGGCTGGCATCAGAAGAATCTACGATTTTACCTTTAAGGTGTGCGCCAATGGAGATACCGCCACCAATGTGAGCAACAATAAGGTTGAGGTCTTCATAATTTTTGCCAATTTTTTCGGCATAACGATAAGCAACTTCTTTTTGGTTTAGTGCATGGCCACGGAAGCGGCGATATACACCTTTAAGGCCGGTGAGGCGAGCAATATCTGCAAACTCGTCTACAGTGGGGCCGTTAACAATGTAGCAAGGCTGGCCGTTTTCTTTTGCCAGTTCAACTGCAATGGTGCAGGCGAGGTTTGCGGGGTGCACACCACGGAACATAGTTGTGGCTTCGTCTATCATAAGGTCGTTTACGTTGTAAACGCCACCCTCCAGCGGTGCAAATGCGCCGCCACGAGCTGCGAAAGCGTTGATATCTTTAAGCTCTATGCCGTTTTCTTTCAAAGCTTCCATGATAAGTTTTGCGCGGTAGGGGCGCTGGTCGGCCACAGTTTTAAACTGTGCTATATCTTCTTTTTTGTGCTGGGTTGTGGCTTTAAAAATCTCTTTGTCGCCTTGAAAAAGGCCGATTTTTGTAGAGGTTGAACCGGGATTGATTGCTAAAATTTTGAACTCGCTCATAACTACACATCCTCCAAAAAATTCCTTAATATATTACATCTATATAGGTTATGCCATAGGAATTAATTATATCAAGGTTAAAACTGCTAAGTCAATAGCTCTAAAAAGGTTTGACATTTTGCAAGGTATTCTCATATTGTTTTGTGAAACTTAACTATGTGCTCTAGCGGTTTTGCTTGTTTTTTTGCATGATTGCGAAATTTTTATTTTGAAATGTTTAAATGTTAGCTGCAGCCGATTGAAGATGGTATTACTATTGTTTGATCTGTAGTTATACCGCTTAAATTACATTATATATAAGGTATGTGGTTGTTCTTGACTAAATGATATGCACCTTGCACACTTTTTTATGAAAAATCTATTAACTAAAAAATAAACATTTAGTTGCGTTTTGTGTTTAGTTATGATATACTCTGGGTGTTGGCTGTACATAAATTGTACATATTTTACACTCTTCGTTTACACAGTTTATGCTAAAACCTTGGCAGGCAATTAATTTGTTTTAAAATCACTTACTTATGCTTCATTGGCTCGTTTCAGTTGTTTTTTTTGGAGGAGGCTAACTTAAACCACGCATACTGCAGCAAAAATAAGTGATTTTTAAATTATACGTGTTTTTATACCTGTTCTAAAAAAAATGTTTTGGAGGGAAGTATCTTGAATTCAAACGGATCAGCTAAGAGCGGCGGCGGATTTTCGAATGCATTTGTTAAGTTTTTTGACACATGGACACCAAACTCGATTGTATTCGCTTACATGCTTACTTTTGTAATTGCCATTTTGGCACTTATCTTCACAGACACACCTTTGCTATTTGATAGCGGCGAAAACATGAGCCTGGTTAACAGCTGGGTTTCAGGTTTCTGGAACCTTTTGACCTTTGCTATGCAGATGTCGTTGATTATGATTACAGGTTCTATTGTTGCTACATCTCCCCCTGTTAAGAAAGCACTTATCTGGATTGCTACAAAGCCCAACAGCAAACTTGCATACTTTGTATTCATGGCTGTTATCAGCTTTGTACTAAGCTGGATTCACTGGGGCATCGGCATGATGGTTGGTATCCAAATGGGCCGCCAGTTCCTTGTTGCTGCTAGAGACAAAGGCATTCACTTTAGCCAAGCTTACTTCTGCGCAGCAGCTTATGCTATGCTACCCGGTTCGGTAGGTATCAGCCAGGCAGCCCCACTTCTGGGCTCGACACCCGGCTACCTGCGTACCCTAGTTCCTGAGGAAATTGCTCCTTTGATTCCTGAGGTTACTCCTCTAACAGAGTCTGTTTTGACCCCTGTTAACATTGCACAATGTCTCATTCTTTTTGCTCTTGTTAGCGTAGTTCTTTGGTTTGTACAGCCTAAAGAAGGCCAAGTTGGCGACGAGCTTTACAACGAAGTTAAAGCCCAAAACGAAGTTAAAGTTGAGAAAAAACGCAAAGCCACCGGCCCTGCCGACTGGATTGACAACAGCCCCCTTACCAGCTGGATCATCGGCGGTTTCGGCGCTTTCTGGGTTATCCGTCTGCTTGCTACTTCCGGCTTTATCGGCCTTTCGATTAACAACTACAACTTCTTGATGCTTATTCTGGGCATTCTGCTTTGCGGCAGCCCAAATAACTTCATCAAAGGCGCACAAGGTGCTGTTAGCTCGGTTTGGGGCGTTATCATGCAGTTCCCTCTGTATGCTGGCATCTTTGGTATCATCGTTTACACCGGCCTGTCCGGCGTTATCGTTGATTTCTTCCTTTCGTTCTCTACTCAAGACAACTTCCCGCTTGTTACTTACATCTACTCGGCAATCTTGAACATGGCTGTTCCTTCGGGCGGCTCCAAGTTTGCAATTGAGGCACCATACCTGCTTGCTATCTGTGCTGAGCTGAATGTGCCTATCGGTAGCATTCTGAACTCGTACACCTTCGGCGATATGACAACTAACATCATTCAGCCGTTCTGGGCACTGCCTTACCTGGCACTGTTCAAAATTGACTTCAAGCAAATTCTTCCTTACACAATGTTTGCTTGTGCTGCAGCTATTGTTATTAACTGCGCATTCTTCATTTTTGCATACTAAGATGCAAAAATAGCCCCTCCTTTTAGCTTAGGCTAAGAATAACTACAACCGCTGTGGTGTTTAACATCACAGCGGTTTTTATTTGTGATTGTGTGGGCTGTAGGAGCGTGTGATTTTGCTTTGGTTTAGCGGCTTGCATTCCTGCTGAAAACATGGGAAAATAGAAAAATAAGTTTAATGAAAGGTGGGCTACTGTGTGAGCATTATGGCCGGACAGGTTGGGTATGCGGGTATGCCGATATTTGCCAAAAACAGTAGCCGTAGGCCTAATGAGCCTCAGGTGCTGGAGTGGCACGCAGCGCAAAAGAACAATGGCGGGACAATACGCACAGCACACATGGAAGTGAGCGTGCCTACACACAGCTATGCGATGATTATAAGCAGGCCGCTGGGAGCGTGGGGCGCCGAGATGGGCGTGAACGAGCATGGTGTTTGTATTGGAACTGCCGATGTGTATACCAAAGGCATGCCTGCCAAAAGCGGGCTTTGTGGCGGCGAGCTTGCGCGGATTGCGCTGCAGTGTAGTAACAGCGCCTCGCAGGCAATAAAGATGATTATTTTAATGCTGGAAGCGCATGGCCAAAGCGGCGACAGCGGGCATAAAGCTAGTATGCGCCATGACAGCACATTTTTAATAATGGACCACAGCGAGTTGTTTGTGCTGGAGAGTGCAAAAAAAGAGTGGGTGTATAAAAGGCTTTCGCAGGCATGTATTGCTAACCATCTTACAATATCTTTAGACGGCGACGGATATAGCAGTGCATTCGCTTATGATTTTGCAAAAAAGCACCGGGGGGCTATTCGTACCATGCTATCAGGTTCGTACACGCGCCTTACACAGGCAGCAGCGCTGATGGGCGAACAGCAGAGCGTGCCTGACATGTTTACGCTACTGCGCCATCACAGCAGAGATACCGTTTTGCCGCTACAAAGTGGCGACACCCACGGCTGCTGTATGCACAGCGCAAGGCAGGCAGAGCGACACACTACGGCGTCGATGGTGGTTCAACTTGGTGGCAAGGTGCCACAGCTGTGGGTTACAGCAAGCTCCACGCCATGTATATCGCTATTTAAGCCGTTTGTATTTGGCACTGCGCCAAAGCCACCTGTATTTGAGGCGGGCCGTGCTGATATTGACCGATACTGGCGCAAGCGTGAGGCTTTTCACCGCATGTGGATTGGGCATGAGCTACCGCAGGAATTTTACGAACAGCGAGATGCACTGCAAACCGAGTGGCTTGAGGCGGCTGAAGGCGCAAGCACTGCACAGATGCAACAGCTTATGCTACAATCGGCTTGGCAGGAGGATGCGCTTTATGAAAAATGGGCAAAACAAACGCCCGACACCCCTAAAAAGGGCGGCGGACGCTTTTTATCTTTTTGGGAACGGGAGAGCGCAGAGCTAGATAGATGCGAAGATGAACCACAAGATGCTGTCCAGTCTTAAATGTTATTAAAGCTGATTGTAGCGCAGGGTTATAATGTTTAGATGTTATAAAGCTTTGCGGGCAGGGCGTCTGTTTGACAGCATTGCTACCAAGCAGCAGCATTTATGTGCTACCATCCCCCGCCCAGCCAAGGCTTCGCTGTACCGCTTTGTGCCAGCCTTTTAATAGCTCTTCACGTTTTTGCGATTGCATCTGCGGGGCAAACTGCGACTCACACTTCCACATGCCTAAAATTTCGTCGGTGCTGGACCACACGCCTGTGGAAAGCCCTGCAAGATATGCGGCACCAAGCGCTGTGGATTCTTTAATGGTTGGGCGCAAAACAGGCCTATTTAACATATCAGCTTGAAACTGCATAAGAAAACCATCTCGCGAGGCACCGCCGTCTACCTTCAGGTTTTGGAGCTGTAGGCCGGTGTCTTTTTCCATTGCGGCTACTAGGTCGTAGCTTTGGTATGCTATGGCCTCCTGCGCCGCACGGATGATGTGCTCTCGCTTGGTGCCCCTTGTGAGGCCCACAAGTATGCCACGTGCGTACATATCCCAGTACGGTGCGCCAAGGCCTGCAAATGCAGGCACAAGGTATACACCTGCTGTGTCGTCTACCTTTTGGGCGTAGTATTCGGCATCGCGGCTTTCTTCAAAAAAGCGCAGCTCGTCGCGCATCCACTGGATAACCGCACCGCCCACAAATATGCTGCCCTCCAGCGCATACTGAACTTTACCGCCGTGACCTATGGCTATGGTTGTGATAAGGCCGTTTTTGCTCTCGTATGCACGGTTACCCGTATTCATAAGTAAAAAGCAACCTGTGCCGTATGTGTTTTTGCTTTGGCCTTTATCAAAACAGCACTGGCCAAAAAGGGCCGCCTGTTGGTCGCCTGCAATGCCTGCTATGGGTACTTTTTGGCCTTGCACCAGTGTATGGCCGTATACATGGCTGCTGGGGCATACAGTAGGCAAGCAGGCTTTTGGAATATCCATTGCCTGCAGCAGCGTGTCGTCCCAGCAAAGTTTGTGTATATCGTACAGCATTGTACGGCTGGCATTTGTGTAGTCGGTTACATGGGCGGCGCCATCGGTTAGCTTCCATACAAGCCAACTATCTACCGTGCCAAACAGCACCTGCCCTGCCTGCGCCTTTTCTCTTGCGCCGGGAACGTTGTTTAGTATCCACTGGATTTTTGTGGCAGAGAAGTATGCATCGGGCACAAGGCCTGTGGTACTGCGGATATGCGCCTCGTAACCCTGCTGTTTTAATAGGTCTACCTCGGCGGCGGTGCGCCTACACTGCCACACTATGGCGTTATAGATGGGGCGGCCTGTGGTTTTGTCCCACATAATGGTGGTTTCGCGCTGGTTGGTGATGCCTATGGAGGCAATATGCTTTGCATCTACCCCACTTTGGGCAACAACCTGCGCCATTACCGCCATTTGGGTGGAGTATATCTCCATTGGGTCGTGCTCTACCCAGCCCTCTTTAGGATAAAACTGTGTAACCTCTTTTTGGGCTACGCTGATTATGTTTTGATTTGTGTCGAACAATATAGCGCGCGAGCTGGTTGTGCCTTGGTCGAGCGCTAGGATGTATCGGTTCAAATAAACTCCCCCGTTTCTGTGTTGTGTTACCCTAAGATGAAATCTATGAGCATATCATTGCTCATTCCGTGAATATATGTTGTTACCTCTTCGCCTGTCAGCGCCGCCTGCAGGCTTTGTTTTTGCAGTGATGTGCCTTGAAGTTTTTCATTTAGAACGTTTGGGTCTGCATTGCCAAAAAAATCGCCCGAAAAGGAGATGCTTTGCAGGCGGCCACCGCTAGTTGCGAGCCAAATTTCCACCTCGCCGAATGGGTAGCGCTTTTTTTTGCAGAATTCACCTTGCGGTGAGCGGCCCCAGTTCCACTGCCATGTGGCATATTTTTGCTGCGCCAGTGCTTGCACCGCTGAGATGTCGGCGGGTGTGAGCGCGTAGTGCGTAAGGGGGTTTGCAGCGAACATCTCTTTTAATAGTTCTTGCTCAAACTGCTGTAATGTATACGGTGTGCGCATATGCTCGATGATATTTGTAACACGGCTACGCACCGAGGCAACCGCCTTGCTTGCAATTTTTTCAGCAGAGGGGTTTAGCGCAAGGCCTACCGACTGCAGCTGTGAATTATAAAGTAGCGTGCCGTGGTGCATGGTGCGACCCTTGCGGTTATACTGCGCATTGCCTGAGATTTTTTTGCCATTTATCTCAATATCGTTACGTCCGCTTTGCCCTGCGGCTACCCCCATTGCGTTTAGCGCCGCAAGCACCGGGGTTATGAACATATCGAAGTTGATATCTTTTGCACTGGTTTGTGCTACCACAAACGTGAAGTTTAGGTTGCCGAGGTCTTGGTACATTGCGCCGCCGCCCGACAAACGGCGCACCAGCTGTACGTTGTTTTGCTCTATCCAGCTGCGGTTGACCTCTGCTAATGCATTTTGGTAGCGGCCTACCACCACGGCATTTTTATTCTGCCACAGCATAAAGGAGTCCTGCTGCTGGGAGAGTGTTTCAAAAAGGTACTCTTCCAGCGCCATATTGAAAAATGCGTCGGTACTTGGGCTTTTAATGTAGCGCATGACCGCTCCTTTTTTTGCGGGGTAAATATGCGAAGTGCTCGGCAAGTAAGTATGCCACCTATATTAGTTTAATGGGTTTTTAAGTGGTGTGTCAACCAGAAAATCTTGCTGGAGATTGTGGAGTATTTTTTAGCTGTATTGACTTGTTGCGGCGGCAGCACTATAATTAGTACATGTGTACCAGAAAGTAAATTTCTTTGGAGAGCGCATATGTCGAAACGATATATAAAAGAGGATATTCGCAACACCGCACGGCGGCTTTTTAACGAGCGTGGGTATGCGAATGTTTCGATGCGTGATATTGCCGAGGTGCTGGGAATTAGCGTGGGTAACCTTACCTATCATTACCGCCTTAAAGAGGAATTGCTTGAAGCGGTAGTGCTGGAGATAAGAAAGTATTATGAACCGCCTGCGCCGCCGCAAACATTGCCGCAGCTAAACGCACATTTTGCACAGCTACAAAACACCATACAGCAGAATGCTTTTTATTTTTGGCATTACGCACAGCTTGGGCAACTTTCTGAGGCGGTGCGCGAGATGCAAACGCAGATTATTGAAGCGGAGTATGCTCTGCTTTCCGAAAGCTTTGCTATACTTGCTAAGAATGGGCTTTTGAAGGGCGAGGCTTATCCAAGCCAATACACCCAGATTGTGCAAAACATACTGCTGGTGTGCATATATTGGACGCCACACGCCCAGCTGGAAGCACAGCTCAGCTGTGCACCGTGTGATTTTTTAAGCTGTGTATGGAGCGCACTGCTACCAATGCTTAGTGACAAAGGGATTGAAGCATACCGCAGTACGGTACAGCAGGTGCGTATTGAGTTTGACTAACTGAATAATATTTTGCATTGCCGATGACGTTGAAACAGCACGGGTGTAAATTAGCCTATTAAATCTAATAAGGGGTAACTGCCCACCTTAGCTAAAGGAGATTTTATGGAAAAGCTTTTATTTGTGAATGCCTGTATTAGGGGCGAGGGGCAATCGCGTACGTTGCAGCTTTGTCGTGCGTTTTTACAGGAGTATTGCCGGCTACACCCTGATACCGAATTGCAGGAGGTGGACGTGAGCCGTTTGGGGCTGTTACCGCTGGATGTCGAGACACTGGCAAGCAGAGACGCTTTACAGGATGGCAGCGGCGACCCAAAGGCCTTGTTTCCGCTAGCACAGCAGTTTGCCGAGGCAGACAAGATATTAATAGGCGCGCCTTACTGGGACCTTTCGTTCCCTACTGCTTTGAAGGCATATGTAGAGCATATTAGCATATATAATGTTACGTTTGAGTATACAGGTGATAGGCCAAGCGGCCTATGTAAAGCCAGCAAGATGCTTTACGCCACAACGTCTGGCAGCAAGCTCTTTGGGGCGAACTTTGGCTTTGACTACTTTAAAGGGTTGTGCAAGCAGTTTGATATTGCACAGTGTGAGCTACTTAGTGCTGAGGGGCTAGACATGCCAAATGCTGATGTGGCAGCTATTATGCAAGAGGGTTTACAACAGGCAAAGATTGTTGCTACTGATTTTTAATATATAAAAAAGAAAAGAGGAATATATTATGAAGGCAAGTATTATTTACCATTCGGTTAGCGGAAACACTAAAGGCATGGCCGAGCTGATTGCAAACTCTATGAACACCGTTACAGGTATAGAGGCTAAGGCTTTCTCGATTGACGAGGTAGATGTGCAGTATGTGGCGGAAAGCAAGTGCATTATACTAGGCAGCCCCATATACGCCGCAAACGTTACCGCCGCCATGTTAACCTGGATACAGGGCGAATTTTCGGCATGTAAGCCTGCAAATAAGCTGGGGGGCGCTTTTGCCACTGCAAACTATGTGCACGGCGGCGGCGAGCTGGGCATTAACACCATGCTGAACGCTATGATGGTTAAAGGTATGTTAACCTATTCCGGCGGTGCGGCATTTGGCCTACCTGTTGTGCATCTGGGGCCTGTGGGCCTTGGCAAGCAGCTTGACGATACCAAAGCATATTTTGACGAGTATGGCAAACGTATGGCGCAAAAAACCATAGAAATTTTTGGTGCTCCTGAATAGCAGTGGTGCAATAAGTATTTTATTGTTACGATTATTATTTAGCACATTCCCCAGCGAAAACGAGGTACCTTTTGGAATTTAAGCAGATATCTATTGAAGACAAGCCCGTTATAGACAAGTACTTAAAGGCAGGAAACTTAGGAATTTCGGAACATTGCTTTACCACTATTTTTATGTGGCAGGAGTATTACAACACAAAGTTTTTTGAGGATGGCGAGTTTTTATACCTTAAAAGCAACTATATGCACGACGGACGCGACTATTTTATATGCCCTGTTGGGTTTGGACGGCTTGAAAAAGCTATTGCTAAGCTACACGAGAATTTTGGTGACGAAATTCAGATTGTGTCTATTACCGATGAGGCAAAGCAGGCTATTGAGAAAGCTATGCCAAACCATTTTGATTTTACCGAGATGCGTGATGCGGCCGACTATGTGTATCTGGCCGAGCGCCTGCGGACACTTTCGGGCAAAAAGCTACAGCTTAAGCGCAATTTTGTTAATAGGTTTTTGGGCAAGTATGGCGACGACTATTCTTTTGAGCGCATAACCGCCAAAAACAAGCACAAGGTGTGGGAGTTTCACCTTGGGTGGAGCAAAAAGAGCGATAACGAAGAGCAGGCACGCTCACTAGTGGCAGAGACTGCCGCTATACGGCGGGTGCTGGATAATTATGAGGCGCTTGGGGTTTTAGGCGGCATATTGTATGTGGACAAAGAGGTGGCCGGATTTACGGTGGCCACACAGGCCACGGAGGAGCTGGCTGTGGTACACATAGAAAAGTGCAACACAAACTTTGCCGGTGTTTACCAGATGATAAACAAAACTTTTGTGGAAGCTGAGCTTGCTGACATGGTTTACATAAACCGTGAAGAGGACATGGGCATTGAGGGACTGAGAAAGGCGAAGCTATCATACCGCCCAGAAGTTTTGCGCATGAAGTTTACCGCAACAGTACGGCGGTAGCACTGCAAAGCCTATGCGCTTTACAGAAACCATTCACCAAATGAGCACCCCATTGTGATGGGGTGCTCATTTATTTTTGTGTACGCTTCTATTTAATGTTACAGCAGGGCTTAGCATGACGGTAAGGCACTTGCTTTATGCCTAATTACTGCTTGGGTGGTTTGTTAGGACGGTTGTGTCTACCACCACATCGCAGGCAGACTGCACGTCAAAGTGGGTGAAGTAGCTGTTTTCCATCGGTATCCATTCTTCTGCAAAGCGGGCGGCGAGCTGGGGGCCGCTACGCTGTAGTATACGCTGTGTTTGCTGTGTTGCGTCAAGATGCAAAAACACACCCACGTCGTATTTTATATTAAAGCTTGGATGCATGGAGTATACACCCTCTACCACCACGATATTAGACGGAGGTAGCGATACCTCTTCGCCCATGCTTGCTGTTTGGCAGTTGTAGGGATAATAGCGCACCCCCTGCCCTGTCGACGCGGTTTTTAGCACAGGCGCCATGCGCTCGTAGTCAATATTGCCGCCCGGCTGTTGTAAGCGCTGTGGCGTACGCATTGGTGGTTGTAGGAAAAAATCGTCGGCATGGATAACCGCACAGCCATATACCGCTTGCAACATATCTGCAAGTGTGCTTTTGCCTGCGCTTGCCATGCCCTCTATTGCTACCATAATGTTGGCTTTGGATGCCATGCCTTTATCTATGGCGGCAAAAACAGGCAAAAACAGCGCCGCCTGCATGCTAAGCAGGCGATAGTGTGGACGGTAGCACTGCCTATACCGTTCGCTGTGGCTTATGGGCGGTGCACCACTGCTGAGGTATGCGTCTACCTGCGTGCGCACGCTGTCTTTAGGGTATGGTAACAGGCCCTGCTGCTGCATTAAGCATAGCTCGTTTAGTTTTTCGGTGAGGGTAGCAAGGCTCCCCTGATGCTGTTGCGCACTGAGCGTACACAGGCAGGTTAATGTGGTTACATTTAGGCTGGTGGATTGTAGCGACGACAGGTAAAGGCGGTATACATCTTTGCCTATCCGCTCGATTTCCACGGGCGCGTCGGTGCCGTGGGAGGCGGCCTCGGCTATTTCTTTTTGCAGGTTTTCGGCAAAGATGGCTTGCTGATTAATTAAATGACCACCGCCCATCTCGCTTTGGTAAAGCAGTTTAATGCAGTCTTGAGGTTGCATTTCAGGGTAGCGAGAAATGTGTTGTAAAATTAGTTCTTTTATGGTTTGCAATGCGATTGCTCCTTTTTGGGTGTGTGGGGGTAATATTTTACATAATGGCTATTGTATATTTGCTCTGTTGCCAAGCAGGTGGCGAGAGCACGTTATAAATAGCAGTGGTGGGTACGGGGATTAATTTTAATATCTGTAAACAGTATATCAAGTTTTGCCGCCTAAATCACTCTTTTGTTGCTATCCGGCTTAAAAACACTGCTTGTATATAGCAATTCTATGCTATAATATATTTTGGTTATATGTTTGCCTATGCTTGAAGGTTATGCAGGCGTAAGCTGCATTTGTAAAGCTTTTTAACTTTACTTGATGTTTTGAATTTTGTGAGGGTAACATGCTAAAAAACAAGCTCACCAATATATTCTATATTGTGTTTACGTTTGCATTTTGCCTGCTGACGTTTCAGATTGTGTTTACCAATTTTTTCTTTGACTATAAGTGGTATATTGTGCTACCCGTGGCGGCTGTGTGGGCTTTGCTATTTTTTGGTATATTCAAACTTGTTACGCGGTGGGAACGCTGGCTGAGTGCAAATACTGCAAAGGCGCTTATTGCTTTTTTTATAGTTTTAAGCGCTACCCAGGTAGTAGTATACTACTTTACCGCCACCTACCCTGTGAAAGATTTTGCGCTGGTGTTTACAGGCGCATACAACTACACTGTAACCGGCGAAATACTGGACCCATACCTTGACTACTTTTATAAGTACCCTAACAACATGCCGCTTACGATAATATTGCAGTTTGTGTTTAGGATATTTAACCGCCTTGGGGTTACAAACTTTTTTATTGTTGGCGCTGTGCTGAACGCTATTTGCATACAGACAGCCTACCTGTTTGTATTTTTGAACGCAAAAGAGCTTGCGGGTAAAAAAATTGCGTTTTTTTCGCTGGCGATTTTGTACCTGTGTTTACCGTTACACACCTATATCTCTGTTTTTTATACCGACACCACCAGCATGCTGTTCCCTTTGGCTGTTATATTTTTTTCAATTAAGGTGTTTAGGACAGAAAAACGAAGCCATATGATTATGTACATAGTGGCGCTTGGGGCGTTTGCCGGGCTTGGCACAAAGATTAAGCTTTCGGTTATTATAGCGTTTATTGCAGTGGTAATATACTTTTTGCTGAACAAAAAGTTTTTGAAAATACTGGCGTGTAGCATAAGCGTGTTGCTTTCTTTTGGGCTGGTAAGCTTTGTGATAGACGGGTTTATGTACAGAAATATTCTGGACGAAGAGCTGGCGCAGGAGCTGCGAACACCGTTTATTGGCTGGATTGCGATGGGGCTTGCTACCGATGGCTCTTACAACGCAGGAGATATACAGTATATATGGTCGCAAGAAACGCAGGAGGAAAAGCAGGAGCTTGCCATGTTTTTGTTGACCGAGCGGCTTAAGGAAAAAGGCGTTTTGGGGTACATTGAGTTTTTGAACAAAAAGGCTTTGCGCAGTTTTGGTAGCGGCGGGCTGGACTATGAAAACACTACGGTTCTCTCACCCATGAACCAGCAGTCGCGCGCGATGATACTGGGTAGTGACGGCAGATATAACGATATATACAATCACATCATACAGGGCTATCACATAGTGATAATGAGTTTTTTGGCTTTGGGTGGGTATATATCTTTAAGGTTACGAAGGCACGAATTTTTGCCGTTTCATATATCGGCGTTTGGGATGTTTTTGTTTCTGCTTCTTTGGGAGGCGGGAACAAGATATCTGCTTAACTACTACGCTATATTTATTTTAGGCGGTATTGTTTGTTGTGTTTCAATATGCAAGGCTGTAGAAAACGATTTGGGTAGCAAGATATCGGCCGACATGCTTTTGCCAAGCGCTTGGAGCCGGCGGCTTAAAAAGCGCCACAACGAAGAAAACGGCGCATAGCGTCAGGTGTGGGTTTTCAAGTATGGATTGAGTGTATTGAATTGTTTTAGGCGATGGTGGTAGGGTTTAGTGGTGGTACGGCTTTGGAGTTATGCGGTAATGCATTTTGGGGTATAAAAAAATCGGCAGTGTGAGTATTTCACATTGCCGATTTGTTTAATTTTAGTGTTATTTACAGCTTGAATATTTCTTTTTTGTGCTCGTTGTTTACAACCTGGCCAATGGCGCTATACATAGCACTGGCTCCGCAGAAGATGCCTACAACACCTGCGATGACGGTGATGGTTGGGTTGTGGGTGAAGTCTCCAATTGCCAAAAGGAAAAACAATAATGTGAGCGAGCCGAACACAACCTTAGTGATGGTGTTGTGGGTGAGCGCGCCTACAAACATACCTAGCGTAAAGATGCCCCAAAGTAGCAAGTATACGCCCATTGAGAATTTGTCGGCCCCTGCTACCGATGTGGGAAGAGCCCATATGATGATGAGCGACCACCAAAAGCAGCCGTATGCGGTGAATGCAGTGGCGCCGAATGTATTGCCTGCTTTAAACTCCATAATGCCTGCGATAATTTGTGCTAGGCCGCCTAGAGCAAAGCCCATAGCTACGATTACGATAGTAAGTTCAGTGATGCCGGCGTTGTGTACGTTTAGCAGGATAGTTGTCATGCCAAAGCCCAAAAGACCTAACGGTCCGGGATTTGCAACGGGTTTATTGTCGTTCATGTTTTCTCTCCATTCCAAAATTAATTCCAAAATTAACAGGGGTTATTGATAGGCAATAACCCCTGTTAATTTCACCCTTAAACAGTATACCATTTTAAATGGGAAATGCAATTGGTTTTAAGTATAAATTGCATGATTTAATGAAAAATACTGATGTTTGTTACTCCCACTCGATGGTGCTGGGGGGTTTTGTGGTGACGTCCATTAGGATGCGGTTCACCTCGGCTACTTCGTTTACGATGCGGCTAGAGATGCGGGCTAGCACGTCGTATGGTATGCGCGCCCAGTCGGAGGTCATTGCGTCGGTACTGGTTACGGCGCGTATGCCTACAGCGTGGGCGTATGTGCGTTCGTCGCCCATTACGCCTACGCTACGCAGGTTTGGTAGCACGGTGAAGTACTGCCATATCTCACGGCTTAGGCCTGCAGCGGCTATCTCTTCACGCAGAATTGCATCGCTTTCGCGCAGGATATGCAGTTTGTCTTCAGTTACCTCGCCAAGGCAGCGCACTGCAAGCCCAGGGCCTGGGAACGGCTGGCGTTGCACAAGGTATTCGGGAATTCCCAGTTCTGCCCCTACCTGACGAACCTCGTCTTTAAACAGCAGGCGAAGTGGTTCCAGCAGGGTGAAGCCAAGTTTTTCCGGAAGGCCGCCCACGTTGTGGTGGCTCTTTATTAGTGCTGCGTCGCCAATGCCGCTTTCAATAATGTCGGGATATATAGTGCCTTGTAGCAAAAAGTCCATCTGCCCCAGCTCTTTTGCCTTCTCTGTGAACACCTCTATAAACTCATAGCCGATGATTTTGCGTTTCTGCTCGGGGTCGGTTACGCCGGCAAGTTTTGCCAAAAATCTTGGGCCTGCATTTACGCGTGTGATATTCAGGCGAAACTCTTGGCCGAGGGCCTGCATTACCTCATCGCCTTCATTTTTGCGCATTAGGCCATGGTCTACAAAAACGCAGTGCAATCTATCGCCGATAGCTTTATGCACCAGGCTGGCGCACACGGTGGAGTCTACCCCTCCTGAAAGTGCACAAAGCACCCTGCCATTCTCCCCTACCGTTTGGCGTATCTGCTCTACGGTGGCTTCGATATAGTTTGCGGTTGTCCAGTCGCCTGTGCAGCCGCAAATATCATACAGAAATGCGCTTAGGAATTTTTTGCCGAAAGGTGTATGCTCTACTTCCGGGTGGAACTGCACCGCATATAGTTTGCGGGCGGCGTCTTCTATAGCGGCATGTGGGCAAAGCTCACTTGTGGCTGTGGTGGTAAAGCCTTGGGGGAGCTGTGTGATTTGGTCGTTGTGGCTCATCCAGCTATCGTCTTTGTTGATAACGCTTTTAATGAGCCCCCCGGTGGCCTCTATTTCAATTTTGCCGAACTCTTGGCGCTGCTGGCGCTCTACCTTGCCGCCCAGCGCTTGTGCCATAAGCTGAGCACCGTAGCAGATTCCCAAAATAGGAATGCCTAAATCGTACACCTCTTTACCTATATCCGGCGCTCCCTGCGCATAAACGCTGGCCGGGCCACCTGTGAAGATAATGCCCACAGGTTTTTTCTCTTGTATTGCGGCAAGCGCTTTTTTGTACGGCACCACCTCGCAATATACATTATTTTCTCGCACGCGGCGGGCTATCAGTTGATTGTACTGCCCTCCGAAGTCGGCAATAATTATGGTTTGATGCGTCAATATTTTGCCCTCCTAATCTCTTTTCGCAACTGCTATCTTATTAGTATACAATAAAAAGACCGCCACGAAAAGAGGAAAATGGCGCTTTGTTTTATTATATCTATTAATATTTTAGGTGATATTTGCTTGGCAATTAATCAAAGAAAAAGACCTCCCAAGTATGGGAGGTCTTTTAAAATTAAAGATTACTCGTTAATTTTGATTACAACGCCCGAGCCAACAGTACGGCCGCCTTCACGAATAGCAAAGCGCAGACCTTCTTCGATAGCAATGTTGGTGATAAGCTCAACATTCATCTCGATGTTGTCGCCAGGCATAACCATTTCTACACCGTCTGGCAGTGTGATAACGCCTGTTACGTCGGTTGTACGGAAGTAGAACTGGGGACGGTAGTTGTTAAAGAAAGCTGTGTGACGGCCGCCCTCGTCTTTTTTCAGTACGTATACTTGACCTTGGAATTTGGTGTGAGGTTTGATAGAACCGGGCTTTGCCAGAACCTGGCCACGCTCGATATCTTCACGAGACACACCACGCAGCAGAGCGCCAACATTGTCGCCTGCACGTGCGTCGTCCAGAGTTTTACGGAACATTTCAAGGCCGGTAACAACGGTTTTGCCAATTTCTTCGGCTAGGCCAACCAGCTCAACCTCTTCGCCTACCTTGATGGTACCACGCTCTACACGACCTGTAGCAACTGTGCCACGGCCGGTGATGGTCATGGTGTCCTCAACAGGCATTAGGAAAGGAAGGTCTTCCTTACGCTCTGGGGTAGGAATGTATTCGTCTACTGCAGCCATCAGCTCGAAGATGCTTGCATATTCAGCGGATGCTTGGTCGTCTGCAGTGCTCTCAAGAGCTTTCAGCGCGCTACCTTTGATGATTGGGGTATCGTCGCCTGGGAAATCGTACATGGAAAGCAGGTCGCGGATTTCCATCTCAACCAGCTCTAGTAGTTCTTCGTCGTCTACCTGGTCTACCTTATTCATGTAAACAACAATGTAAGGCACGCCTACCTGACGAGCAAGCACGATGTGCTCACGAGTCTGGGGCATTGGGCCGTCGGCAGCCGATACAACCAGAATTGCGCCGTCCATTTGAGCTGCGCCGGTGATCATGTTTTTAACATAGTCAGCATGGCCGGGGCAGTCTACGTGAGCGTAGTGGCGGTTGTCGGTTTCGTATTCTACGTGGGCTGTGTTGATGGTAATGCCGCGCTCGCGCTCTTCGGGAGCTTTATCGATACTAGCATAATCTACAAACTCGGCCTCGCCCTTAAGGCTAAGTACCCTTGTGATTGCTGCTGTCAGCGTGGTTTTGCCATGGTCAACGTGGCCGATGGTGCCAATGTTAATATGAGGCTTATTCCGTTCAAATTTAGCTTTTCCCATTGGTGTATTATCCTCCTTCAGTTAAACGAACTCAGCATGTATTGCTATTCTACTAAAATTGCATTTAAAAATCAAGCGTTTTGAGTAAGTTTGGTACGGTTTTATACAGCATTAACCTTCGGCTTTTCTGTTAGCGTTCATAATGCCTTCTGCAATGTTTTTAGGTACCTCTGCATAATGGCTTGGCTCCATGCTATACTGGCCACGGCCCTGCGTTTTGCTGCGAAGGTCTGTGGCGTAACCGAACATTCCGGACAGCGGCACCTGCGAATTAACCTGCGTTGCACCGCCAAGTGCTTCCATGCCTTGAATCTGGCCACGGCGAGCATTAAGGTCGCCGATAACATCGCCTGTATATTCATCGGGCACGGTAACAGCTATCTTCATGATAGGCTCTAGAATTACCGGGTCGGCTTTTTTCATTGCGTCTTTAAAGGCCATGGAGCCCGCAATTTTAAAGGCCATTTCGGACGAGTCTACCTCGTGGTAGCTACCATCGTACAGTGTAACCTTAACGTCTACAACCGGATAGCCTGCCAGCACGCCTGCATGCATAGCACCCTGAATACCCTCGTCGACCGGCTTGATGTATTCTTTAGGTATGGTGCCCTGGGTGATGGAGTTAATGAATTCGTAGCCTTTGCCTGTTTCGTTGGGCTCAACACGAATTTTAACGTGGCCGTACTGGCCTTTACCACCCGACTGCCTTGCGTACTTTGTATCTTGTTGCGACTCGCGACGAATTGTTTCGCGGTAGGCTACCTGAGGTGCGCCTACGTTGGCCTCTACTTTAAATTCGCGCAGCAGGCGGTCTACAATAATTTCAAGGTGTAGCTCGCCCATGCCGGCAATAATTGTTTGGCCTGTTTCTTCGTCGGTGTAGGTACGGAATGTGGGATCTTCCTCGGCAAGTTTGCCTAGGGCAATACCCATTTTTTCTTGGCCGGCTTTTGTTTTAGGCTCTATGGCCACGCGGATAACCGGCTCTGGGAAGTCCATGCTTTCCAGCACGATGGGGTGACGCTCGTCGCACAGGGTGTCGCCTGTTGTGGTGTTTTTAAGACCCACGGCGGCGGCAATGTCGCCTGCGTAGCATTCGGTGATGTCTTGCCTATGGTTGGCGTGCATCTGCAGAATGCGCCCAAGACGCTCGTTTTGGCCTTTCACGCTGTTGTATGCCGGGCCGCCGCTTTTGGCAATGCCGGAGTACACGCGGAAGTAGCACAGCTTGCCCACGAATGGGTCGGTGGCAATTTTGAATGCAAGCGCGCTAAACGGTGCGTCGTCGCTGGAGGTACGGGTTTCTTCCTCGTCTGTTTTGGGGTTTATGCCCTTCATGTCTTCGATATCGGTTGGGGCGGGCATGTAGTCGATGATGGCGTCGAGCAGAAGCTGTACACCCTTGTTTTTGTAGGATGTGCCACAAACCACAGGAACAATTGTGTTGTCGATGGTTTGCTGGCGCAGCGCTGCTTTGATTTCGGCTTTGGTGATTTCTTCCCCTTCGAGGAATTTCTCCATAAGCACTTCATCGTAGGTTGCAACCGCCTCTACCATTTCTTCATGGTATTTTTGGGCAAGTTCTTTCATATCTTCGGGAATTTCTTCAATGCGAATATCCTTGCCAAGGTCATCATAAAAGACAACGGCGTGCATATTAACAAGGTCGATGATTCCGGTGAAGGTATCTTCTTTGCCTATGGGCAGTTGGATGGGTACCGGGGTGCATTTTAGACGGTCTATCATCATGTTGATAACATTGAAGAAGTCTGCACCCATGATATCCATTTTGTTAATGTATACCATGCGAGGTACGTTGTACTTATCGGCTTGGCGCCACACGGTTTCACTTTGTGGCTCTACGCCGCCTTTGGCCGCAAGCACGGTAACGCTTCCGTCCAGCACGCGCAGGCTACGCTCTACCTCTACGGTAAAGTCTACGTGGCCGGGGGTGTCGATAATATTGATTCGATGACGATTCTTTTTTGCGGCAGCTGGCTCGCCCTGAAAGTCGGCATGGGACCAGTAGCATGTGGTGGCAGCAGAAGTTATAGTAATGCCGCGCTCTTGCTCTTGTTCCATCCAGTCCATTGTGGCGGCGCCGTCGTGCACCTCACCCAGTTTGTGGTTAATACCTGTATAAAACAGAATACGCTCTGTGGTGGTGGTTTTGCCGGCGTCGATATGCGCCATAATACCGATGTTTCTCGTCATCTGCAGAGAAACGTCTCTTGGCATAATGTCTCCTTAGTATCTGTAGTGGGCGAACGCTTTGTTGGCGTCGGCCATCTTGTGGGTATCTTCGCGTTTTTTTACAGCCGAGCCTGTGTTGTTGGCTGCGTCCATAACCTCTGAAGCCAAACGCTCGCGCATGGTGCGCTCGTTGCGGCTACGGGCATAAGACGTGAGCCAGCGTAGGCCCAGTGTAACCCTGCGCTCTGGGCGTACTTCCAGCGGCACTTGATAGGTGCTACCACCAACGCGGCGGGCTTTAACCTCCAGCGTGGGCATGATGTTCTCCAGCGCTTTCTCGAAAGTTTCGAGTGGGTCGTTACCGGTTTTTTCACGCACGATATCAAAGGCATCGTACACAATACGTTGTGCTACACCTTTTTTACCATCGTACATGATGTTGTTGATGAGTCGCGTAACCATTACAGAGTTGTACACGGGGTCTGCTAGAGGCACCCGTTTTGGCACATTCCCTCTTCTTGGCATCGCTCTTCCCTCCTTCATTATTCAGAATGAAATCTTAGGTACTCGGCCAGCGCAACCAAGCACTACCTTACAACATGTGCAAAGCAATTGCGTGGTACAATGACCGTTTGGAGCGTAGCTAGCGCTACACCCTTGCCGGAAAAGGGATATCTATGAGGGCAGTATTATTTACCCGCCCATTATAAATCCCTTTATAGGGCAAAAACCTGTTTATTTTTTCGGACGTTTTGCACCGTATTTACTACGGCTTTGCTTACGGTCTGCAACACCTTGGGTATCCAGCGTGCCACGGATAATGTGGTAACGAACACCCGGAAGGTCTTTAACACGACCGCCGCGGATAAGCACAACACTATGCTCTTGCAGGTTGTGGCCTACACCGGGGATGTAGCTGGAAACCTCGATGTTGTTCGACAAGCGAACACGAGCCACCTTACGCAATGCCGAGTTTGGCTTTTTGGGGGTCATGGTACGAACAGCTGTGCACACACCACGTTTTTGTGGGCTGTTTTGGTCGGTGTATTGTTTTTTATGGCTGTTGTAGCCTTTACCCAATGCCGGAGCAGTGCTCTTTTTAACGTGCACCTCACGGCCTTTGCGAACCAGTTGGTTAAATGTTGGCATACAGTTCCTCCTTCCTTAATTAATTGATGTATTTATGCAACGCCAAGGTGCGGCGTGACAAGCATATATTGAGCGATATTGCGGCTAAATTTGGCTAAAAATAACCGCACAAAAACACCTGCCCACATAGGGGCAGCAAAAGTATTGTACATGTTTTTGGGGTATATGTCAAATGTTTTTGGGTGGTTTTTGGCTATAGCAAGAGATTTTTGATTGCCGCAAGATAGAAACAAACAAATAAAGGCAGACATTTTTGCTATGCACTACCCATTACAATGCGGCTATTACCAAAGATATCTTTTATGCATTGCACGCCTTTGTAGCCGCTGTTTTGCATAATATGCACCACTGCCTCGCCCTGTTGCGCACCAATTTCAAATACAAGGTGGGCGCCTGTGCGCAGGCAGGTGTGGTACGCCGGCGCTATTACATTATAGAATAGCAGGCCTTCTTCATCGGCCACCAGCGCACTGCGGGGCTCTTGCAGTACCTCGGGGGCAAGCTGTGTGTACTCCTCGGCTGTGACGTAGGGAGGGTTGCACACAATTAAATCTAGCGAATATGGGGCAAGGCCTTGTGCATATGTTAGTGCGTCGGCCTGTACTGCAAGCGGTTTATTTTTGCCGCTGTATGCCTCTATGTTGCGCACAAGGTAGCTTAGGGCGGCATCTTCTTTTTCTACCGCCACCACATTGGCGAGTGGAATTCGGCTTTGCAAGCCTAGCGCCAGCGCACCGCTACCAGAGCATAGGTCTAGTATATCGGGGGTTTGCAGTGTGGCGACTGTATTTAGCGCCGCAAGGCAGACCTCTTCTGTTTCGGGTCTTGGGATTAGCACCCCCTGCCCCACAAAAAGCTCCAGCTCTAAAAACGACCAGCTGCCTAAAATGTATTGTAGTGGCTCGTGTTTACAGCGGCGGTGCACTAGGGCTTTGAGTTTATCCCACTGTGTGGGGGTTAGCGCCGCAAGCTCGAACCTACCTGCCCCTGCGGCATGGGCAAAGAGCTGTTGCGCTTCAAAGCCGGCGTCTTCAACGCCGGCCTCTTGCAACTGCTGTTTTATTATTTTATATGCCTGTAGGCTTTGCATAATGTTACTCCGCTTTGGTGGCCAAAGCTATATGATTTATGTTTTGCTGTTTTTTTGGTGGCAATTTAAACTGGGGTGCAAATTAGGCCTGATAGGTCTGCTGGCACAAAAGATTGTTCTGATACAGCGATACGCTGTGTACACGCATATACTTTTACCAGCGTGCGTCGTTTGGGTTTTGGGGTAACACAGGCTCTACCGCCGCAATGGCCACCTCTATCATTTCATCGTCCGGCTCTTTGGTTGTAAGGCGTTGTAGCCACATGCCCGGGGCGGAGATGATGCGGGTGAAGATGTTATCGTGGCGGCCAGCCAGCCGAAGAATTTCGTAGCTGATACCCATTATGGCAGGTAACATAAGCAGTTTCATGCCTGCCCGCATTAGCGCACCGCCTACAACATCGGGCCATGGCAATGCGCTGTTTAGCACAATGGAAACTATGAGCACAATTAGCAAAAAGCTTGTGCCGCAACGAGGGTGAAAACGACTGTGCTTGCGAATGTTTTCGACCGTAAGCGGCTCGCCTACCTCGTAGCAATATATGGTTTTGTGCTCGGCACCATGGTAGCTGAACACGCGGTGTATCTCTTTCATGCGGCT
The DNA here is from genome assembly GCA_964369525.1 of uncultured Oscillospiraceae bacterium. Classification (GTDB taxonomy): domain Bacteria; phylum Bacillota; class Clostridia; order Oscillospirales; family Ruminococcaceae; genus JAAYCI01. The sequence continues at coordinate 13,137 of CAYJEW010000012.1, read as the reverse complement.
TACCAGCGCAAGGTAGATGACAAAGATTACAATTTTTATTACGCCTTCCAGCAATGACATAACAAAGGCGGGTAGCAGTAAAAAGTCCAGCATCCCAACTGCGGCGGCCGGCAGAAACATAAACAGTAACATTGCCAGCGCTGCGCCAAGCACTGTTGCCATACCCATTACAAATTTTGTACCTTTATCGCCAAACTTGCGCTCTACCCATTTATCAAATTTTGTTGCCTCTTGTTCGGCTTCTTGTGGGTCCATTGAAAGCTCGGCACTGCGCATAAGTGTGCTGTAGCCAAGCACGATGCTATCTACAAAGCTTAGCACCCCGCGTATAAAGGGCAGTTTTACCCATGGGCGTGCTTTTAGGCTGTGGGTTTCGCACACAACCTCGCCACTGGGTGTGCGCACGGCAAGGCTCCATTTAGAGGGGCCGCGCATCATAATGCCTTCCATTACCGCTTGGCCGCCAACGCTTGTTTTAAGATTACTGCGTTTTGCAGGTTTTGTCATCTGGTTTCTCCTTTGATGGGGCTGTACAATTTAAAGCTCAATATGGCGGTTGTGCCGTGGTTTAAAAGGCTTGTGAGGGTTACGTTGCCGTCGTGTGCCTTCATGATTTCGTCTACAACCGCAAGGCCTATGCCACTACCTCGGCGTGCCTTGCTTCCTTTGAAGAATTTAATTTTAACATTCTCTAGGTCTTGCGGCGATATGCCTTGGCCTTGGTCGGCCACCTCAATTATAACCTCGGCTGCTTCTACCTTAACGGTTATCTCTATATTGCCTGAAGGGCGAGAATATTTTATGGCATTGTCGAGTATATTTACCATTACTTGGCGCACACGGTTTTTATCGGCCATAACAGGAACCGGTAGCTGGGGGGCTTCGTAGCTTAGCGTGATGTTTTGTGCGGCGGCGCTTTGGTGGCTGAGCAGCACAGCTTCTTCCACCTCGGCAGCCATGTCTAGCAGCTCTGCATTCAGCGTGATGCCGTTTTGCATACGCGAGAAATCTAGCAGCTCTTCCACCATGTTATAAAGGCGATCGGTTTCGCCTGATATAATCTGCATACCACGTTTAAAGCCGGGGCTTTCGGTACTGTTCATGCTGCCTATTGTTTCGGCCCAGCCTTTAATAGAGGTGAGCGGCGTGCGTAGCTCGTGGCTAACAGATGAGATGAAGTCGTTTTTCATCTGCTCTGTGCGCGAGAGTTCGTCTGCCATGTTATTTATGGTTTTGCAAAGGCTGCCAATTTCGTCGTCGGTGCGGCTTTCTATTCGGGTTTCGAAATTGCCCCTGGCAATAAGGGCGGCTGTGGCCTCTACCTTGCGCAGCGGGAAAACTATTGAGCGGATAAAAAACACACCCGACAGTATGCTGGCTAAAAGAATAAGAAAGAGCACCGCCACCGACACCGCTATCGTATATGCAATGGTTTCATCTATTAGTGTAAGGCTTGTTACCAGCCGCATTGCCACAACACCATGTGCTGAATATGGCGTGCGCACCGTTATTG
>CAYJEW010000012.1:0-11614 GCA_964369525.1 uncultured Oscillospiraceae bacterium | reverse complement strand
CCGTTATTGCCATTACACGCTCGCCCGTTTCGGTTTCGCCCACATAGTAGCCCGAGGCTGTGCCGCCGGGAGTTAGCGCTTGTTCTATATCCGGCTGCAGCACGCTGTACTGCGGCAGTATCCCTGAAGAGGTTGTACCAATGCTTCCGTCTACATTTACAAGCATAAGCTCAAACTGTGACTTTGCCCCAAAATCTTCCACCGTTTGAATCAGGCGCTGTGAGCGGCCGTCGGCCGTGTCTGGCGTGGGAGATAGCATTATGGTGCGCAGTGCTGTGAACTGGTTGGTTATCTCGGTTTGCACATCGCTATAGTAGCCGTTGATAGTGTAGTACAAAAACACCCCTTCGGCCACCAGCAGCACTGCCAGTGTGAAAAAGAGGCTGCCTCGCACCCATCTTTTAGTTATAGAAGAGCTCAATTTAGTGCCCCCATATCCCCGCAAAAAGTATAGCAGGCAGATGTGTAAAATTTGCGCATAAATTTCAAGGTTTTATTATGTGCAGTAAAAAATGCACATAAAAGTTATAGCCAGGCTCTGTGTGCCAAGCTCTACCGCATGTTAGCACTACTTTAAGCATTTTCAAGCCATAGCTATGGGTTCCAGCGATAACCGTAGCCCCACACCGTTAGGATGTGTTGTGGGCTGCTTGGCTCATTTTCTATCTTCATGCGCAGGCGGCGGATGTTTACATCCACAATTTTTACATCGCCGAAGTAATTTTCGCCCCACACGCCTTCCAGTATCTTCTCGCGTACCATGGCTGTGCCGCTGTTGCGGAAAAACAGCTCCATAATTTGGAACTCTACCTGCGTTAGGTCTATAGGTTGGCCGTTTTTAAGCATCATACGGCTTTTTTCGTCTAGCACAAAGCTACCGCTTACAAGGCGGCCGTCGTCTTCGCTTAAAGGCTGAGTGCGGCTAACCCTGCGGCACAAAGCATCGATGCGAGCTTTAAGCTCGCTTATGGAAAACGGCTTTGTCATATAATCATCGGCGCCTATAGACAGCGCTTTTATCTTATCTGCCTCAAGCGATTTTGCGCTGAGCATTACAATACCCACAACCGGCGAGGATGCACGGATGTTTTCGCATAGCGTAAAGCCATTCATACCGGGAAGCATGATATCTAAAATAGCGCAGTTAAAGCTTTCGGGTGCTTTTGCAAACAGTTCCAGCGCTTGCTCGGCACTAGCTGCCTGCACCACCTCGTATTCGGCCATCTCGAGATTTAGCACAATAAGCTCGCGGATGGAGCTTTCGTCTTCCACAACTAAAATTTTTCTCATATGTTCCTCCGTTAATGGTGTCGGGAGCTTATCATAATATTTAGCTTAACGCAACCAGCTGTATGAGCTCGCGCTCAAGTATGGGTACACCGCTGTGTATCTCTATATAGGTGCTAATGGAGCCGGGAAGCAGCTGTGCGCCCGCAGGCACGGTTTCGCTGCCTGAAAGGATGCTTACCGAAAGCAGCGGCTGCTGGGTTTGGTTGTTTACCATCTGCCACTCGCCTGCGTCATCGCCATCTAGCAGGCGGATGCTACCAAGCCAGCTTTCGGGCAGGCGGATGTATATGTTTTTTGTGCTATCCAAAACGCCATGCTGGACCGCCGTGGGCGCCGAGGCATCTGTAAAAAAATCTGTCCATTCCACAAATGTGAGGTTGTTGTTACCTGACATCGTGCTTATTCCACCTGAGGTTATTGGGATTTCCACCATGCCATCATTGTTTATATCGCGAGATTTTAGTAGCAGGTTTTGGCGAGCGGTGGGGCCACGGGTATCGGTGGTGGATTCTATAGTGTAAAAACGCTCGCCCGAAAAGTATACGATTTGACTAACCAGGCTATCGCCCACAACACCATCTACCACCAGCAGTGGCTCGCCTTCGGCATTTACGCCGGGTGTTATAGCCGCACATGCGCTGAAGTTTGCATCTAGCTGAACGGCAGGGTGTTCTGCCGCAAAGCTACCATCCTGCACCGGAATATGCCTAAGTGTGAGGCCTTCTTCCTGCTCGGCGCCCGACACCACCACAAAGTCGTTACCTGCGCCACTGCCAGTGAGGTCGCCTATTTCGTATCGAGAGTAGCTATACTGGCGCAGTGGCACAAGCACCGACGCGTCGTACTCGTATACAGCAAGGCTTTTGCCGGCAGTGTTTACCCCACCGAACGTGTAGCCTATAATAAGCTGTTGTGTGTTGCCCCCAAGTAGGTTTGCTACCTGTATGCTGGCAACGTCGGTTGCAAGGCCTTGCAGGTCTGCCGTTACCGTCCAGCTTCCATCTGCCTGCTCTAAAATAGCCACATACACGTTGCTACCTTTTTCTTCATTAAAGGTGCTTGTTTCAGCAACACTATATAAAATAATAGCCTCGTTTTGGCCGTCGCCATTTAAGTCTTCTTGCAAAAGCGGGCTACGCCAGCTACCCTCTAGCGGATATTTGTACTGTGGCTCGTATCCGCCAAGATATGCTTCCAGCACCTGCTGAATTTCGTTTTGCTCCGCCCCCATAGCAGGGGCACGAAGCAGGTCGTTTACATTTTGGTATACAAGCTGGGTGCAACCTGTGAGCACATACACTATCGCTAAAACCAAAACCAGGTACAAACGTTTTGCCATTTTGCACCTCCCTGTGGGAATAATATGGCAGGCTAATTGTATCACTATAGTTTATAAATGGCAACTACGCCATTTATATTATACAATAATATAACATTACCGTAGAATACACTTAGAAAGCGGCTATTCAACCTGCAGGCTGAACAGGCCGCCCGACTGCTCGTATAGCATAGACGGATTTATGGCTTGGTCGCCTATGCGCATCTCGAAGTGCAGATGCGGGCCTGTGGAGTAACCTGTGGAACCAACCGTGCCTATTATATCGCCCTGCTGAACTATGGCATCCTGCTGTACATATATTTCGTCCATGTGGTAGTAATAGCTTTTAAGGCCGCTGCCATGCTCTATTACAACCGTGCCTCCGGTGTTTAGCAAAAACTCTGCCAGCACAACCCTGCCGCCGTTTGGCGCTTGAATGGGGGTGCCTGTGCCTACCGCATAGTCTATACCGTAGTGGTAGCGGGGATTAGTAAAGTCGCTGTTGGTGTAGCGTATTACCCCAAATTCGGGGGATATGCTGCCCTCTACCGGTTGTACAAACACATCCTGCCAATAAATCTCTTGGTCGTATGTGTCAAACAGCGGCGGGATGGTGGCGTGGTACTCGGCATATGCCTCTGCGCTGTTGGCTTCGGTGATTTGGGTGCTGGTGGTGTCGATAATAAGGTTTTGCTCACCGAAGGCATATGGCTCTACCGTAACGGCAGCGCTCCAGCTTAGCTCGCCTGCACTAACAGCTATATCGTAGCTGCCTACCGCTCTTGAGTTGCCTATTGGCACTGCGGCAAACCAGCTGCCATCTTCCATTTGCGAGAATACCGCCATGCCAAGCTCGGTGGCAAGCTCGGGGATTACGTCCTGCGGTGGGTTTATGAGCTGCATTGTGAATATGTCGCCCTGTTGCAGGTTTTGGCGGCCCAGCAGCAGCTGAGGCTCCGGCACTTCCACCGAAAAAGCTACCGAATAGTACAGCGTACCATACGCCTGCCCATTTTGGGCTGCCTGCGTACATTGCAACGCCAGTAGATATTCGCCCTCTTCGGAAATAGCGCTATCTGCCAGCATTGAAGCCTCGCCGCTGTATACTTCGCTAGCATTCAAGCTTAGCTGCGCTGTTACTTCGTAGCCATCAGGTATTTGCAACTGTAACTGCGGCTCTGTAAACACACCCAGCTGCGTAACCTGCGAAGCCTCTTCTTGGTAGAACATTTTATATGTAAGGCCGTTTAGCACGGGGTGGCTCCATGTATATCCCGATGGTTGCACCTGCGCTTGCAGTATGCTCACCGCCTCAAGCGGCACTACTTCTTGGCCTACTGCGCTATAGCTGCTATATACAAAGCCTGCGGTTAGTGCAACTATTAGTGCGAACACCAGCAGGCCTGCTATAATTTTTTTCTTCATTAGTTGGTTGCCACTCCTTTTTTATCTGCTTGCAAAATTATACCATGTTTCTAAAAGCTTTTGCACTTTTACATTTGCACATGGCAAAATCCACAAGGTATGCAATGCGGATTTTTTTAATTTTCATATTATTTAAGCCTTATTTTTTCACTATATATCATAGTTTTTCCCCTTTACTGCACAACACATTACCTTTGGCTTGTCATACTTTTAAAAAAAACCTTGCTTGCTGTGTTGAATTTATGTATAATTTCTTTGTGCATATTTTAAGGTACGCAACCTATTATACGTTGCACCGTTATTAATTGCCATGTTTAAAAAGGTGCAACCCTAAGTACACCACGCAGCCGCCACAGCGGTGGGGAATTTGCAAATTTTGCCTAGGGGCGGCCACACAGATTACACGCATGAAAATTGAGGAGTGAAGAGTTATGTCTACTACGCTGATTTCTACTATGATTATCAGCCTACTGGCACTGGCTACTGCACTGGGTCTTGCCCAGTGGATTAAGCGCCAGAATGCCGGCGGCGAGCGCATGCAAGAGATTGCTGCGTATATTCACGAAGGGGCTATGGCATTTTTGATGCGCGAATACCGCATTATTATCATTTTTGCGGCTGTTATGTTTGCCCTATTGATATTTACTATTAACCTTACCACCGCCCTTGCATTTTTGCTTGGTGCGCTTTTCTCGGTTTTGGCCGGGTTTTGCGGCATGAAGGTGGCAACCATGGCCAACAGCCGTACCGCAAGCGGTGCGCAAAATGGCGGCATGCAGTTTGCGCTGAAGGTAGCTTTCCGTGGCGGCGCTGTAATGGGCATGTGTGTTGTGGGCTTTGGCGTACTTGGCATTTCGATACTAATGCTAGCGCTTGGCATTGACAATGTGCAGGTATTGACCGGATTTAGCCTTGGTGCTTCTTCCATTGCACTGTTCGGGCGCGTGGGCGGCGGTATTTACACCAAAGCCGCCGACATGGGCGCTGACCTTGTGGGCAAGGTTGAGGCAGGTATTCCCGAAGATGACCCGCGTAACCCCGCTGTTATTGCCGATAACGTAGGCGACAACGTGGGCGACGTAGCCGGCATGGGTAGCGACCTGTTTGAATCTTATGTTGGTAGTGTTATCTCTTGCATTCTGCTGGCTGTGTCTCTCCCTGAGATTGACAGTATTGCAGGCATTATGTTCCCGCTTATTTTGGTAGGCGCAGGCATTTTGGCCTCCATCATTGCAATTTTTGTTGTGGGCCTTAGCAAGGGCAAAAACCCCGCAGGCACACTTAACCTTGGTACATACCTAAGCAGCGCTTTGGTGCTGGGTGTATCGGCTATTATTAGCAATATGCTGTTTGGCAACTTCAATGCGTTTATTGCAGTAGCTATTGGCATTGTGGTTGGTGTTGCAATTGGTGCACTAACCGAGCGCTACACATCGGACCAACACAAATCGGTAAAAACAATTGCAAAACAAGCCGAAACCGGCCCAGCCGTTGTTATTGTTGAAGGGTTTGCTGTTGGCATGTTCTCCACCGTATGGCCGATTATTCTTATTGCACTGGCTGTGCTTGGCGCTTACTATTTTGCCGGCCTGTATGGTATTGCACTAAGCGCTGTGGGCATGCTGTCCACCGTTGGTGTTGTAGTAGCTGTTGACACATACGGCCCTATATCGGACAATGCCGGCGGTATTGCCGAGATGTCCGGTCTGCCTGAAGAGGTACGCGAGATTACCGACCAGCTGGACAGCGTGGGCAACACCACCGCCGCTATTGGTAAAGGTTTTGCCATTGGCTCGGCCGCGCTAACCGCGCTTGCTCTGTTTGTTTCTTACGCACAGGTGGCGGGCATTACGTCTATTGATCTATTGTCGCCCCCTGTTGTTGCAGGCCTGTTTATCGGCGGCATGCTGCCGTTCCTATTCTCAGCGCTCACCATGAAGTCGGTGGGCAAGGCTGCTTTCCAGATGATTGAAGAAGTTCGCCGTCAGTTTAAAGAAAACGCAGGCATTATGGAAGGTACTGCAAAACCCGACTATGCACGCTGTGTAGACATTAGTACAGCAGCTGCTCTGCGTGAGATGATTGTACCCGGCCTTTTGGCTGTTGTTGTGCCGCTGGCTGTTGGTCTTATACTTGGCGTTGAAGCATTGGGCGGCCTATTGGGCGGTGCTCTTGTGTGCGGTGTGGTGCTTGCAATTACCATGTCTAACGCAGGCGGCGCTTGGGACAACGCTAAGAAATACATCGAAGCCGGCAACCACGGCGGCAAGGGTAGCGACGCACACGCCGCCGCCGTTATTGGCGACACTGTTGGCGACCCGTTTAAAGACACCTCGGGCCCGTCCATCAACATCCTTATCAAGTTGATGACTGTTGTTTCGCTGGTATTCTTGCCTTTGTTCCTGTAATAGTAAAACCAATTAAAAAGTGCGCCCTTTGCAAAGAGGGTGCACCTTTTTTTTGTTGGGAATTGGCGTGGGTGGATTTTAGGTGCGCAAAAACAGCCTTGGTAGAAACCAAGGCTGTTTTTGTGTTTTGTATATATAGGTTATAAGCTTTGCGCTACTTGGTAGCCCGAGAGGGTTGCCTCCATAATGCGGGCAGGGGCCGCGGCGTCGCCTGCTTTCACAAGTTTTGCGCTGCCGCACATATCTTGCGAAAGGCCCGGCGCAGACACCACGCCAAGCGAGAGCACAACCGAATCGCAAGGCAGCTCAAACTTTTGGCCGCTGGTAACGTCTTCGCATACAACCCTATCGGACTGTATCTCCAGTAGTTTACGCTGCGTTTGCAGCACAACATTTTCCATTGTAAGGTTGCGCACAGCCTCGCCTGTATTTATTGGGCTACTGCCTGGGGCTACGGTGTTGGCCATTTCCAGCACGCGCACCATGTTGCCTTTTGCTACAAGCAATTCGGCGGTTTCGAGGCCTGTGAGGCCGCTGCCCACTAAAATGATGCTCTCGCCTGTGGGGTTCCAGCTGCCGTTTAGCAGGTCTACCGGGGTTTTCACGTTTGGTAGGCTACTGCCCTGTATGCCCGACGGAACAAGCGGCACCGCACCTGTGGCGTCGATGATTACATCTACCTGCTGAGCGGCCAGCATGTCTGCCGTGACGGTTTGGCCAAACAGTACCTCTACCGAAAGGGCTTTAAGCTGGCGCAGCTGCCAATTTACAAAGGTTTGCATTGGCGCCTTTATAGGTATTGCGGTAGCCAGCTGCATCTGGCCGCCTGCCACACTGCGTACCTCGTATACCTTTACGCTGTATCCCCGCTGTGCTAGCACTATGGCCGCCTGCATGCCTGCGGCGCCCGCACCCACCACAGCCGCTTTTTTGCCGCTTACGGTAGCGGGTTTTTGCACTGCGCTCTCGCGGCCGCACTCGGGGTTTACCGAGCAAGCAATAGAGCCTGTGGCAAGACCTTCTATACAGCGACAGCAGGAGATGCAGGGGCGGATATTTTGCTCTTGACCCGCTTTGGCTTTTTGCGCCCAGAGGGGGTCTGCCAAAAAGTTGCGGCCGCTGCCCGCCATATCCATAAAGCCTTGCTCTATTAGCCACTGCGCATATGAAGGCGAGCGGATAACCGTTGTGGCAATTACCGGTACATTAACCAGAGCTTTTGCGGCTTTGGCAAAGTGCCTACGCCAGCCTTGCTCGTAGCTTGTGGGTTCTATTGTGTGGCTACGGCCATTGGCCGCACCGCCTACTGATATGTCTATTGCCGCTACGCCTGCCTTTTCCATCATTTGAACCATGAGCAGTGCTTCGTCTAGGTGTAGGCCATCGTTTAGGTATTCCTCTGCCGAGATGCGTACAAGAATTGGGAAGTCCTCCCCCACCAGCGCCTTGGACCTAGCTATAATTTCACCCAAAAAGCGGAAGCGGTTTTCGATACTTCCGCCATATTTGTCGGTACGTTTGTTGAAGTGGGATGACAAGAAGTTAGCAATTAAGTAGTTGTGCGCACCGTGAAACTCTATACCGTCGAAGCCTGCTTGTTTTACGCGCAGGGCGGCCGCGGCAAAACAGTCTATGAATGTTTCCACCTCGGCTTCGGTCATAGCGCGGGTTTGTTGGCCCGGCGCACCCGGAAAGGCGGCAATACCGCTGGGGGTGAGAATGTCTGTGCCGTCGGTGCTAAACTTTCTGGCGCCTTGGTGCGCCGCCTGCAGTACAATTTTTGCACCGTGGCTATGCACCGCGTCTACCAGCTTTTTCATTGGCTCAATAATATAATCTTCATCAATAAGCATCATGCCTGAGCCGCTTTGCGCGCCTTCACGGGTTACACTTGTGAGGCCTGTGATTATTAGGCCTACATCTGCTTTTGCCCGCTCTTCAAAATATGCTATGTCTTGCTGAGAGGGCGAGCCATTGGTATTGGAAGTTTTTGTGCCCATGGCGGTCATTACAATGCGGTTTTTCACCTCCATGTTGCCTATGGAGATTGGTGAGAACAATGTGCTGTACTCTGTTTTCAATTTTTTCGCCACGCTTTCTACTTAATATTTTTTACACACCAAACTTACTTAGCACCTGTTGTATGCTATTTATAATAATATATCATTCCATAAGGTTATATGCCAGGTTTAAAAAATTGTTGTCAAACGAGTGAAGGTCGCCAAGTACTACATAGCAGTCGGTGAAGCCGTGTTGTTCGGCAAGCTGGGTTAAGCTACCGTTTGTAATGTCGTAGTACCTGGGGTCTACATAATGCACCTCTTCATACTGGCCTGTAAGCAGTGGCACAAACGACAAACCAAACGAATCTGTTATGACAAGGCAGTTGCCCTCTTGGCCGTTTTGTTCTTCGGCGCTAAGGATGGTGTAGTTGCTGGGGCCACCCATAAACACGGTGTACCTATCGTTTTGTGCAGCATTCATATCTAACAGCGGAAGCTGTACGAATGTGCCGCCACCTGACGCACGCTGCATGGTTACATTGCCGGGCAGCTCGTACAGGTCTAAACGGTCGGGATTGCTTGTGAAGTAGCTGGAGGGGTTATCTCTATGGTATGTACCCAAAAACGGCTCTTCGGCTGTTATGGTGTAGGCGCTCCACGGGGTTGGCGCGCGGCCAAGCGCCTGCACCGCCTGCGCATATACCAGATATGTGCCGTAGGTGTTCCAGTGCATATCGCTACGGAAATAGACATACTCTCCTTGTTTCATGGCCTCGCCCAGTATTTTAGTGGCAGAGATGGCCTGCACATTGTCTGCGGTGAACGCATATATGAAATCTTCAAAGTCGGAGTACATATTGTCATCTTCTTCTGCGGCTAAAAAGCGGTTTGCAACAACGCTCTGCGGTACCATAATAAATGCAAGCTGTCCGTCTTGCGGCAGTAGGCTTGCAAACTCGTTGAGATACTGGGCCACTATGTGTACCGAATTTTGGCTATATGCACGCTGGGTGCTTATTTGCCCGTCTATCTGCATATGGACGCCCATTGAGGCGGGCCAGTCTGCTAGGTTTGGCTCGGGTTTTTGCGGTATTGCGAGGGGTGCTTCGCCGCCGTCTTGTGAGGAGGGCGTTTGCTGCGTGGCTATATCGTTTTGTGGTAGGTTGTCCGGCTGTGGCAAAGACGGAGCCGGCAACAGCTCTGCGCCGCCTTGCAGTGGGTCTTGCTGACCTTGTGAAAACCGCACAAAGTCGTCGTATGTGGCAACGCTGGCCCTAGTTCTTACCGCTTGGCTAAACGAGATGGCATGTGTGCGAAGCGGGAATGCGTCTACAAGATATGCCTCGAAATCGGCAGAAAAGTTGCCGCTTTGCCAGTTTTGCCCGTTGTGGCTACCGAATATATTTTCTGCGCTGACTGTAGGCATTGGGGAAAGCATTCTGTTCTCTGTGGCAGAATAGGACTCGTCTCTTGGTGCAAACGCAACATAGTATACAAATAGCCCACCCAATGTGAGTATCCATGCTGCGCATGCTATGTATTTAATTATTGGCAGTTTCTTTTGCGGTTTTTTCATTGTTGCCTACCTTTAAAACTGAAAGTAAATGAAGGGGTTGTATGTTTGACCTACCAAAAACGAGAGCGATAGCAGGAACAGCGCTGTAAGTATCAGTGGTTTTACCGCGCCGCCTATTTTTAAGAAAAGTGCTGTGGGTACGCCTTGTTTTGTAAGTTTTTGCACAAAGGTGCGCCACGGCAGTGACGCCAATATTCCTAGAGCAAGCACATAGAGGTAGTCTTTTAAGATAAATATAGATGCGGCATCGGTGAGGGGCGCTGCGCCAAAGCCGAACATGGTGATGATATGGGTTATACCGGCTGTAACGCCTTCGGTGTAGGCTATCGGGTATGTGAAGCCGTAAAAGAATATTACCCAGCCCACCAGTACAAACAAGAGCGTTACCAAAACTCGTATAATGTTTGGCGTTTTTCTAATAACGCTTGCCAGCAACATACGCTCGATAATAATGAGCACTGCATAGTATATACCCCACAATAAAAACGCCCACGACGCACCGTGCCAAAAGCCTGTAAGCCCCCAAACAATTAGCAGGTTGAGCATTAGCCTAAAGTTTCCAACGCGGTTGCCACCTAAAGGTATGTATAGATAATCTCTAAAAAATGCGCCTAAAGAGATGTGACACCTGCGCCAAAAATCGGAGATGCTGTTGGACACATACGGGTAGTTGAAGTTTTCCATAAAATGAAAGCCGAACATTCTACCCATGCCGATTGCCATATCGGAATACCCTGAAAAATCGAAGTAAATTTGCAGGGCAAAAAACACAGCAATTACCCATGCCCCAAGCACCGATATGGGCCCTCCCATGGCTGTTGGAAGCTCTGTTATAGCAAGGCCAAACAGGTTTGCGAGCAACACTTTTTTAGAAAGGCCGATAATAAAGCGAGAAAAACCGCTATAAAAGCTTTCAAAATTTACCGTGCGGTTTTTTAGCATTGCTGCAATGTCGCCATACTGAACAATGGGGCCGGCAATTAGCTGCGGGAAAAAGCTGATGTAAAGCAGTACGTTGAGTGGATTTTTTTGTGCGGAGGTTCTTTGGCGGTAGACGTCTATGGTGTAGGTGAGCGCTTGGAATGTGTAAAAGGATATGCCTATGGGCAGTCTTGGGGTGGCAAAGGCTATCTCTATTCCCGTTATGCTAAGCAGTGTATCTAGCGCAAATGCTGTGTATTTAAAGTAGATTAGCATAGCTAGGGAGAAAAACACACCGATAAACAAGCTGATTTTTTTAATTACTTGTATATTTGAGTGCTCTATTACCCTACCGCTTAGGTAGTTTACCGCGGTTGTTGCAAGCATAAGAACAACCAGCTGTGGCTCGCCCCATGAATAAAACACAAGCGAAAATGCAAGTAGCAGTAGGTTGCGGCCTGCCATATTTCTTATTATTGCGTGTAACAAGATTATCAATGGGAAAAATATTGCGATGAATGGTAGTGAAGAAAAAACCAAGCACGGTCACTCCTCTGGTTTATATTATGCTCCTAATTGTAATTATCCCTCTTTAGACATAACCTTTTTACAATATTGTTTTGTGCCACAATGCGGACATCTAAGCTTTCTCGTGGATAGCATATGGACACCA
>CAYJEW010000011.1:20882-49307 GCA_964369525.1 uncultured Oscillospiraceae bacterium | reverse complement strand
GGCCACCAGATTGGTTTGTACCCACTGCTTACACTTATATGCATGTTTGTAGGGGCGCAGTTGTTTGGCTTTTTTGGTATGTTGGCAACCCCTATTACCCTCACCGTGCTTATCCACCTTAATAATATTGGGGAGATCCATATCTTTAGGCGGGCTGCTGCTATGCCAACACCGCTACAGCCAATGCCTTCCGAGGGCGCCGCTGAAACCCCTGAGAACACGGAGGATGCTTGATGGCTGATATTATTTCAATTGTGGTGCCCTGCTACAACGAAGAGGCTGCGTTGCCTCTGTTTTATGATGCTATCACCGCTGTGGCAACTGATATGCCAAAGCAGCAGTTTGAGTTCTTATTCGTAAACGACGGCTCCTCCGACGGTACACTTGATGCACTAAAAAAGCTTGCTGCGCAGGATAGCCGAGTGGCCTATATTTCGCTATCTCGTAATTTTGGTAAAGAAGGTGCTATGTATGCGGGGCTTTGCGCTGCACAGGGCGAATATATTGCTATTATGGACGCCGACCTGCAAGACCCACCTGCGCTTTTACCGCAAATGTATAACGACATAAAAAACGGGTCTTATGACTGTGTGGCAACCCGCAGGGTTACCCGCAAGGGCGAGCCTGCTATTCGCAGTTTTTTTGCACGCATGTTTTACCGCCTTATAAACCGTATATCCAAAACCGAGCTTGTGGACGGCGCGCGCGACTTTAGGCTTATGAGCCGCCAGATGCTAGACGCTATTTTATCTATGCCCGAATACAACCGCTTTTCCAAAGGCGTTTTTGCATGGGTTGGCTTTAACACAAAATGGATTGAGTACGAAAATATTAAGCGGGTTGCAGGCGAGACAAAATGGTCGTTTTGGAAGCTTTTTGCTTATTCTATCGATGGCATTGTGGCTTTTTCCACTGCACCTCTTGCTATATCGTCATTTTTTGGCTTCACATTTTGCATAGCCGCATTCGTAATGCTTATATTTGTAGTTGTGCGCGCGCTGCTGTTTGGTGACCCTGTGGCAGGCTGGCCGTCGATGATATGTGTTATTCTTTTGGCTGCTGGTGCACAGCTGTTTTCGGCAGGAGTGCTGGGGCAGTACCTATCCAAAACATATCTGGAAACTAAGCGCAGGCCGCTTTATATAGTGAAAGAAAGTAACATTTCACAAAACAGCACTAGGGAAGAAACGCATGATAAAACCTAATAAATTCACACCTTCACCTCGCACCTTATTTGTGCTGGGCGGCGCCGTAATTGGAGCAGCCGCCTTTATTTTGTTGTACGGGTTTTCGCCACTAGACGTTACAAATGACGTGTGGTTGCGTGGCGGATACGTAGAACGGGATACCATACAGCACTACGCAGGCTGGTTGTTTTACCGAGATTCTGCCTGGAGTTGGCCACTGGGCGTTGCGAACAACATGGGCTACCCCAGCGGCGGATATGTGGGATTTACCGATTCCATTCCAATATTTGCAGTGTTTTTCAAGCTGCTTTCGCCTTTACTTCCCGAAACATTTCAGTACTTTGGATTATGGGCATTTTTATGCCATGTGCTACAAGGAGCTACAGCGGCAGCACTGCTTAGCCTTTTTACCGAAAACCGAAGCCGCGTTTTTATACTATGCACCATTTTTGTAACCGCGCCAATTCTACTGGACCGCCAATTTAGGCATGGGGCATTAGGCGCACAGTGGCTTATTGTGTTGGCACTATACCTATACTTTAAGCACCGCCGCAGCGGCAAGGTGTTTCTGCCGTACTTTTGGGGCGTTTGTGCGCTCACTGTGGCCATACACCCATACTTTACCCCCATGGTGTTTGCGCTATTTTTTGCGCTACTTGTGGAAAACGCTGTGGCACAACGGCAGTGGTGGCAGCCTTTGTGTAGCCTTTGTATAGCGCTGGCTACCACACTTGTGCTCGGCTGGTGCCTTGGGCTGTTTTCAGCGTCGACGTCCGGCGGTGGCATAGGCTTTGGCTACTTTTCTATGAACCTTAATGCACCTGTTAATCCAAGCTCGCTCTCTGGAAGCTACAGTTTAATTCTACCGCCACTGCGCCAAAACGCAGGACAATACGATGGCTTTAACTATCTTGGGTTTGCAGTACTGGCAAGTTGCGCTATTATGGTGTGTGATTACATCTATCGTGTTGTACGCCGCCGTAATGCATACCGCCTACTGCCTGTTATACAGAGGCACTATGCGCTTTTATTTGTATGTGTCTGCCTTGCAGTGTTTGCGGTGTCTTCTACCGCAATATTGTTTGAGCGCACGTTGATTAGCGTGGAATTACCGCAATTTTTGGCAGCTTTGGCCGCCACATTTCGCTCCAGCGGGCGGTTATTTTACCCTGTTTGGTATGTTATTTTACTGACGGTTTGTATATATTGGCTGCGGCGGCCCGCACCGAAATATCGCATGTTGGCCGCCTGCATTTTAGTAGCAGTACAGCTTGTAGACCTAAGCCCTGCACTTATGCAAAAAGCTACCAGCCTGCGCAGTTACACTGCCGTGGCCAGCGCACCCTCGATATATAATTTTTTGCAAAGCGTTGGTAGCGAATACGAGCATATCGTCTCCCTTGATGAAAACGAGCTGGCATTTGCCATCGATATTGCGTTGTTTGCCGCCGACAATGGCATGACCACCAACGACGTGTTTTTTGCACGCTATGATGCCGAGGCTCACATGCAGCAGGTTGCCTCTGTGCGGCAAGCGCTTGCCGCAGGAGAATATAGTGAAGACACGCTTTATATCACCTGCTCTACCGCGGTATTTGAGGATATCGCCCCGGTTTATGAGCACGAGATGATATGCGCACAGCTGGATACAACGTGGTATATTTTGGCGCCTTATACCGAAACTTCTCGTGGTGTGCTTGATGAAAATATTGCCGCATTTAAATCAGCGGGTGCGTATGAAGAATTTGTGCTGTTTGAAGATTATTCACTTACTATAGCCCCGTATTCCGATGTGCTTTGGGACGCCGGCGTGCTGACACAGCAACCAAATATTGTGTGTTTTTACGATACTGCTTTTGCACGCAGTCAGCTTAGCATTGCGAACGCATTGCGCAGCGGCGGTGAATTGTATCCTATTTTATCGGTTAGCTATGAGGATGCCGGCTGGATTTTGGTAGAGCTTGATACGCAAGATGCCTGCGTATTGCGAGATATGCCACTGGAGGCGATTTGGTGAAAACGTATATTTTTTCCGATGCAGACAGCCCTAGACTAGACGCTTTTATTTCTCGCCAGCTACCGCATATTTCTCATGGGATGCTACAAAAATATCTGCGCCAAAATAAAATTAAGCTTAACGGCAAGCGCATGCCACTTAACACTCGGCTTGTAAAGGGCGACGAAGTGCGCTTATTTTTGCCGCAACAGCAAAGCCCAAGCGCACTGCAGGTGCTTTATGAAGATGAGCGATTGCTTGCTGTGTACAAGCCTGCCGGTATTATATGCCAGCCTACGCACAAACAGCAGGACAGTATGCAACAGCGTATTGCGCAGTATGCCGCCGACGCAGGCTATGCAACCCCCGAGCTATGCCACCGGCTGGACACAGGCACAAGCGGCGTGCTTTTAGCCGCAAAACAGGCGGATATGCTTGAATATATCACTTTGCTTTTGCGTGAGCGCACGCTAAAAAAGGTTTATGTTGGGCTTTGCATAGGGCACCCCGTGCCTGCAAGCGGCACTCTTGACGGCTGGCTGGTGAAGGATCCAAACCACCCGATGGTGCATATTGCCCAAAGCGCAAGGAGCGGCGCAAAAAGCGTGGTTACCGATTATGAAACCCTTGCTACCAGTGGGAGGCTGGCGCTGCTGCGTATAGCGCCTCACACCGGACGCACACACCAGATACGGGCGCATATGGCGCAGCTTGGCACGCCACTTTTAGGCGACTCTCGTTATGGCAACAGCGCTATTAACCGTGAGTTAAAGTGTCGTTATCAGTGCCTGGCGGCGCTACAGGTGCAGTTTCCACAGCAAGTGCCAAAGGAATTTGCGGCATACAGCGGGCTATTGATAGAGTGCGCATTACCTTGGTTTTATCAGCAGGCGCTGGACGGCGTGATTTCATAGTGCTTATTCATATTTTGCGTAGCATAATATGAACTGCAAATTTGCTCAGTTGCCGCGCAAGAGGCGAGAGTAATTGTAATGAAACGTAGGTTATTTATATAGTTTGGAGATGGACATATAAATGAAAGTACAAAGTCTATTAACTGCCTTAGGGGTTGTATTCTGTTATCTCATTGTACAAATGTTAGTGCAACTTTCATTTTCGGTATTAGCTATTGCTATGCAGCTTGATACTATGAATGACATATTTAAATGGCTGAATAACAACGTTATACTAATCGCAATTATCTCTAATACTTTAAGTGTCGTATTATTTTTTTATTATTCAAGTTTAAAAAAAGAAATACAACCAAAAGTATCGAGTTTAATATACTACCAGCAAAAAAATATATTATACCTTCTTTGTTGACTGTGTCAGCATCAATATTATTTGCTATATGCACTTTATCAATAGAAAGTCAACAGAATATAATAATTTTCGAAAGTCGATTATATTTTAATTCTATTGCTCCTTATTTAGGTGATATATTAAAACTTCTATCATTATTGATTTTTGCACCGATTGCAGAAGAATTTATTTTTAGAGGAATTATATTGAAACGCTTAGAAAAAAACTTTTCTCCAATAGTTGCAATCTTGATTAGTGGGGTCGTATTCGGAGCAATTCATTTTTTTGCTGGTGGAATAACTTTAGCATTAGGCGCGACTTTTATGGGAATTATTTTCGGCATCATTTTCGCTCAAACAAAATCACTTATCCTAACAATAGTAGCCCATGCTTTTGCAAATTTACCCGATTTTATTCTCCCAAATTTAGAAACGCTTAACGAAGCAATTATAGTAACCATGGTGATTGTTTGTTTGGTTATTTTCATAACATCTGCATTTCTAATGCTAAAGGGAAAACGCTACAATACACAATAAAATAAGCATAATCTTAGGCACACTCATTTGAGACATAGTAGGCAAAGAATAATCTAATCGGTGATCGGTTGGATTATTCCTTTTTATAGCACAAAAAAGCGGCTGCTGTTTGCAGCCGCTTTTGCGTATCGTTATAAATGTTTATCTTTCGGGTATTAGCACACCGTAGCTGCCGTCTTTTCTGGCATATACGACATTAATCTCATCGCTGTCGGCGTCACGGTACAGAAAAAAGCTATGCCCCAGCATGTTCATCTGTAAAATGGCTTCGTCAACGGTGGCGGGCTTTACCACAAAGTGCTTTTCACGAATGAGGTGATAGTTATCTTCCTCCATCGGCTCAGCATGATATTCTGCGTCCATCACAATAGGCCGCTGTAGCTTTTCGGAAAGTTTTTTGCGGTTTTTAACAATGTTTTTAGTTAGCACATCGGCTGCTGCGTCAAATGCGTCTTCCATTTGGTCTGCGCTGCGCTCTGCACGAGCCACAAAGCTGCCATCGCGTACAGTTATCTCCACACGTTGGTAGTTTTTTTCTACCACAACGGTTACGCTGGCCTCTGCATCATCACCAAAAAATTTATCCAGCTTTGCAAGACGTTTGTCTACCCTATCTACGAAACTGTCTTTCAAGTTCACTTTGCGTCCATTACAGGTCATCTTCATAATTCTTAGCCTCCCTCAAATAATCTTTAGGTGTATTCATAAACACCCCTTTGGAAAGAAAGCGCAGGGACAACATCTTTCTCTCATATATATTATAACATGATTTTTTGCATTTAGGCATGGCGATTTTGTGCAGATATTTTGAAATATTTCGGCATTTTGCCAATAAAAAAAACAGCGGCCACTGCCACTGTTTTTTTACTATACTGTGTATTTTACCGCCTGCGAGAATAGCCACCACCACGGCGGGCTTCGGTGACACGCTTTAAATCACTGATTTTTTCTTCACTTTGTGTTTTAAAGCGCGACATCATATCTTCAAATGACATGCTATCACTTGAAGCTTGCTGCGCCTTTGGCTGCCAAACCCTGCCGGGGTCTGCACGTTGTGGTCGGCCCGAGCCTTGCGGCCTTGCGCCACCAGATTTTTGCTGTGGGCGAGCCGGGGCTTGCAGAGTTTGCTTTATGGATAAAGCCACCTTGCCCTCTGCCGAAATGTTAACCACCTTTACTTTTACCTGCTGGCCTTCGCTTAAAACATCGGTAAGTTCCTGCACATATTCGTTGCTCACCTCCGAAATATGCACCATACCGGTAGTACCGCTTGGTAACAAAACAAATGCGCCGAATTTTTTGACGCCGGTTACCTTTCCCTCTACTATTTCACCAACCTGCATGAAGTACACTATTCCCCCTGTTATTAAATTGTGGCAATATTCGCCGCTGCCACGTACATCCTATTTTGTAAAAGATATTCCCAAATACATAATGCGGCGCAATAAGCGCCACACATAGTAATATATGCACAAACTATTGCTACTCTCCAGCAAGGTCTATGAATACCCTTTCGTGGGGCAGCGCATACCCTAGCCGCTCGCGTGCCACGCGCTCTATATATGCCGCTTCATCGTCCGATTCTATCAGACTCTGAAGTTCTCTGTTTTCTTCTGCCTGGCGGTTTACCTGGGCGGTAATTTCTTGCAATTCTTTTTGCTTTGCCGCCACCTGCATCTGACCGCCCACAAAGCTTATAACAAGATAGACCGCAGCGCTAGCCACAGCCACCTTAAACATCCACGAGGATACTGTATTCTTTTTTGGTTTGCTTGCTGCCTGAACCTTTGCCATTATGCTTTACCGCAACCTCCGTGTCGCGCAATGCGCATATGCTAAAACAGCGCTATAGGCCAGTTTACACTGATTATACACTATGGGCGGCTGCCATTGCAAGCTTTTTAGGACGCGTTTCATAATTTGTTACTATTTTTTCTCTATCACTTCGTACATTTCGCGCGCCACATCTTTACCTTTTGGCTCTTGCAATGAAAGTACCCGGGCATACATTTGGCGGTTGCCAAACGCTATTTCTATCTCATCGCCCACCTTTACGCTGTAGCTAGCCTTTACAGGGCGGCCATTTACAAGCACGCGCCCTGCATCGGCCACTTCATTTGCAACGGTACGGCGCTTTATTAGGCGAGACACCTTTAAGTATTTATCTATACGCATTATTCTCTCCTTAAAGCACACAAAATAACAAACATAGGGCAGCCGCATATTCACGGCTGCCCACAACCTTTAAAACAAAAGGTTTATAGATTATTTTTTGGAAACCATGTCTTTCAAGCCTTTGCCGGGTTTGAAAGCGGGTGCAGTAGTGGCGGGGATGGTGATTTCTTCTTTAGTGCGAGGGTTGCGGCCTTTGCGAGCAGGACGGTTGCGGGTTTCGAATGTGCCAAAGCCCACCAGCGAAACTTTGTCGCCGTTTTTCAACGCACCGCTAATCGAATCTACAACAGCAGTTACTGCTTTTTCTGCGTCCTTCTTGCTCAAGCCGGCTTCAGCCGCTACCTGATTCACCAAATCACTTTTTGTCATTTTTTGTACCTCCCAGAATATATGATTAACAGAGCATGCTCTGTTTGGACAACATGTTAAATGTTTTTGTCTTGCTGCTGCTTTTTTGCCTGCTTCCAGTATTTATCGCGCGTAGGTGCATCAAGCGATTCAAGCGGTATACTTTGTTCTTCCGCCAGCTCTTCCACACGCTTTACTCTTGCGGCAAAACGTTTAGTGCTGCTTTCAAGCTCTTGCTCTGCATCCACGTCTAAGAATGCCGCTACATTGGCAGCGCTGAACAAGATATCGCCCAGCTCTTGCCCTATGTTTTGCGGCGCCTCGTTTTGCGCTATGGCGGCTTTAAGCTCTGCAATCTCGCTCTCTAGGTCAGCTATTACAGCGTGGATATCGCTATACGCAAAGCCATAGTCTGCTGCACGCTTTTGCATCTTTGTTGCATACATAAGTGCAGGCAAACTCGCCGGCACACTGTCTAGCCGCACGGCTGCGGTGGTACGGCCTTTTTCAACATTTTTAAGGCTTTCCCAGTTTTGCAGCACTTCGCCCGCAGAGCTAACCTCAACGCTGCCAAACACATGTGGGTGGCGATAGATAAGCTTTTTGCATATACCATCGCACACATCGTTGAACGTAAAGCTATTTTGCTCTTGCTCCATCTGCACATGCAGCACAATCTGCAAAAGCACATCGCCCAGCTCTTCGCACAAAAGATGTGCATCGGCAGCATCAATAGCATCGGCAACCTCATAAGTTTCTTCAATGAAGTTTTGCCTAATTGATTGATGGGTTTGCGCTTGGTCCCACGGGCAGCCACCCGGCTCTCGCAATATACGCACTACCGACAGCAGGTCGTCGATATCATAGCGAGCCTTCTTGATAAACTCCATTTAAAAAGTGCTCTCCTATCTGTGCGCACCTGCTTAAAACTCATGCCTGTACACAACTGCGGTTTCATTTTATACTATAGCCACATTTTTTTCAAGGGTTTTGTGCTTTTTTTCACCACTATGTGCAATTTGACTAAAAATCACCCTTTAAAGAACCACTTAGCTTAATATACGCCCTTTTTTTTGGGTAATTACTGCTCATCACCGCCACAAAACATGGCATCCTCTTTGCCCTCCGATGGCGTAGAGCCAGTATTTACAACCACAAAGCTGTTCTTTATGCTTGTACTCTCACTTCTTTTCAACGCTTTGTGCACCTTGTCTATCTCGGAGATATACCACTGTATTTGGCTATCATTTGTTTCGCCGCTTTTCTCAAGCGCATACACAAGTGCACCAAGTTGGCGATGTAGTTTTGCAAGTTTTGCGTGCTGCGCTGCCTGTTCGGCCTTGCTACGGCTTTGGTTAAAGACTTTAACCGCTGTTTTTTCGGTAACGCTCAACACCTTATCGGCTGTATCCAAAATTTTATCCATAGTGTTTGACATTTTATACTCTCCCTTTCATTTGCACTAAAATATGCACTGCTATTTATCCAATAAACTCACGTAGCATTGACTGCGGGGGTATATAGTTATCGCCCAGTTTGCTTACCGGAGCAAACTTCTCTACTAACTTATCTAACATTTTTGCAAGCTCCGGGTCTTTTGCTTGCCCTTTCATTTCAGCAACAAAAGACGCCAATACGCATATTTCGTAACTGAAGGAAGTATCTAAAAGCAGGTCGGCATTTGATTTATAGGCTTTAATAAAACGGTCTTCCCCATCGCAAACGCCCTTCCACATCTCCAGTGTTTTCTCCAGGTTATGCTGGCGGAATTTATTGTCACGAACCATGCGGCGAGCTAGGCGAATGTCTCTTGTGGGTATGCTACGCTGCCCCTTAAGCGAGTATTCTTCGCGAAGACCTGCATATATTTTATATACGCTATCTTGCGGCAGTACGCCATTTATAAGCGGGTTTAGCGCATGAATTCCCTCTACCACCAGTATACCGTCTTTAAGCTCGATGTGCTGGCGCTCTTTCTTTGGGTTTTCGGTTTTAAAGTCAAATATCGGAAAATCTGCGCTGCCTGTGCGTATAAGCTGGGTGAGGCAGTTGTGGATCTCCTCAATATCCAGCGCTTCTACGTTTTCATAGTCTTTAGAGCCATCGGGCAGTCGGGGGTACTCATCTAGACTTTTGTAGAAGTTGTCTAAGCTTACGGTAGTGGCATTTGTACCGGAGCGTTGTAACGCAGCAGATATTTTATGGGCCGTGGTGGTTTTGCCCGAAGCAGAGGGGCCTGTTATCATAATAACTTTACAGCCTGCGCCCTTGCTTTCTGCGGCGGCTGCAATTACACGGCTTTCATACTCAATTTCACAATGGCTAACAAAGGTTGCGGGGCTTTCGGATGCTGCGTTGATCAAACTAACTTCTACAAGGCGTTTAGGTATCCATATTGCAGGCATAAAATTCTTCCACTCCTCTTTTGCGTTGTAAAACCGTATTGATATTGTTTATATATTCCAGCGGTAATTTATGGTTATAGAGCCTTTTTATGCGGCTTGTGCCATCTACAAGTTTTGTGGAGGCGCCTGCGCCTGCGGCTAAGATTGTGTGGGCTTCTTCCATAATGTATATGTTATAAAGCCCCTCAGCGTCGGGGAGGCACCAGCCCGTGTTTTCCAAATTTTCAATGCCGCTTTTTTGGCGATAGAGGTAATACGGCACATATCCGCTTTTATACAAAAATGGATATGCTAGCTGCAGCATCTCGCCCGGGGCCGACAGCTGAGACGTTTGCTGTGCCGCCAGTGCCGAGGCGCGTTTTAGCGTAAGGGTATGCACCGTTATGTTGTCTGGCTTAAGTGAGGCTATGGTTTTAAGAGAGGCGGCAAAGCTTTCAGCGCTGTCGGCCTGCAGGCCTGCTATTAAGTCCATATTAATTCGGGCTATGCCTGCCCTGCGGGCCTGCTCATAGCACTGAATTACATTACTCGCAGTGTGGTTTCGCCCTGCTTGTTGCAGTACGGTATCGTTCATGCTTTGTGGATTTATGGAAATGCGCCCAACATTATACTCTTTTAACAGGGTGAGTTTTTCGTAGTTTGTGCAGTCCGGGCGGCCTGCTTCCACTGTATACTCAGCTACTGACGATGTATCAAAATAGAGCTCTACCATCTGCAGTAACTGCTCAAGCTGCGATGCCTCCAGCACTGTTGGGGTACCACCGCCTATGTAGATAGTTTGTAGCTGCAAGCCGCAGCTCATTGCAGTGTCTGCAATTGCCTTCAGTTCTGCTTTTAACGCATTTAGGTAGGGCTTAATTAAATACCCATCTCGCTCTACCGTATGCGAAACAAAGCTGCAGTAAGCGCAGCGTGTTGGACAGAACGGGATGGATATATATAAGCTATAACTTTTAGGCGTGCTTGCAGTTAGCGCCGGCTGCTGCAGGGCATCTATTTTGCACAACATATCATATTTTTCAGGCAGCACGTTGCAGGTATCTAAAAGAAACTGTTTTGCCAGACTGCTGCCGCCCTGATTTTGCTTTTTGCGCAATAGGCTTATAGGGCGCACGCCCGTTAAAAGGCCCCATGGTGGGCGAAGGCCTGTTGTTTTGCGCAGTAGGCTATAAAGCATACGGCTTAGCTCAAATTCAAGCGGTTGCCCTGCACATGGCGGAGCTTTAACAATATGACAGCACCCTTGTACATCACGTACTGCCACCACAAGCTGCCTGCCTGCACGTGCATATATAATTGGCCCTTTTGTGTTTTTTGTCTGGCGTACTTTCGCGCCGGGAAAAAACACACGTGTGAGGTGCTCTACCTCATACCCTGAACGCAGGCCTTTTATTAAAATATCGGGCAACTGCATTAGGCTCTCATATATGGGTTGTTTTGCTTTTCGTGCTCCATGGTGGAGAACTCTTCGTGACCCGGCAACACCTGAGGGTCGTCTTGAATATGTTCGCGCAGCTTAGCAAGGCTTTCGCGCATTTGCTCCATGCTGCCTCCGGGGAAATCTGTGCGGCCAATGTCGCCCGCAAACAGTGTGTCGCCTGAAAAGAGCAGATCGCCACAGGAGATACAGGTAGAGCCGGGGGTGTGGCCCGGGGTGAAGATTGTGGTGAACTGCATCTCGTCTACTACGATTTTGCCAAAGTCTGTGTAATGTTCGTCTACATTCAGCTTAAACATCTTGTCGTCGGCGCTGTGGGCATACAGTTTTGCACCTGTTTGGCTGCGCAGATCGTCGGCTGCCGCCACGTGATCCATATGGCCGTGGGTAAGGAAAATATGGGTTAGTTTTGAGCCTGTATCGCGCAACACCTCGTTAAAACGCGATGCGTCGGCTGCTGGGTCTATTGCCACAGCGTTGCCATTTTCGCTAACAAGTAAAAAACAGTTGGTGAAATATGGAGGGCCGTCTACTATGTGGTATGCTTTCATGGGTGTACATCCTTTCTGGTTGCGATTATATTCAAACAATTTAACTAGCGTTGTTTAACTACCATTCTTCTGTATCTAGCATTAGCGTAACAGGGCCGTCGTTAACCAGCTCTATCTGCATGTTTGCGCCAAACTCTCCTGTTTGTACATCGGCAAGGCCACACGACTTTAGGCAGTGCACATACTGCTTGTAGCACAATTGTCCTAATTCTGGTTTGGCTGCTGATATAAATGAGGGGCGCTTGCCTTTTTTGGTGTCACCATACAGTGTAAACTGGCTAACCACCATGGCGGAATAGTTTTTATCTATTGCCGAGAGGTTCATTTTGCCTTTGTCGTCGCTAAATATGCGAAGGCCTGCTGTTTTATCGGCAAGTTTTGGGCAGAGCTGTGGTGTGTCGCTCTCGTGCACGCCCAGCAGTATTAAAAGGCCTGGGCCTATGCTACGGGTAATCGTGCCGTTTATTGTAACGCTTGCCTTTGTTACACGCTGTACTAACGCACGCATATAGCCTCCTTGGGTTATAAATTCGCACCGTTTGCGCCGCAAGACCCGCGCTAATATGCTAAAAGCATCGCTAATTGGCTATGCGCAGAAGCTTGCCGACACTTTATGTACGAATAATCTCCATAACATCCTTTACCTTACGCAGGCGGGAGGTTACGCTGTTTAGATGTTCGATATTTTTTATACCAATGCTGGCCGACATAGCCACTCGCCCGTCGGCGGTTCGGCGAGCTGTAATGGAATATATAGGCACGCGCATATCTGCTAGCAGCGTTGATATGTCAGCAAAAAGTCGGGGACGGTCCAGCGCTATTACCTCTAGGGTGGAGCTGAAGCTTTCCTTTACGCCGTCGGCCCAGTAGGAGTGTATCCATCTGGGTGACGAGCCTGCGGGCGAGGCATTGGAACAGCTTTGTTTATGGATGGAAACGCCATGCCCTCTAGTGATAAAACCAACAATATCATCGCCCGGCAGTGGGTTGCAGCATTTGGAAAACTTTATCAGCACATTGTCTATGCCTTCTACAATAACGCCTTCGGTAGCTTTTGGCTGGCGTTTTTTGATGGGTATTTCAAACGCCTCTACAGGATCGGCGCTTTTCATCATTTTGTTATATTCGTCGCGTATTTTGGGGAGCAGGCGCGCTGTTTGCAGACCGCCGTAGCCTATGGCAGCATACATTTCTTCTGCGGTATTCATACGCTGGCGGCTTGCTATTGTTTGCATAAACTCGTCGTACTGGGCGGCGGGTACTGATAGCTGGTTGCGGCGCATCTCGCGTTCCAGCGCCGCTTTGCCCTCAACAATATTCTCTTCTTTACGCTCTTTTTTAAACCAGTTGCGTATTTTGCCTTTTGCCTCGCTGGTGGTAACTATATTAAGCCAGTCTCGGCTGGGGCCTTTATTTTCGTTGCCGGTAAGCACATCTATAACCTCGCCCGTTAGCACCTTATGGTCTATAGGTACAATGCGCCCGTTTACCTTTGCGCCTGTCATACGGTTGCCTACGGCCGAGTGTATGGCATAGGCAAAATCTATTACCGTGGCGCCCGAGGGCAGGTCTATAACATCACCTTTAGGGGTGAAAACATACACCTCTTCGGGGATAAGTTCGCTTTTAATATCCCGCAAAAGATTGCCGCTATCGTCCGCATCCCGCTGGCTTTCCAAGAGCTGCCGTACCCACGCAAGGCGTTCTTCCAGCTTGTCTTGTCCTTGCACACCTGCCTTGTATTTCCAGTGCGCTGCAACGCCGTATTCGGCCAGCTGGTCCATCTCATGGGTACGAATTTGCACCTCGAACGCAACGCCCTCGTGGCTAATAACAGTGGTGTGTAGGCTTTGATACATATTTGCTTTTGGGGTGGATATATAATCTTTAAAGCGGTTTGGCAGCGGGTGGTACATATCGTGAATAACCCCAAGCGCCGTGTAGCATTCGGGGATGGTATTTAGCACAATTCTAACTGCGTATGTATCATAGATTTCTTCAAAGCTACGGTTTTGCACAAACATCTTACGGTAGATGCTGTATATACTTTTTACGCGGCTGCGTATAGAAGCAGTTACCAGTTCGTTTTCTTGCAGATGTTTTCCGATTGTTTTGGCAATTTCCTGCACATATTTCATTGCATCTATCTTCTGCCCCATTAGTTCCATAATCTCGCCATAGCCTATGGGGTCTAGGTAGTGCATGCTGATGTCTTCCAGCTCTTCTTTTATGTGGGCAATACCAAGGCGGTGGGCAATGGGGGCATACACCTCCATGGTCTCTAGCGCTTTATCTCGTTGTTTTTGCTCGCCCCATGCACTGGCGGTACGCATGTTATGCAATCTGTCGCACAATTTTATAAGCATTACCCTTACGTCTTTGCTCATGGCCAGCAGCATTTTTCGCAGGTTTTCTGCCTGCTCTTCTTCCAGCGACGAGAAGGTGATGCGCCCAAGTTTTGTAACGCCGTCTACCAGCAGGGCCACCTCGCTGCCAAAGCGTGAGGTGACTGTTTCAAGCGTAATTGTGGTATCTTCCACCACATCGTGCAGTATAGCCGCTACCAGAGCTTCTGTGTCAAGACCTAAATCCAGCAGTATGGTGGCCACCGCCAGCGGGTGCGAGATATACGGCTCGCCGCTACGGCGGTTTTGTCCTTTATGTGCTTCATCGGCAAGGACATAGGCCTTGTCTATCATTTCAAAATCATACGAACGCCCGGACTCTTTTGCCAGGCGGCTAAACTCCTCGTAATTCATTACAGTTTGCACTGCCGCTTGTTGCATGCCCTCACCCCCTTTTTACATAATAATGCTATGTACTCGCCGCTTCCACGCTACCCAGCTGCTGTAACAGTTGGCTTGACGCCAAGTCTTTTTTACCTTGAACCTTTGGCGCAACGTAGCAGTTGCAGTTTGTGTCTTGCTCTATTAAGCCTAGCTCTTCAAGTGCCGCCAGCGCTGTTAGCACCTTGCCGCAGGACTGTGCATCTATGCGGGCAAACAGCGGCCTTAGGTCTGCCGCCGGCACACGCCCACTGGCACGAACATCACGGTACACCGCTGCAATATCATCCCGATTGGCCGCAAGCACACCCTTTTGCTCTTCCTGCAACTTTGCGCCTGCCATAAAGCTTGCAAACAGTGCACTTTGGGCCACATGCTCGTTATCCAGGCCGGCAGGGCGCAGCTCTATAATACGAGCGCTTAACTGCGGGCCTTGCTTGCCACTATACACCGATAGGTTTACCAGCACGTCTACCACATTGCCCACAGCATATGCCAGTTTTTCCGGGCCTGTGCCAAAAAGCACTGCATACATACACACCCCACCCTGACTAAGCCGCAGGCGGCTGTGCCTACCCTCGCTTACCGAGTATACCGCATCTATGGTGGCATTTTGTATCAAAAAACGTGGTACGGGATTACCACTACCGCACGGCGCCATGTAGCTAAGAGCATCCACGTCTTCCACGCTTATATCTTGTAACGAAACAATGGCATCCACCCGAATTTTGGGCGAGGCCTGCATCGGGTTATTCTCTATAGCCCATTGGTTTACACGGCGGCGAAATTCTTCCACATGGTCTTTGTGTATCGAAAAGCCTGCAGCCAAATCGTGGCCGCCGTAGCGAATAAGAATATCTTCACAGGACGCAACCGACCCATGCAGCGAAAAACCCGCCACACTACGGCCGCTGCCTTTGCCCTCTTCGCCATCAAATGCTATAACAATTGCCGGCTTTGCATACCTATCTACCAGGCGGCTGGCCACAATACCTATAACGCCTTGGTGCCAGCCCTCGCCCCAAATTACAAGTACACGTGCACGCTGAAGCTGAGGGGTGTGCTCTATCTGGCTGTGCACAATTTCAAGTATTTCTTGCTCTGCTTTTTGGCGTGCGGCGTTCTGCTCTTGAAGCTCGTTAACAATAGGCATTGCTTGCTCTTCGCTTTCAGCCAGCAACAGCTCCAGCGCAACTGTTGCATTGTGCATACGCCCTGCAGCGTTTAGGCGAGGGGCTATGCCGTACGATATACTTTCGGCCGCAAGCTGTTTGCCTTGTGAAACGCAGGTGTCTATTAGCGCTCTTAGTCCGGGGCGCACGGTGTCTTGCATAGCTTTTAGGCCATGGCGCACAATTATACGATTTTCGCCCACTAGTTTCATAACATCGGCCACTGTACCCAGCGCCGCAAAATCTCCAAACAGCGGCAGCATCTCATCGGCACTACAGCCTTCCAGCGCTGATATCAGCATAAATGCCACGCCCGAACCGGAGAGGCCCGCAAGACCGCTTTGGTCGTCTGGCCTGCAAGGATTAACTACCGCATCTGCTTTTGGTAGTGTGTCGTATGGCAAATGGTGATCGGTTATCACAAGCGATATGCCAAGCTGCGCTGCACGCAGCGCGGCTTCAAAAGCTGTTGTGCCGTTGTCCACAGTAATGATTAGCCCTATGCCACGCTCGGCCATATCGTCTACTAGCGCGGCAGACAGACCATAATCTTTATCCGCCCTACTTGCCAGTTTATAGTATACATTTGCGCCTTGCTCTTCTAAATATGAATATACCAGCGCTGTGGAGGCAATACCGTCTACGTCGTAATCGCCAAAAATAACAATACTCTCTCCAGTTTCGATAGCTCTGTGTATACGGCTCACGGCTTTATCCATATCTTCTATCAAGAATGGGTCTGGCAGGCTGGCTACGTTATCGAACGTTGCTTTCACATCATCAGATGTGTTTATTCCACGGGCTTGCAGTACGTTGGCCAAAAGGCGGCCGTTTCCGCGCACATCGCCGTGCTCTACCAGCCACTTGGCCAGCGCAATTGACTTTTCTTCATCGGTTTCGTGTACATTCCACTCGCGATATAGCAAAAGCCTACCCCCCCTTCTTTATATATTTTGTATACCTTGGCAAAGCGCTACTTAGGTGAATATCGGCGAATAATTGCGTGCGCCACTCGTATTCCGTCTACTGCAGCGCTCATAATTCCGCCTGCGTACCCTGCGCCCTCGCCACACGGGTAAAGCCCTTGCAGCGATACACTCTCGCATTGTTCATTGCGCTCTAGGCGCACCGGAGAAGATGTGCGGGTTTCCAGCCCTGTAATAACAGCATCGGGAGCATCAAATCCCGGCAGCTTTCGGCCAAATACCGAAAGCCCCTGCCGCAATGCTTCGGTGATATCCGCAGGTAGCAATGAGCCCACATTGGTCGCTTTTACCCCTCGTGGATAGCTTGGTTGCACACGGTCTAACTTCAGCTGCCCATCGCCCTGCATAAAAGAGCGCTGTGTTTCAGCAGGGGCAATATAGCCACCGCCGCCGGCTGCAAACGCTGCTTTTTCTAGCTTTCGCTGAAACTCTATCGCTTTGAATGGGTTCCCGCCAAAGTCTTCGCTGCTTACGCCAACCACCACAGCAGCATTTGCATTTTTACCATTTCGTGCATGCAGGCTCATGCCGTTTGTTACAGCGCCGCCTTCTTCCGATGCTGCCGCCACTACGCTGCCTCCGGGGCACATGCAGAACGTATACACCCCTTTTGTGCCACAGCGTGCCGCCAGCCGATATTCCCCAGGTGGCAAGGCAGGATGCCCTGCCGCTTCATGATACAGCCCCTCATCTATGGTTTGCTGCAAATGTTCTATGCGCACACCCACCGAAAAGCCTTTGGCCTCAAGTGACAGACCCGATGCGTGCAGCATCTCGAATGTATCTCTTGCAGAATGTCCGCCCGCAAAAATTAGCAAGCCACAAGGCAGCTGCGCTTCGCCGTTTGTGGTAACGGCGGCTATGCGTCCATTGCGAACCTCTATGCCACTAAGCTTTGTGCCAAATGCAATACTGCCGCCCGCTTGCTCGATGCGCAGGCGAAGGCCTGAAATGACATCTCGCAGCTTATCAGTGCCAATATGTGGATGGCTTTTTAGGGCTATCTCTTCCGGTGCACCTGCACTGAGCAAATGCTGCATTACCCTTGAGCAAAGAGCATCACCTATACGAGTGGTAAGCTTACCGTCGGAAAACGTGCCCGCTCCGCCTTCGCCAAACTGTATATTTGCCTCGGACTGCAAAACACCGCTTTGCTCAAAATGTTCCACCGCAGCTATGCGCTCGCTTAGCTGTGGGCCACGCTCTAAAACTAGCGGGTTGTATCCCATTAACGCAAGCTCCAGAGCTGCAAAAAGACCTGCCGGCCCAAGGCCGCACACTACAATAGGCCCCGGCAGCTCCTGCTTGCCCGGCTGCAACGATATCTCCGCCTCTTGCGCAATACGTATGTCTTGGATATTAGGCGGCTTGTAATTGCTGGCTTGTACCTCAATTGCCACGCTATATACAAGCATTGGGTTGCCACGGCGTGCATCTACCGAAACCTTATGTATAGCGGTGTGTTGTACCTGCTGCTGCGCAAGCTTTGCTTTACGTAGCGCTGCCTCCACAGCTTGCTGCGGCAGGCTGTTTAGTGGCAGGCGTATTCCGTGCACAAGTATCATCATTCCACAATCACATCGCAAACCATAGAGTAGCTTTCGATAGCAATAGTGCGATTGGCCGACGGGATAACCACCCTAACGGGTAGTGTGCGCTGGCCACTGCGTGTGGGCGACACGCCGGAAGCGTCGATTTGAATGATTATATTCTCCGCTAGCAAGCTGTCTATCTGTTCAGCGGGTCCAATAAGCCTTACCCCAAGCGAATCGTCTACTGCATTTACCGTAATATTTTGTGCGCTGTTTACCACAGTGAATTGGCTTTGTGGTATCTCTATGGTTTTTTCAACAAGATCATTTGAGTTGAACGAAACGGTTACCTGGCGCAGTGAGTCATAGTTGCGTAGCGAGCTATCAGGTAGCTCAATATTTATCGGGTCAGACACCCATCCAATTCGCAGCTGCGATACATCAAAGGTTGCCACTGAAAATGGGTTGTCCATATAAGCAAACGAAGCTGTGGTACCTGCCACCTGCATCTCCTGTTCGCTTAAGGTTATTCTGTCGTAGAACCATTCGGTATCAAAATTTTGCGGCAGGCCGGCAAACTGCACAGTAAGGTCAATATTGCGCACCTCCATAATGTCCATATCTACATCCACTGCATCTACCGACATGGTAAGATTTAGGCCTGTGGGGTCTATCGACTCCCCACTTGCGTTTAGCAGTGTGAGAGGAACGCTTTGGTATGTGCGGCTTTGATCCAACTCTTCTTCAACTAGAACTTCTGCCACTACCATGGATATTTGATCTACATGGGTTTTGGGGCCAACTATTTCCACCTCTAAGGGGCTGGCCGTGGGCGTGTCGAGAAAAAAGCCCGAGGCCGCTGTTATGCCGCCCGCACGTATTGTGATGGGCATATTCACACGGGAGATTGCTTCAAATGTTACACTTACCGATATTTTGGGATTGTCCAGCGAATATCCCCCACCCTGAACCGACATACCTGTGATTTCGTAGTTTCCGCCGCTTACCCTTTCGGTGCGCAGCGGAATTTCGTATGTGCCCGGTCCATTTACCACGCTATAGTCGGCATATACCTCTACCGAATCTTGGTTTAGCGGGCCAATAACTGCGCCATCTCCCTGCACCTGCACATCGGCATACACATCTGTGATAATGCCTGAAATTTGCAGGTTTTGGTTTTGGTACACGCCTGCTTCGCGGTCGTAATCAATAAGCACATAAGATATTGTGCCGGACGAACCGGGGCTGATAAACCCTGCAATAACAATCCACGATATGGCCGCCAGCACAAGCGCCGCAACAAGGGTTACACGATTATCTTCAAAAATGCTTTTATTCTTCTTCACCGGTGGCCTCCTTTTCTTTTTTGCTGAAAAGGTTTGCAAAAAAGCCTCTTACAGAGAACCTTTTTTTGCCTTGTGGCTGCGGCGGAATGATTTCGCTAACCAAAAGATTAAAAAGATTTTGGCGGTCTAGGCGGCGAATCATTACACCATTTTTTGATAGTGATATAACGCCGGCCTCTTCACTCACCACCACCACAATTGCGTCGGATTCTTCGGTAAGGCCAAGCGCGCTACGGTGGCGTGTGCCTAAATCTTTACTTATTTCAAGGTTGTTGCTCAGCGGCAAAAAACAGCCCGCCGCCTCAATGCGCCCCTCGCGAATAATAACGGCACCGTCATGTAGCGGCGTACCATCGTAAAAAATTGTACCAAGCGCCTCCACATTTACATCGCTGCGCAGCTGGGTGCCCGTGCGAATAACCTCTACAAGGTTGGTACCACGCTCTAGCACAATTAGCGCACCTGTACGGCTTTCGGCCAGGCGCTCGGCTGCGTCGCACACCGCAACTATTGCGCCTTGCCAGCGCACGCGCTGCTCGTCCTCCATCTGCTGCGGGCGGAAAAGATGCGACAGCGCCGAGTTAACACCACCTACCTGCTCTATAGCACGACGCAGTTCTGGCTGAAACACCACCGCCAACACAATAATACCAAACTGCATAATGGCTTGCAGTACAAACAAAAGCATGCGCATACCTGCCAGCAGGGCTATAACATAAAATATAAGCAAAAATACGATGCCTTTTGCCAATTGCGAGGCGCGCGTGTTGCGTACCAAGATAATAACTTCGTAAATTAAAAATGCAACAATTAAAATATCGAATAGGTCAATAAGACCTGCCTCGTTAAAAAGCAAGTCTAGGTTGCCCGCAATATTTTGCAGCTGCGTATTTATTATCTCTAGCAATGCAAGCCCCCCTTTTCGATAAATTGACAGTTAATTATACCATGTTTTCATGCTGTGTACAATGTAAAACCAAACATGCAACGCAGCTTTGGCCGCTGTTTACGGTATTTTTTGCACAAGCGCAACACAGTGGGCGGAAATGCCTTCCATGCGACCGGTAAAGCCAAGGCCCTCTTCGGTGGTGGCCTTTACCGACACCTGTTCTGTCGCCATGCCCAGTGCCTGCGCAATGCAGCTACGCATAGACGGAATGTGGCTTGCAAGTTTTGGTTGTTGGCACAAAATAGTGGCATCTATGTTCTGAATTTGATAGCCATTGCTTTGTATTAGCTGTGCCACATGCTTTAGTAGCACCACACTGCTGATGCCCTCGTACTGTGGGGCTGTGTTTGGAAAATGCACCCCTATATCCCCCATCGCTGCCGCACCAAGCAGTGCGTCGGCTATAGCATGCAGCAACACATCTGCGTCGGAATGGCCAAGTAGGCCGCTGCTGTGCTCTATCTCCACCCCGCCAAGCACCAGCCTGCGTCCCTGCTGGAAAGCGTGCACATCGTAGCCGTGGCCAATACGTATGCGGGCAGGCGACGCCGACTGTGCATCAAAGTCTTCCGGTGTTGTGATTTTTTTATTGGCAAGCTCACCCTCCACAAGACACACAGGCAGGCCCGCACGTTCCATCACCATACAGTCATCGGTTAACGCGCCATACTCATCAATAGGAATAGCGCCTAGTGCGCGCACAAACTCTGCACGGCTGAACACCTGCGGGGTTTGCATAGCCACAAGGCTACTACGGGGTATTGTTTTAGCTATAAACTCACCATCAGTCTGTTTCACAGTATCTCTCAGCGGCACCGCAGGCGCAGCTGCGCTGTTTTGCAGCGCAGCCTCCAGCGTGCGGGTGATAAGCTCGTGAGACACAAACGGGCGAGCGCCGTCGTGAATGGCAACAAAGTCTGCATCAGCACAAGCTGCAGCACCTATAGCCACCGATGCCGCCCTCGTGCTGCCGCCACGAACTATGTGTAAAGGTTTTTGCAACGGGTATGCCGCAAAAAGAACTTTAACACGCTCAATATTCTCACCCGCCACTAGCACAATTTCGTCTATTGCGGGATGGGTGGCAATTTTATCAGCCGTGTGGCGTATTACCTCTACGCCGTTTATTGGGTGAAACAACTTGTCAAACCCCATGCGCACAGAGCTACCCGCCGCCACAATAACGGCTGTTATCTTTTTTTTATTTAACATAAATTTGCCTCGTTTTATCAGGTGTATATTAGAAAATACACTCCGATTTTTCAATACCTATACATATTATATTATACTGCGTATAAGCATAAAAATCCAGCAATATGCCTATTTCTCGGCATTGTTTTACTTACTCGTTGCAAAATACACTAAAATAGTATACATTATAATTATTGACAAGGAGAGAAAGCATGCAAACTACGAAATTTAACATCACCGGCATGAGCTGCGCTGCATGCTCTGCCAATATTGAAAAAACCGTGAAAAAGCTACCCGGTGTAACGCAAGCAGACGTAAATCTGCTTGCAGGCAGCATGGTGGCGGGGTATGACCCTGCCCAGCTTTCGGCTACTGAAATTGCCGCCGCTATAGAGAAAATTGGCTACGGGGCAGTTGAAAACGCCCCAAAAAACGCTGCCACCTATGTCGCTGAAAACCCAGACCCTTTACAGAACGATTTGAGGCAGATGAAGCGCAGGCTGGCTTGGTCGATTGTGTTTATGCTACCGCTGATGTATGTGAGCATGGGGCATATGCTGGGGCTTTCGTTGCCGTCTTTTTTGGAAGGAGAGGCCAATGCTGTGTCTTTTGCGCTTACCCAGCTTTTGCTAACGCTCCCCATAGTGCTGGCAAACCACAAATATTTCACCAGCGGTTTCAAGAGCCTTTTGCACCGCACACCAAACATGGATAGCCTTATTGCACTGGGTGCAGGCGCATCGCTGGTGTATGGCATATTCGCGCTATATCGTATAAGTTTTGGGTTGGGGCATGGCGAGGCAGCGCTTGTGCACCAGTATCTGCACGACCTTTACTTTGAGAGCGCCGCTATGATACTAACGCTTATTACGCTTGGTAAAACGCTGGAGGCATACAGTAAAGGCCGCACCGGCGCTGCTATCGGCGCACTACTAAAGCTTGCGCCAAAAACAGCCTTGCTGCTAAAGGATGGACAGGAGCTTGAAGTAAACATTGAGCAGGTACAAAAAGGCGATGTGCTTGCGGTAAAGCCGGGTGCACGTGTGCCTGTGGACGGGCTGGTACTTAGCGGCAGAGGGGTTGTGGACGAAAGCTCGCTAACCGGCGAAAGCATGCCTATAGAAAAGCAGGAGGGTAGCCGCGTTACCGGCGCTACTATTAACACAAGCGGGTATTTTACCATGCGTGCCGAGCGGGTTGCGGGCGAGACGTCCTTTGCACAAATTCTTGCGCTGGTGCAGGAAGCCGGCGCCTCCAAAGCGCCTATTGCAAAGCTTGCTGATAAGGTTAGCGGAGTGTTTGTGCCTATTGTAATGGGTATTGCGCTGGTGTGCTTTGCAGTGTGGTTACTGCTTGGATATGGAGCAGAGTTTGCGCTGGCACGCAGTGTTACCGTGCTGGTTATCTCTTGCCCGTGTGCGCTGGGGCTAGCAACGCCTGTGGCCATTATGGTGGGTACGGGGCGCGGGGCAAAAAACGGCATACTGTACCGCAACGCTGAAGCGCTGGAAACACTAAGCCGTGTGGACACCATTGTGTTTGACAAAACCGGCACGCTGACCGAAGGGCGCCCACAACTTACCGACTGCATTGCATTTGAGCGTAGCGAAAACGACCTACTGGCCGCGGCGGCCGCCCTTGAAGCAAAGAGCGAGCACCCTTTGGCGCTAGCCATACTAAACGAGGCCGCGCGGCTGGAATTACCTACGCCCGTTGCGGAAAATTTCGCCTCGTTGTCAGGGCTGGGCATTGAAGCATATATAGGTAGCAGTGCATGGCTGGCAGGTAACGAGCGGCTAATGCGAGAGCATGGTGTGGCGCTGGAGAAGGCCACTGCCACAGCGCAGAGTTTGTCTGCCGCCGGTAAAACGCCGCTGTATTTTGCCGAAAACGGCCGTCTGGCAGGGCTGATCGCGGTGGCCGACCTACCAAAACCCGACGCTGCACAGGCTGTTGCGCAGCTTACAAAAAGGGGCATAACTACCATTATGCTAACAGGTGACACCGCCGCCACAGCAAAAGCAATACAGGGCATGGTGGGCACAAGCAAGGCCATAGCCGAGGTACTTCCGCAGGATAAAGAGCGGCAGATTCGTATGCTTATGGAGCAGGGACATAAGGTGGCCATGGTAGGCGACGGAGTTAACGACGCACCCGCTTTGGCACGGGCAGATGTTGGCATTGCGGTTGGCGCAGGTACCGACGTGGCCATAGAGCAGGCCGACATTGTGCTGATGCGCAGCGAATTAAGCGATATTGTTACAGCGCACGAGCTTTCGCGCAGTGTGCTGCGAAACATTAAGCAAAACCTATTTTGGGCATTTTTCTATAATGTTATAGGCATACCCATAGCAGCAGGGCTTTTCTACCCTGCGCTTGTACTAAACCCCATGTTTGGTGCCGCCGCCATGAGTTTGTCTAGCCTATTTGTTGTTGGCAATGCGTTGCGGCTAAACCTCTTCAGTACCTCTGCCGCCACACTGCCACACCACCCACAAACACCATCTAAGGAGGGTATAAAAATGACAAGTACTATGAAGATTGAGGGTATGACATGCGGACATTGCAAAAAGCGTGTAGAAGACGTGCTTGGGGCGCTACCAAATGTTGTGAGCGCAAGTGTTTCATTGGAGGAAGGTGTTGCAACCGTAGAATTTAGCGGCGAGGCTGACAATGAAGCTGCCACTGCCGCTGTTGAGGGCGCAGGCTATACCGTAACAAGCACATCTTAAATTTGACGCACAAATAAAAACGCACGCAATCCGCAGCCCTAGCATGGGTGCTGATTACGTGCGTTTTTTATTTTAAAATATACTTACATACGGTTAAGCTGTGCTACTAAGCAGGCCGCTATATCGTTTAGCGGCAGTTGTTTCATTACTGCGCCTTTTTGGTGCGCTACCATGGGCATGCCATACACAATGCTGCTCTCTTTGTTTTGCCCTATAGTATATGCACCCGCTTTGCGCATCTTTAACAAGCCATCGGCACCGTCGGCGCCCATACCTGTTAAGATGATTCCCACGCTTTTCGCTCCGGCTACATCTGCTACCGAGTTAAACAACACATCTACCGACGGCACATGCCCATTCACCTTTGCGCCTTCCCTACTGCGCACATAGTAGCCCTGCGCATCCTTCAAAAGCGACATGTGGTAGCCGCCTGCAGCTAAAATAATAAGCCCATTTTCCACCCTCATGCCATCCTGCGCTTCACGCACGCGCATTTTGCACTCACGGTCCAGCCTTTGGGCATACATAGATGTGAAACCCGCAGGCATGTGCTGGGTTATCACTATTCCCGGAAATCCTTGTGGCAGGTTGCGAATAACGTCTAACGTTGCATCGGTGCCGCCGGTGGAGGCACCAATAGCAACAACTATGTCTGAATGCGCGCACTTTAACATTCCGGGTGCGGACCGCTGTGCGGCAGGCTCATTCACCGCCATTTTTGCGCCCATGTTGGCGGCGGCCGCCACCTGTATGGTGTTAACCACTCGGCTAAAAAACAGGTCTCGCGACTCGCCCTCCGCAGGTTTTGAAATAAAATCTACCGCGCCGTTAGCCAGTGCTGTAAGCGTAATGCCCGGAGTGCTGGAGATAACCACCACGGGGATTTTTTGTTTTTGCAAAAGCGCCTGCAAAAACTCTATACCGTCCATCTTAGGCATCTGAACATCGCACAAGATAACATCCGGTTTAATTTTAGGCACAAGAGCTAAGCCGTCCAGCCCATTTGATGCGGTTGCTACAACCGCCATGCCGGGGTCTTTACTTATAGCAACCTTCATTGCCGCAACAAATAAAGGCGAATCATCAATTAACAATACCCGGATTTGCGGCATTAGCATCTGCTCCTTTCGGCTACTTGGTTTTTTTCAAGCAAACAGCCCCCACCAAAGTAGAGGCTTTTTGCTATATGTTCCAACGTGCTATGCATCACGTTTAAAAATAGACGCTTTTACCATTCTAAAATCGCAAGTGTTACGGTCGATATTCTCTGAATGGCTAATTATAAAATAAAAATTCGGGGTTACCCAACGGTAAAACCTGTTTACCAAATCATCTTTTCGCTGCTTTTCAAAATAAATCATTACATTGCGGCAAAAGATAAGCTCGAACGGGGATTTAAACTTGAAATCACTCATTAGGTTAACCGAGCGGAAGGTTACAAGGCTGCGCACCTTCTCTTTTACCCTGTACTCGCTCTCACTTATTTTGTCGAAATATTTTGTGTCCCAGCCTTGCGGAAGGTCTTTAAGGCCCTCTTTCGGGTACACCGCTTGCTGTGCATTAGCCAGCACTTTTTGCGAAATATCCGACGCCAATATGGAAATTTTAGGCGCATTCACTTTGCCTGCATAATAGTCCAGCAGTGTCATAGCCAGTGTGTATGGCTCTTCACCGGACGAGCACCCTGCACTCCACACGCGTATCTCTTTGCGCTTTGTTTGGTCAAACTCAGGCAATGCCACTGTGCGAATAAAGTCGAAATGTTCTTTTTCGCGCATAAAGAATGTTAGGTTAGTGGTAAGTTTATTTAAGAGCTGATTTACCTCAACACCTGTTTTATCTTGCTGCACAAACGAAATGTAATCCCCAAAAGAAGCAAAGCCCCTTTGGTGCAGTGTTGTGGAAAGACGGCCTTGAATAAGAACTCGCTTTTTTGAAAGATCTATGCCAAAGTTATTTAGCACATAATCTCGCAGCGTTTCAAACTCCTTATCGGTCAGCGCTACCATAATTCCCTCTTTTGTTTGTAATGTATGCAAATATTGCACGCATTAAGCTTAGTTTGCCTTACCCCATGTACACTATGTTGTCATCTTCCAGTATGTTTTCGCAGTTAAGGTTCATAACCAGCACATCGCCAATGCGCGATACGCTGTTCATATACTTATTGGTATTTACGGTAGAAAACTCCGGCAAACTGGAAATATCTATTGCATCGGCTTTGATAACATTAGATACCCTATCCACTGCAAGGCCCACCTGCATCTCTCCAAGTTGGGTGATAATAAAATTTGTTTGGTCGTCATAATCACGCTCGGGCTGGCCAAATTTAAGGCGCATGTCTACCAGCGGCACAATGCCTCCGCGTAGGTTGATAACCCCTTTTACATATATGGGCGTGCCGGGAACCTTTGCAATGGGTTGCACATTTATAATTTCCAGTACATTGGTTAGCGACAGGCTGTACATAGTTTCGCCAATATAGAACGTAAGCGATTTGCCCTCAAGCTCATCGGCTTCTGCCTTTGCATCAAACAGCTGAACATTGTTGTCATCCATCTGTTGTACCCTCCTTTTTACTTGAAGCGGCAAAGCGTGCACCGCATAAACGGCTTAGTAAGCGCTGCGCACCCTGTTGTTGGTGGAATCGTTTCTGTATGCGCCAAGCAAGCAGTTGATGTCCAATATTAAGCTAATTGACCCATCGCCCATAATGGTGCATCCCGAGAAGCCAAGGTCTTTAACATTATATCTATTAAAGAATTTCGGGAAGCTCTTTACTACAACCTGCTGCTCGCCTATCAGGCGGTCGGTAAATATACAGGCCTTGGCATCGCCACTTTCCACAATAATAAGGATACCCTCGGCAAGGTCGGTAACCTCAGTATCAATATCGTAAATACGATGTAGGCGAATTATAGGGTAGGTTACGTTGCGCACCATTACCATCTCGGTTCCATCGGTATCGCTTAGCAGTTCAGTGTCTGGGCTTAGCTTGTAGATTTGGCTGATGGAAGTTATTGGAATGGTGAATGTGTCGTCTGCCACACCAATCTCCATGCCGTCTACAATTGCCAGTGTTAGCGGGATTTTGATGGTGAATGTACTGCCTTCTCCTGTAACGCTATCCACGCTTACCATACCGCCAAGGCTTTCAATATTTTTGCGCACAACATCCATGCCAACGCCACGGCCCGAGTACTCGGTAACTACCTCGTTGGTGGAAAAACCCGCCATCATAATTAGGCTAAATGCCTCTTTATCGGTATACTCGCTTCTGGGTTTTGTTAAAATACCGTTGCGCTCGGCTTTATCCAGCAGTTTTTCACGGTTTAAGCCTTTGCCGTTATCTTCAATGGTGATAATAATATCGCTGCCAACATTCTTGGCTTGCAATATTACCCTTGCGCCTTCGGTTTTGCCAGCAGCTGCACGATCTTCTGGCATTTCTATGCCGTGGTCCATCGAGTTTCTTATCATGTGCATAAGTGGGTCGGCCAGCACATCGGTTATGCTTTTGTCTACCTCGGTTTCGCCGCCGATGGTAACAAGCTCTGCGTCTTTACCTAAGTTTTTATTCATATCACGCACAATGCGCCCCATCTTTTGGAATGTAGCTGTTAGCGGCACCATGCGGATGCTCATTACAATGTCTTGCATCTGGTCGGTCAGCTTGCGTAGTTGGCGCGCGCTTTTGTTGAAATTATCCAGTGCAAGGTCTTTGAGGTCGGGGTTAGAGGCTACCATGCTTTCGGCAATAACAATCTCGCCCATGATATCAACTAGACTGTCA
>CAYJEW010000011.1:0-20872 GCA_964369525.1 uncultured Oscillospiraceae bacterium | reverse complement strand
TGCAGACGGTGGTGCAGCTTTTGGAGCAGCAACTGCTGCTGCGGCAGTTGCTGGTTTTACCTCGGCATCGGGCTGCGCACCCTCGCTTTGAACTTGGGCAGGCGCGGCCTCAGGCTCCGCCTCTTGCACAATTTCTTCATAACCCGACACATTTGTGTCGCCTTCAATCACGTTGTGAATTTGGCTAATATCACCGTCGAATTGAATGCTAAACAAGAAGCCATTGTCTACAATTTGCTGTAGTGCATCAGGGTTCATCTCAGGGTTTTGGGGCTGTGTTTCAACAATCTGCCCGTATTCTTTAAGCATATTTGTAAGCATAAATGCACGCACATTTTCCATCTGGCAATCTTCTTGGAAGAAAACCTTAAACGTGCGTACGTTTTCTGCTTGCCCTGCAGGTGCAGCTTCTGCCTGCTCGGCAGAAGGCACTACGGGCGCCACGGCTGCTACAGGTGCTTGCGGCGCGGCTTCGCCCTTAAGCACTGCAATTTGAGTTTTAATGGTTGCACTAAGGGCTGTAGCATCTGCGCTTTGGTAACCATCGGGGTCCTCTTGAAGGTTACCCAGCTCTTGGCGCAAAAAGTCTGATACCTGAAACAGTATATCAAAAATCGGCCCCGTGTTTGCATCGTCCATCTTTTCAGGGTTGTCGCGGATAATAAAAAACATATCCTCTGCACGGTGGGTCATCTCGCTCACGTCTGAAAGACCCATCATGGCGCCGGAACCTTTGATGGTGTGCATTGCACGGAATATCTCGTTGATTTGGTCTTCGCTAAGAGCTCGCGACTTCTCGCCCTCCAGCAAAATTTCGTCCAGTTGGTCCAGCAATGTTGTTGTTTCAAAGATGAAGGTATCTAGCATGGGCCGCATGCTATCGTCAATTATGCTCATCTCATCACCTGCTTTTCTGTTAGTTGCTTGTATTTACACAAAAAAACCAGCAAAAACACACATAAGAATGTGTATTTTTGATTTGGACGTAAAAAACATTAAATTTACGTTATTTTATGACGTATTACTATAATATTATTATATCAATTTTTCTGTGTTGTGCAAGTTTAAGCACCCCAAAAAATGTGCATTTGATGCATAATTTTTAAAAAATTCATTTTTGAACAGGTGCTGTTTTACTTTTTTTAGTGCTATGTGTCATTTAGCTTGTGCCTAAATGCATATACATGTTAAAATAATTGTATCTGTTTTTAAAAAATAGCCCGATGCAATATCCGACAGCATAGCACGGTAAGGAGCGCCCTTTATGGCTGATATTTTAAAAATTAGCACCCCTTTGGTTGAGCGGCTGCCCACGCAGGCGGTTCGGCCATCGGCCGATGCTGCCATACCGTTTGACCTTAGTGATGTTACCCGTGTGTTGCAAACCACCGACCCCTCTGAGCTATTACAGCAGAACACTGCCTTTTTACCTAAAGAGAACGAGACCCCAAAGATACTGGCCGACCTG
The DNA here is from genome assembly GCA_964369525.1 of uncultured Oscillospiraceae bacterium. Classification (GTDB taxonomy): domain Bacteria; phylum Bacillota; class Clostridia; order Oscillospirales; family Ruminococcaceae; genus JAAYCI01. Next base: position 19,404 of record CAYJEW010000011.1, on the reverse strand, counting down.
CTGAAAGACCCCGCAGTGACAGCCACCATGATACGCAACATTTCCATGCTGCAAGAAGTTGTGCATCTGCTGCCCGGCACAAATACAGCGCTTACGCAAGAGATAGAGCAGCTTTTTAATGCGCTGCTTATTGCCCCGCAGGATATTGTGCCCGAGCTTACCCGCCAAGCCGAAAGCACCACTCTTTTTAAAGGTGAGCTTTTTAATCAGCTACGCAGCCTGTTACAGCAGGCAACAGCTACCTCTACCGGCACGGCAAGCACCTCAAGCGCGAGCGTTGCCGAGAGCTTTTTGTCGTCGTTACCGTTTGTTTCAAGTAGCAGTTCCTCTGCTGCGCAGCCGCAAGCCCCAAACCCAGAGCTTGCCACCAGTATTGGTGTTCTCCTTAAGGGCATAAATGCTACATTTGCGCGCCAGGACGTACTTAACTCGGTTGCAAACAACCTCACCTATCTAGCCAACAACCTAAGCGCCAGCCCACGTTTGTTTGAACAATTAACCGACCTCACAAAAGCGCTTCGTGCACCTGACGCGCAACAAAACTTTCATCTATTAAAAGAACAAGTTACCGATGTTTTGCGGGCAGTGGAAAAAAGCATTCTATTTACTCCGCAGATGGAAAAGATTGTGCCCTTGGTAGCATACAATCTTTCCAGATACAATGACAATGATGACTTTTTGCCCGATGCTTTGCGCCTGTTGCTATCTAATATGAACGGCGATGCGCAAAAAGCCGAACTGGTTGAAAAATTACAGGCCTACATAGATAAATTTTTGCCACAAAGCAGTGTGCACTCGGCCCGCGGCGCTGAGGAGCCCAGCCAGGTTATTGATGTGCTGGCAAAAATCATAGGTACGCAGGCACAAAGCGAAGAGCTGCAGCTGGTTAGCGGCGATAAATTTGAAAAAATTGTACATAGCCTGTTGTCTAGCCCTTCCAACTTTACGCCGCTTTTGCATTTTATTGTACCTGTAGAATATATGGATATGAAGGCATTTGCCGAAATTTGGATTGACCCTAACGCCGAAGACGAAACCGGCAAGCGCTCCAGCAGTAATACCGCCGAAAACACCCACATGCTTATGGTATTTGATGTTGAGGGGGTTGGCCGCTTTGAGGCTGAGCTGTATGTTATTAAAAAACGTATTGCACTAAACCTGCTTTGCCCTGCCGCTTACTTAACCGAGCTCAAGGACATTGGACCTGCTATTCGCCAAGCGGTTTCGCAGCTGGGGTACAGCTTCGACACTATAAACATTGATAGACTGGATCACACCCATAGTTTAATGGAAGTGTTTACAGACCTACCACACAAAAGGATGGGAATGGATGTTAAAATCTAATGCTGGCGCAAAAAAAGGCGCAGGAAAAAATAAAGCTGTAGCGCTACGTTATCGTCTTGAAGAGGACAACGCCCCTGTTGTTATTGCCTCGGGATATGGGCAGATGGCCGACAAAATTATAGGGGTTGCCGAGGAAAAAGGCATCCCCGTGTTCAAAGATGACAGTGCTGCCAGCATGCTTTGTATGCTAGAGGTTGGGCGCGATATTCCGCCCGAGCTTTACGAGGTTATCGCAGCTATCTACATGCAAATTCTTTCGGCCGCAGGCAAACTGAAACACAGCGCCGAGCCCTCTGCTGCCACCGCTGCGCCGCTGGCTAACGCCGAAAAGCTTCGGCGACAACTTGTCGACAGCCAAAATGCACCTGAAAATTAACTTGGGTTCTAGTTGTTTATAGTTTTTTTTTACAGAAATCTTTGCATTTTGCCGCTAAGTTGGTATAATATCTATGAAGATAAAATGAGGTGTGCATTTTGGTGCATAATTTTATGGAAACGCTTGTGGATAATGCGTTAAAAAGCGAGTTGACATATAAAGCGGAAAAATATACCGATATATGTCAATGCCCTGTCTGCATTACATATATCAAGTGTGTGGCACTTAATAATTTATCACCATTTTACGTAACAGGTAAGGCGGGGGAAATTTTTGGTCAGTATAAAAGCAAAGAGCTGCAGGTGATGTCGGACGTTATGGTTGCTATAGGCCATGGCATTGATGCCCTGCAAAAAAGTGGGCCACATTGCAACCGCACCACTCGCCAGTAACATACTTCTGTCACCATTAAAACGACAACGAAAGAGGTAGATTATGTTAGCACTTCCCCAAGAATACGTAGGGTCATTGTGTGAGGTAAAAAGCCTTTCTAACGATCTGCTTGCGGTTGGCCGCATTATAAAGATTGACCAAGGGGCGCTAGAGCTTACTTCTAATAACAACGACCGTATACCTTTATTACAGTACCGCACCCCTGTAAAGCTTTTTGTGTACAACGATAAGCAAGGTACTCGCATTCAGGTGGGTATTGTATATCTGTCTACCGAGAACTTTGTGCGGGTAGAGGAAGTGAAGCCGCTGCAAGATTTTGAGCGGCGCGGGGCTTTCCGTGTTAACACAAATGTATCGGCAAAACTTAGCATTCTGCTTAGCGACGACGAGCAGCGCTCGTTCGACACTGCCGTGCAAGCCGCCACTGCCGCCGAAGCTGAAAAAATGCTGTCGGACTCATCTGTAGATGTACGTGTGATGGACATTAGCCTTACCGGTGTGCGCCTGCAAAGCCTTGTAGCGTTAAACCCCGGCGCACGCTATTGTGTTGAGTTTACGCTGCTTGAGTCGGTTATGAGTTTGTGCCTACGTGTGCAGCGTTTGATTGAGATGCCCAGTGGCGACACACAGTATGGCTGCACATTCTTTGATTTTTCAGAAAAGCAGATGGATGCACTGTGTAAAGAGCTGTTTCAGTTACAGCGCTTTGAAAAAAACCGCCAGCGTAATTCTGCCATCTAAAACATACCTATTATCCTGTCGCTTACTGCCGGCTGCTTACGGGCGGCCGGTTATTTTAAACCATTTTTCCGGGAGGGCCCAGGGTGGAGCAGCATAGCAAAGATAACCAAATATTTATACTTGATATCGGCACTCGCAATGTGGTAGGTATTGCCGGCCACAAAGAAGGCGATATTTTTGTTATAGACGCTTGCGAGGCCGAGGCTCATCCACGCCGAGCTATGATTGACGGGCAGATTGAAGACATAGAGCAGGTAGCTTTTGTTGCAAACATTGTAAAACGACGTGTAGAAGAAAAACTGGACGTAACTTTTACAGAGGTTGGAATTGCGGCAGCGGGCCGCGCGCTGGAAACCTGCCGTGCCACCGCGCAGATGCAGCTACCCAGCAACCAGCCCATCACTGCCCAAACCGCTTTTTCACTGGAGAGCGCTGCGGTTAATGAGGCTCGCCTTGCGCTGGACACACAGGTAGAGGCATCGCCTTACTACTGCGTAGGATACTCGGTTGTTCGTTATCTTTTAGATGATTACCCATTTTCCACCATAATCGGCCACAGGGCAAGCGCTGCCGAAGTGGAGATAATTGCCACATTTTTACCCACCGAAGTGGTGGAGAGCCTGCGCCACTGCATGAACTTAATTAACCTGGAAATCACCACCATGACGCTAGAGCCTATTGCTGCTATGCGTGCGGTTATTCCTCAAGATTTACGGCTGCTCAACCTTGCACTGGTGGATATTGGCGCAGGCACAAGCGATATTGCGCTAAGCGCCGACGGCACTATTTCCGGCTACACCATGGCAACCATTGCAGGTGACGAGATTACCGAAACAATAATACGCAAATACCTTGTGGATTTTGCAACAGCCGAGCAGATGAAGCTATCCCTAAAGCAGGATGCGCCATTTAGCTACACCGATATTTTAGGCTTTGAACAACAGGTGGACACCCAAGAAATAGCGGCCACCATAGCGCCTGCTGTGGAAACACTGGCCGATGTGATACATGAACGAATTATAGCGTGCAATAGTGAAGCGCCTGCTGCCGTTTTTATGGTTGGCGGCGGCAGCAAAACACCTGGTCTTTGCGCTTTGCTTGCCGATAAGCTTCAGCTACCTGCCAACCGTGTGGCTATGGCGGGCACAAACTTTTCCGGCCGCATTGTGAACAGCAACTCCGGTATTGATGACCCCGAATATGCAACACCGCTTGGCATAGCGCTTATCTCGCTAGACAACTCGCTGGCCGATGGCGCCTCGGCCGTGGTAAACGGGCAGCGGGTGCGCTTGTTCAACCTATCTACACCCAATGTTATAGACATTCTGCTTTTGGCAGGTTATACCTACTCTGACCTTATGGGGCGCAACGGCCGCTCGCTCACGTTCACGCTTAACGGCGAGCGCATTGTGGTACGCGGTGGCGCATACACTACCGCCGAGCTAAAAATAAACGGGCAGCTCGGCAGTTTTACCGCGGCTGTGCAGGATGGCGACCGACTGGATATAATCCCTGCAAAAAAGGGCGAGGACGCCTTTGCTACTGTGGGCAGCTACACCAATCGCGAGCCTTCTATCACCGTTGTGCTAAACGGTGCGCCACTATTAGCTGGTACTATTGCACGGGTTAACGGCACTGTTGCGCCTGCTGAAACACCTATACTTGACCAAGATGTGGTTGAGGTTTTCCATGTTAAAACAATTGGTGAGCTTTGCGAGGCTGCGGGGGTTGTTGCCAATGCTGATAACCTTACGGCAAATGGCTTGCCTGCCGATTTAAACCAGCTTTTACAGGACGGCGATGACATATCGTCTTTAAGCGACACACTGAATATTTTGCAGGGCACAAATGTCTCGTCAGCCTCTACACCTAAAGAAACCACTGACAATGCGGCGCCACCTGCAGCAGCCGAGCCCCAGGCGCTTGTAGCTACTGCTTTAAGCTCAGAATCTGCTGCGCCTGTGAACACTGCGCCGCTACCGCAATTTGCAGGTATGGAACCCGCTAATATAAAGCCTGCTCAAAGTCTGCCAGCTGAGCCGCCAGCCAAACCTGCGTCTAGCAGTGCACTATCTTTTGGACAACAGCCTGCCAACGCGCAAGCACACGCCTCCAGCGGCGGTAGCTTATCCGAGGCCCCGCTGGATGCAGCAAAGCCTGATTCCGAAGAGCTTGTGCCTACCGCTACCCAAAACACTTCGCTTTCATTCGGCATGGCCTCCCCTACTACACATACGCCTGCCCCAGAACCAGAAGAAACCGTCACGCCAGCGCCCATTGCAGGCAGTTTACGCATAGACCTAAACGGCAAAACCGTTATACTGCCTGCTAAGGCAAGCGGCGAAACCTACTGTGTGTTTGATGTGCTCACGCTAGTGGACATAGACCCTGCCAACCCGCAAGGCCCTTTAGAGCTTATGCTTAACGGAAGCGAAGCTTCGTTTGTAGACGAGCTGCGCAGCGGCGACAAGGTAAATGTTGGCTGGAAAAATACTCTGCAATAAGTTTGCCAAAAATACATATATTTGTCCGCCTAATCGTGTAGTATTATAGATATGGGTACAAATTTCATTCCAACAAACAACCGCAATGCTCACAAATATTTTTTGCGGTATACTGGAAAAAAACAAAAAATAGTGCTATAATTTAGCGTAGGTAGATTTAACCAGCGTTTAGGAGGTTTTCTATGAACACCAAAGCTGAAATTCTTCTTGAGTCCGGCACTAACGAGCTAGCAATTTTGGAGTTTGTTATTCAAGGCAATTTGTATGGTATTAATGTGGCTAAGGTACAGGAAATTATGAAGTACCTGCCTGTAAATCCCATGCAAAAATCCAACCCGTATATTGAAGGCATCTTCAAACCTCGCAACGAGGTAATTACGGTTATTAATCTTGCGCGTTATTTAGGGCTTGGTGATAGCGACCACCTTAATATGGATGTATTCATCATTACAAACTTCAGCCAGGAAAGCTATGCTTTCCATGTGCACGAAGTTGTGGGTATATCTCGTATATCATGGACCAACCTGCAAAAACCCGACGAGATTATCTACGGCGGTACAGAGGGCATTGCCACTGCTATTGCAGAATATGACGGCCGCCTTATTACCATATTGGACTTTGAAAAAATAGTTAATGAAATTAACCCTGAAAGCGGCATGCAAATTTCTGATTTAGAAAAACTTGGCGCACGCCAGGTTAACACCAAGCCTATTCTTTGTGTAGAAGACTCCATGCTGCTAAGCAAGCTTGTGGTAGAAAGCCTTAAAAGCGCTGGGTACACCCAGGTTTCCCATGTAAAAAACGGGCAGCTAGCGTGGAACTACCTACAGGAAATTAAAGCCAGCGGAAGGCCAATTGAAGAAGTGGTGTCCTGCCTTATTACTGACATTGAAATGCCGGAGATGGACGGCCACCGCCTTACAAAGCTAATTCGCGAAGATGAGGCGCTAAAGGATATCCCTATTGTTATATTCTCGTCTTTGATAAACAGCCAACTTTTAGACGTTGGCAGAAAGCTTGGCGCTACCGGCCAGTTTTCTAAACCGCAGCTATTGGACCTTATCCAATTTGTTGACAAGGTTACCACCGGCCAAATTTAATTTGTTGTCTTTTTGATGTTGCACTTATATTTTTTCTTATATAGTTCGAGGAGGTGCTGTATTCATGGGGGCAAATATTGTGCGTCAGCCTATAATTGGGCCCGACGGCGAAGCGTTTGCTTACGAGCTGTTGTATGAAGACAAAGGAGTTTCTTTGTATAACCAGCAAGATACCTTGGCCGCCAACCTAATTGAAGAGTTTTTGCTTGAGATGGACTCTGCGCGCCTGCTTGATAACAAGAAGGCTTTTGTTACCTTTACCCCAACATTGCTTGAAAAAGATATTGCTAAAATGTTTAACCCTGATGCGTTGGTTCTTCAGATTGAAGACAGCATTTTGGTGCATCCCGTGGGGCAAAAGCTTATTGAGATACATAAGAAAAACGGCTATCAAATTGCCATTAAGGGTTTTGAGTTTTCCAGCCGTTATTTTGCCATTTTGGATATGGTTGACTACATAAAACTTGATGTGGCTAAGCCAAACCCATCGCTGGCCAGTATTATTGACATTGCCCAAAGTTTTAACAAAACCATTATCGGCTATGCCGTTAATTCGTCCGATGTATATGACCTTGCAAAAGCTCAAGGTATTACACACATGCAAGGCTCCAATGTGGCTGAAAGCATGTATACCCCTGTGGCGCAGGTGGAACACCTGCAATCAAACTTCTTTCAGCTTATTATTGCCATTACAAAACCAGAGCCAGACCTTGACGACATTGCCGCCATTATATCTCGCGATGTTACGCTCACATTCAGCCTGCTTCGCCTTGTAAACTCGGCTTATTTTGCCCTAAGAAACCCCGCCAGAAGCGTAAAGCAGGCGCTGGTTGTTTTGGGTGTTGGGCAGCTGAAACAGTGGATTTATCTGTTGTCCTTTAAAAATAGCGAAGGCAAGATACCCACAGAGCTTATTAAAACCAGCTTTTTGCGCGGGCAGTTTTGTCAAGAGCTTACATCCTTTATACCAAACCTTGCCATCGACAAAAACGAGGCCTACCTTATGGGTATGTTCTCTACATTAGGGTTGCTAATGGGTGTAGACCTTGAAGATGCTCTAAACCCGCTGCCTATATCTCCGCACATTAAAGATGCTTTGCTGACCGGTGAAGGCTCTTGCGGCGATCTATATCAGCTGGTATTGCAGTATGACAATGCCCAATGGAAAAACGTAGCCCCCTTAATTAGTGAGCTTGGCCTTGAAGAAACTGTTGTTAGCCAGAAGTATCTTGAATGTGCCGAGTATGTAAACCAGGTGTGGAATGACCTTATGAACCCATATTCCTCTTCTTCCGACAACTAAAAATTTTATACATTAAGCACCTCTATTTTTTAGAGGTGCTTTTTTTACCCGACAGCAGTGCATTAGTACAAATGAGTTTGTTTAGTCTACATATACACTTAAAGCCCCAAATTATACCCACATAGCAAAAGACCACAAAAAACCACGCTTACACAGGCTAGGTGTTTACACCTCTGCCTCTTGTACCCAAAAAGATTTCCTTGTATAATTAAAAGGTAATTGCGCAAAAAACATTTATGCCTGCGGGAAGGAAGAAAAGATATGTTCAAAGACATGATGGATAGCATTGGGTTTGTTACAAAGCACGACGCCGACGTTGGTAAAGCAATGGCACAAGAGCTGCAGCGCCAGCAAAATAATATTGAGCTAATAGCCAGCGAAAACCTTGTTTCGCCTGCTGTTATGGCCGCGCTTGGTAGTGTGCTAACAAATAAATATGCCGAGGGCTACCCCGGCCACCGCTACTATGGCGGCTGTGAACATGTGGATATTGTTGAAGATATTGCACGCAAGCGTGCCTGCGAGCTATTCGGCGCAGAACATGCCAATGTGCAGCCTCATAGCGGAGCACAGGCAAATTTTGCTGTTTACTTTGCTCTGCTTAATGTACACGACACTATTTTAGGCATGAATCTATCCCATGGTGGACACCTTACCCATGGTTCACCTGTTAATATAAGCGGTAAATATTTCAACTTTGTGTCTTATGGTGTAGACGATAGCGGATACATCAACTATGACGATATGCGCGCTCTTGCGCTGGAGCATAAGCCAAAAATGATTGTGGCCGGCGCTTCAAACTACTCTCGTGTTATTGATTTTGTGCGTGTGCGCGAGATTTGCGATGAGGTAGGCGCTTTGATGATGGTAGACATGGCGCACATTGCAGGCCTTGTGGCTGCAGGGGTGCATCCCTCGCCTGTACCTATGGCTGATGTTGTTACCTCTACCACCCACAAAACACTGCGCGGCCCTCGTGGCGGCCTTATTCTGTGCAAAGAAAAGTATGCACAGGCAGTGGATAAGGGCATATTCCCCGGCACACAGGGCGGCCCACTGGAGCACGCCGTTGCAGCCAAGGCTGTTTGCTTTGGCGAGGCATTGCAACCGGAGTTTAAAGAATATCAACAGCGCATTGTAAACAATGCAAAGGTACTCGCAGAAGCGCTAATTAGCGAAGGTGTGAATATTGTTAGCGGTGGCACCGACAACCACCTAATGACGATTGACCTACGTGGCACCGGCATTACCGGCAAGGTGCTGGAAGCAAGGCTGGACGAGGTGCGCATTACCGCCAACAAAAACACCGTACCTAACGACCCTGAAAAGCCGTTTGTAACTAGCGGTGTACGTATTGGTACGCCTGCTGTAACCACCCGTGGGTTTGGCGAAGATGAGATGCGCGGCATTGCTCGCTGCATAGCCAACTGTGTGTTCCGCTTTGACGAAACACGAGAGCAAAGCATTGCCGAAGTGGACGCTATGGTAAAAAAATTCCCTATTTACGAATAATTTAAGCGGTTTAGCATTCCCTTGCCGATATTTTTAAGAGGTTTTAGTAGATGGCTTTTGTGACAGTAGAGCTAAAGATTCCACAACTAATGCAGTCTGTACCTGTGCAGCTGTACTTCCCCACCGACCTGCCCGATGCAGTGGGCAATGAGGTAAAAGGGGTTATCACGCTGTTGCACGGCATGTCTAACACACCGAGCGACTGGCTTATGATGAGCGCTGCATGCCGGTATGCGGCCGACAATGGCTATGTGCTGGTGGTGCCGGGGGCAGGCAACTCGTTTTTTATAGACATGGCCTACGGCCCGCCGTGGCACACCATACTAACAAAGTATCTACCCGACCAACTGCAGCGCATATTTAAGCTACCCACCGAGCGCAAAAAAAACTTTGTGGCAGGTATATCCATGGGCGGCTACGGCGCTATGCACCTTGGGCTGTCGCACCCAGAGCGGTACGCCGCCATTGGTAGCTTTTCGGGCGCTATGGACCTTGGCACAATTGGCGCAAGCGTAGATTTAATTCCCGATATGCGCTCGATTTTTGCGCCTGTTTTGGGCGACGACTTAACACTGAGCGAGGACCATCAGCTGCTTGTAATGGCAAAAAAAGTGGCTGCGCTACCCAAAGAGCAACAGCCACGCATATTTGCCACCTGCGGTGCACAGGATGTGGATACATCTATCCGCACCCAAAACCGCAACTTTTTTGAGGCCTCGAAAGATCTTGCGCTTAGCTACACCTATGCTGAGTGGGATGGTGTGCACGAGTGGAATTTTTGGGATCGCAGTTTTGCCGAGTTTATCGGGTTTATTCAAAACAGCGATTACGGCCAGCGCAAACTGCACGACTGGGGCAGCATACGCAAGAACTTTACATAAGGGCTGCGCTGGACCCAATTATTTTGGTTCAGCGTATTTTTGTTGGTTTTGATGGCCAGGGGCGGACATTTAAATAGGAGTATGTATATTATGCGTAGCATAATATACATTTGCCATCTGCCCGGTTGCCGCGCAGTGGCGAGGGCAAGGCATTAAAATAAGTTATAAATAATCCTACAGGATTATTTATATTCTTCACTAAGGAGTAGGCAATGGCTATCTTAAATATCGCAATTCTAATTTTTATTGTTTTAGAGTCGTCTAACATACTGATTTTGTATTTTTTCCCTGAATCTAAATTCGGAAACAGCATTGCTATATTTAACGAATATTTTAATACTCAAACCAATGAGAGCAGTAGGTTGTTTGTAAAATATCTTGTGAACTGGGTGGCAGGAACCAAGCTTATTTTTATCGCCCTTTTACTTGTTATATTATTTCTGGGCAACGACATAATAAAGATACATTCGCTTGCTTTTATGTGCGTTGCTGTATCTTCCTACTATTTTATGTTGCATCCGATAGTGAAAAAGCTTGATAAAAACAATGAGATTACGCCCCAAGGGTATTCAAAACTGCTATTCACAATGATTACAAGCTTTATTATGGTATTTATTTCAGCAATTGTTTTGTATCATCTACTGTAGATTATAAACATAGTCTTTAACATAACCAGTATTGCACATTCATTGAGTTTTGTACTTTTTTCTGCTGTATTCTAAAATATGTGTGGATAGGCGGTCTTTTATTATGCGCAAAGTGGTTTTTACCGCTGTGTTACAGTGATTTCTTGATTTATTGGTGTTATAATTGAGGCGCCACTGAACATGAGCGGCGACTCGCGTTTGTCTATGATGATAACGAAGTTAGATGTGCAATTTATCGGCTTTTAGGCTGGTTTATTATTTTTTCGGGCAGAAGAAAGAAAAATAATACACACATAAACACTGGAGCATATATTATGTTGTAGTATCATTACTGATTGTTTAGGAGAACGTTTACATGAACAACACACCGCTTGCCGACCGTCTGCGCCCTGCCAGCCTAAACGAAGTTGTGGGTCAGGCGCATCTGCTAAATTCAGATGCGGTTTTTTACCGCACAATCAACTCGGGGTTTGTGCCAAACATGGTGTTTTATGGGCCGTCCGGCTGCGGAAAAACTACTGTTGCGCGCATCATTGCCGAAAACAGCGGCATGATGCTACACAAGCTGAATGGCACATCGGCATCTACCGGCGATATTAGAGATGTAATGCGTGATGTGGGCACACTAGGTAGCCAAAATGGTGTTTTGCTTTATCTTGACGAGTTACAATACCTAAACAAAAAACAACAGCAAAGCCTGCTTGAATATATTGAAGACGGCTCGATTACGCTTATTGCCTCCACCACCGAAAATCCATATTTTTATATTTATAATGCACTGCTTTCTCGGTGTACTGTTTTTGAGTTTAAGCCGCTGGAGGCGGCCGATATTGAGCAGGGGCTACAAAATGCTATAGAAAAAATTCAGCTGCAAGACGAGCTGAGCATACATGTAAACGGCGATGCACTTAGCAAGCTGGCTGTATCCAGCGGGGGCGACATGCGCAAAGCACTGAATGCGCTGGAGCTTGTGGTAAGTGCCGCACCGCTACAAGATGGCAACAAAACCATAGAGCCAAGCGCTGTGGAGCAGGTAGCACAGCGCAGTAGCATGCGGTACGACCGTGGTGGCGATGAACACTACGATATTCTATCTGCCTATCAAAAATCTATGCGTGGTAGCGACCCTGATGCCGCACTGCACTATCTGGCAAGGCTGTTAGAGGCCGGAGACCTGCCCAGCGCCTGCCGCCGGCTTATTGTGACGGCGGCCGAAGATGTGGGCCTTGCCTACCCACAGATTTTACCTATTGTGAAGGCCGCAGTGGACATGGCGTTGCAGGTTGGGCTGCCTGAGGCGTCTATTCCTTTGGGGGATGCTGTTGTGCTGGTTAGCATAGCGCCCAAAAGCAACAGCGCCCACAATGCCATTGCCGCCGCGTGGGCCGACGTGAAAAGAGGCGCGTCCGGACCGATACCGCGCGCCTTGCAAAACAAGCACTTTGATGGCGCTGATGCAAAGCAAAAAGGCCAGTACTACTTGTACCCACACGACTACCCAAACCACCATACCCACCAGCAGTATCTGCCTGATAATCTTTTGGGCACAAGCTATTATAATTATGGCAGCAACAAAACCGAGCAGGCCTTTGCCGCATACTGGCGCAGCATTAAAAAAGACAATACCAAATAACTACGCTGTCTGTTATTGCTGGTGTATAATTAAATATACCAGCGCCGGCATTTGGTATCATGCTACATGCCAATGCTTGCCTGTGGTTTTTTTCTTGCATTACGATAACAAACCGCGGCCAAAATTCCTGAAAATTCACATACCGAAGAGCGCTTTAAGGAGTGTATATGCGAAGCAAAGCCGATGCCTCTAAGATTGTGGAGCTGTTAAAGCAAGAATATTTAGACGAGCTGTGCTCGCTTGAATATGGCGAGCCCTGGCAGCTTATGGTTGCGGTGCGCCTGTCTGCGCAGTGTACCGACGCCAGGGTTAACCTGGTTACTCCTGTGCTGTTTGAGCGCTACCCTACCCTGCAAGCGCTTGCCGAAGCTCCGCTGAAAAATGTTGAAGAAATAATTCATAGCTGTGGCTTTTACCGCGCCAAGGCAAAAGACATTAAGGGTGCCGCAGCAATGGTGGTGGAGCTACATGGTGGCATAATTCCAAACACTATGGATGAGCTGTTGCGCCTGCCCGGAATAGGCAGAAAAAGCGCCAACCTTATTTTAGGAGATATATATAACGTGCCGGGGGTTGTTATTGCCGATACCCACTGCATTCGCATGGCTGGGCGGCTGGGCTTTATTGCCAGCAAAGACCCGCTGGCTGTAGAAACAGCTCTGCGCAAAGCATTGCCGCCCGAAGAGAGCAATAACTTTTGCCACCGCTGTGTACTGCATGGGCGGGCTGTGTGCACCTCACGCAAGGCGTTTTGCGAGCGGTGTGTGCTTGCGCTGCTGTGCCCTAAAAAAGGGGTATAGCGTGTAGTGGGTTTGACATACGCATTTAGCTATACTATAATAATTTCAAACATAAAAACAGGGGTGCTGTAAGGCTGAGATTCGCCGCAAGGCGAGGACCCTCGTACCTGATCCGGGTAATGCCGGCGTAGGAAGTTGGCTGCATTGTGCAGCATTTCTTTGCCTGTGGTTTTTATGCCACGGGTGTTTTTTATGTTCAAAAATAAGTGCAGGGCTTTAGCCATGCAAATTATATCCGAAAAGAGGTTTTTGCTTTGAAACAACCATCTCAAATGACTCGTACCGCTATTTTAGTGGAGGGCGCACTTATGGTTGCCATGTCTTTTGCGCTTTCTATGGTTCCGTTTATTCAGCTACCTTGGGGCGGTGATATCACCCTTCTTTCCACACTGCCAATTATAATGTTCAGCATGCGCCACAGCATGGGCTGGGGAATTAGCGCCGCCGCTGTTTATAGCGTTTTACAGCTGATGCAAGGCCTACCCAACGTTGTGGCCGTGCCTACAAAAACGCTTTTTGCCATGGTTCTTTGCGCATTACTGGATTACCTTATAGGCTACAATGCTATTGGGTTTAGCGGCAGTATTGCCCGCCGTTTTTCCAGCCGTGCCGTTGGGGCGGCTGTGGGCGTGGGCGTAACAGGGCTTATTCGCTACGCCAGCAGTATTTTATCCGGTATAATTCTATGGGGGCAATGGGCTTGGGAAGGCTGGCCTGTTTGGCAGTATTCCATGGCGTACAATGCCGCATGGTGCCTACCGGATGTTGCGCTGGTGCTTATAGCGGCTGTGCTACTAGTGCGTGTGCCCATGCTTGGCATGTTACAACCTAAGATTGCAGAAAAGCCCTCCACTGTGCACCCATAAACCCATCCCCTTTAAGTTACCGTTGTGATTTTTTTACTGTGTATGGTATACTTATTATACGAGTTATACAGGGAAACTTACTTGGCTTGAAGGGGGATTTGCTATGGCTAAAACAGATCATTTGGTTGTGTGCATATCACGGCAGCTTGGTAGTGGCGGGAGAGAGATTGGCAGAACGCTTGCTGAAACTATGGGAATAAAGTTTTTAGATAAAGAGCTACTTGAAAGTGCCGCAGAGCGCAGTGGCATAACGCAAGAACTCTTTGAACAAAGCGATGAAAAACCCGCAAGTAATATGCTGAACATGATGCCAAGCATAGGCGGTAACATTAAAGCCCTGAACTACACCGAATACATGGCGCACATGCCAAACGACCAAATGCAAAGCATTGTTGCTGATGTTATAAGAGAAGCGGCAAACACCGAACCGTGCATTATAATTGGCCGCTGTGCCGACTATATACTGCGTGGGCGGCCCAACATGCTTTCGGTTTTTATACATGCCGACCTTGATTACCGTATACGGCAGATGTCTCGCCTGCTGAACATAAGCGAGGATGCCTCACGTTCACTTGTGCGCAAAACCGACCGAAACCGCGCCAACTACTACAGCTACTATACCGACCGGGACTGGAGTAGCGCTAACAATTACCACCTATCTATAAACTCTGCATTTTTTAATACAGAACGCTCTGCAAAGCTTATACAAGCAGCGGCACTGCTGCTGTAATTGCAACCGAAAGGAATAAATTTTATGACACATACCCGCAACAATAAAGGCGTGTGCTCTACCCGCACAGTAGTTGAGCTAAGCGCAAACGGCACTATTGACAGCATTGCTGTGGACCACGGCTGTGACGGCAACCTTAAAGGCCTGTGTGCTTTGATGGTTGGAATGCCTGCCACTTCAGCTATCGAGCGCCTGCAAGGCATTACCTGCGATGGGCGCAACAACTCCTGCCCACATCAAATATCTGAATGTCTGACAGAGGCGTTGGAACAACTTAATCAATAATAATTAATGCAAAAAGCGGATGGTGTGTATACACCATCCGCTTTTATTATTGTTTACTTTACTATTTTATCAGTATACTTTGTGCACTGCTAAACCCACTTTGCGAAAAGTACTGCATAAACGGCCAACGTATAGCCAGCACACCATCACCGCCTTGATACTCGTCGATAAGGTAATCTATTAAATCGGGTATGGAGTCAAGCTCGTCTGCAATCATTACTGCCATAAGCATTACAACCAGTACAACAGCCGCAATAATTGCTACCCAAAGTAAAATTTTTAAAAATATTTTCATGCCGTGCCGCCTTTCACTTTTATTACCCTATTAGGCGATCGTTCCAGATATAATCTAGATAATCCACAAGATAGTTTATAAGGTCTAAAGTAGAGTCGTAGCCTGCCACACGAGATGCAATAAACAGCGTGAGAATTATCCCTGCAACCAAGGCTAAAATAGACAAGATAACGCTTAGCCACTTTGGCATAGCGATTCCCCCCTTTAAATAGTTACCAGCTTGTTTTATTGACATTAACTAAAAATTACCAATAAATCACATATCTTGAAACATATTATATCATATAAACCAACAAAAATCACCTAGAATTTTATTTTATTATCAAAAAATCATTACATATCAAACTGCTTTAACTTGCGGTACAATAATGTGCGTGAAATTCCCAGTTTTTCTGCCGCTTTCTTTTTGTTACCCTGACAGCTCTCTATTGCATCTGAAAGCAGCTTTTTTTCAATATCGCCTTTTACCTCGCGATAAGAGCCCCCTTGGCGTGCTTGTTCGTCAAAGCCCAGCTGCGGCACCTTGTATGTTGTAAAATCAGAAAAATCGCTTCGAACCAGCGTACCGGAGAGGCGTATGTTCATGGCACGCTCAATAACATTCTGCAGCTCGCGTGTATTGCCGGGCCAGCTATATTCCTGCAGCATCTGCTCTGCCTTGCTGCTTATGCCATCAATCTGCATGCCAAGCTGTGCATTGAGCTTTTGGATAATATCGGCTGCCAACACAGGCACATCCTCTATGCGCTCACGCAGGGCCGGCATGCGGATATTTACAACGTTTAGGCGGTAGTATAAATCGCTACGAAACTCGCCGCTGCGCACCATTTGCTCCAAAGGCACATTTGTTGCAGTGATGAGGCGCACATCCACGGGTATGTCTTCCCCGCCCGACTGCTCTATTGCACGCTCTTGCACAACACGCAATAACTTTGGCTGAGCTGTGGCACTTAGCTTGTTTATCTCATCCAAAAAAAGGCTGCCACCTGCCGCCATCTCGAAGCGACCGGTTTTTCGATTGCTTGGCTCGCCATTTTGAAATATGTAGTCTCGGCCAAACAGCTCTTCTTTTGCATTCTCGTGCGGCATGCCTGCGCAGTTCACCTTTATAAACGGCCCATGCGCGCGTGGGCCCAACGCATGCAGCGAATGCGCCACCAGCTCTTTGCCAACGCCGGACTCGCCCTCTATCAATATGTTAGACATAGACTGCGCCGCCTGCACAACCTGCCGCTTAAGTGCTGCAATCTGTTTGCTTACACCAACAATATTATCTAGCGAGTATGTTGCGCCCCACATACGCTGTACTTCTTTTTGATAGTAGTTACGCTCGTTTCTGAGCTGCTGCATTGTGTCGGAAAAGTTTACAGCTTGCTCGTATTCACTAAATAATGTTTGTATACTTAGCGCAACCAGCTCCCCATTATGGAATAGCGGGGTGTATGTTGTGTAATATGGGTCGCCTGATCTACCAATTTTTCGCACAGGATGAGCTACAATGGTTTCTTTTCGCTCTAGCGCCTCCAGCGCACTGGTGTCGGCCACAATTTCGTCCACACGCATGCCATACACCTGCTCCAGCGTAAGCCCTCGGCTACGCTGCCACGACTTGTTTACATATAAATAACGCCCCTGCGCATCTAAAAGCGCAAAAGGACTTGCATGTTCCACTGTTAGTTTAAATAACTCTAAATCGGGTAGTTTTACCATTTCATCACCATTTCATTGTTTATCCCAAAGGCATGTAACCGCATTTGTGTAAACATTATTATACATGACAACTTTTATTTACACAAGTTTTTTTACAATATTCATCAAGTAAACTTGCATAAATTAAAGCAAAATGCCACTGCAAAAATGTAAAAATGGGCATACAAAACCCTTTACAAAACCTTGCCCACAGCGCATCAACAAATATTAACAGTTTTTGAACTGCATATTTATCGGTTTTGACGAAACGCGCGATTTCGTTTGACTTTAACACACTTTTAACATATAATTCAAAATGTAATTATTCTGTTATGCATTGTCAATTTCGAACGCTTGTTCTTTCTGATTTCTTTTTAGATATACTCATTCTCTCTGTTGCAAAGTTGCGGCACTTGAACATGGGCCTATAATTAGATCCGCCCAAGTGCCGCAACATAATTTTTAATAGGTAAGATCACCATTACTTATAGCTTTGCAATTTCCGCCCCGTATTCAACAAGCATTAAAGGAGGTTTTTCACAAATGAGAATCGTAGACCTAAGCGTCCCTGTGATATCGGAGCTTCCGGTAGACCCTGATTTTCAGCGCCCAAAAATCAACTACCAAAACCACAAGCAAACTGCACAAGGTATGTCTGATTTTTTTAAAGGCGCTACACAAGATGACCTGCCCGAGGGCAACGGCTGGGCCATTGAATTGATTGAAATTGGCACCCATGCCGGAACACACCTTGATGCACCTTGGCACTTCTACCCCACCATGAACGGTGGCGAGCGCGCCTGGGGCATTGACGAAGTACCACTGGAGTGGTGTATTGGCCCCGGCGTTAAAATTGACATGAGCGATAAGCCTGACGGCTACAAAATTATGGCTAAAGACCTTGAAGAGTATTTTGCAAAGGTTAACTACACAATTAAGCCCGGCGACATTGCACTGCTTGCTACAAGCGCACCCAGCCGCTGGGGCCGCGAAGAGTATCTTCTTGCAGGCGCAGGCATGAGCGCCGAGGCTACACACTGGCTTATAGACCGCGGCGTCAAGGTTATGGGCACCGACGGCTGGAGCTGGGATGTGCCGCTACCTTTAGAGAGCAAAGAATTCGCCAAAACAGGTGATGCTTCCATCATTTGGGAGGCTCATCGCGTTAGCCGCGAAAAAGCTTATTGCCACATTGAAAAGCTTGCAAACCTGCACCTACTACCAGTATCCGGATACACCGTAAGCTGCATGCCCGTCAAAATTAAGGCTGCCAGCGCTGGTTGGTGTCGTGCTGTTGCCATGTTTGATAAATAATTGCAAGTAAAATATGTAAACAAGCTTAAAGGAGGCGCATTTAAATGAGAATTGTAGACATTAGCTTAGCGATTGAAGCGGATTTGCCGTCTGACCCGCCAATGCAGATACCGCGTATAGATTATGTTAATCATAAGGACAGCGCGGAGGGCATGACAGCCTTTTTCGAAGGTTCTACCGTAGACGACCTGCCCGAGGGCAATGGCTGGGCATTTGAACGCATTAGCCTGTGTACCCATTCGGGCACCCACCTTGACTCGCCTTGGCACTTCTATCCCACCATGAACAACGGCGAGCGTGCCTGGGGCATTGACGAAGTACCACTGGAGTGGTGCATTGGCCCCGGCGTTAAGATTGACATGAGCGACAAGCCTGACGGCTATAAAATTATGGCCAAAGACCTTGAAGAGTATTTTGCTAAGGTTAACTACACAATTAAGCCCGGCGACATTGCACTATTGCACACAAGTGCACCCAGCCGCTGGGGTAAACCCGAATATCTAGTTGCTGGCGCCGGCATGAGCGCCGAGGCCACACACTGGCTAATTGACCACGGTGTTAAGGTTATGGGCACCGACGGCTGGAGCTGGGATGTACCGCTACCGTTTGAGGGTGAGGAGTTTTCAAGAACAGGCGATGCTTCCATTATTTGGGAAGCTCACCGTGTTAGCCGTGAAAAAGCATACTGCCATATTGAAAAACTGTCTAACCTTCAAGACCTACCAGTTAGCGGCTACCAGGTGCAGTGCTTCCCCATTAAAATTGTGGGTGCTAGCGGCGGCTGGTGCCGTGCCATTGCTGTGTTTGACGAATAGTCGACCGTTTTTTTGTAGTTCTAAGGGCGATGAGCGCATGCGGGGCGCCCTTATTATCTAAAATATAGGAGGTAGCTTATGAGTTCAACTGTGATTTTTGCTGTTATGTTCGTAATCTTTTCTGGCTTGCTGCTTATGGGCGGCGTTATCAGCCGGCGCTGGGTAAAAGAGTCTTC